>JADDPH010000050.1 GCA_016781925.1 Sphaerobacteraceae bacterium | reverse complement strand
GATTTAGTTGGCACAGGTGGGGCGAGGCATGCCTCGCCCGCGCCCCTACCCGGCGAAACACCGTTGACGCGCCGTGAGGTTTGGGTGCGGGTCGATGAAGACGGACTCGTTCTGGCTCAGATGGGCCCTGGCCGCGGATTCGCCGCGCGTTCAGGCCGTGCCCGCGGCATCCTGCCAGGGAGGAAGCCCGAGCCCCTCCGGGTTGTAGACGATCTCACCGGCCCGCATTGTCAGCACGCACCGTAGCCGTCGGCGCCCGTTGAGCCGGGTCTTTCCGCAGTCGACGAACGAGAAATCTCCCTCCTCCATCGCCAGCACCGCCACATCGGCCTCGGCCCCTGGGTTAAGCGTTCCCAAGTCCGGCCGGCCGATCTCACGCGCGGGCGCTACCGTCGATCGGGCAATGAGGTCCTCCAGACTCAGCCCCATGTTCAGAACCTTGTTCATCGTGGTCAGCATGTCGATGACGGGGCCGTTCACGTTGCCCGTATGGAGGTCCGTGCTGATCGAGTCCGGCACGAATCCCTGCTGAATCGCCGGCACCGCATTGCGGAACCAGAAGCTGGCCGCGCCGTGGCCCAGGTCGAAAATCACCCCACGCTCCCGCGCCTGGAACAGGTGATCATGAACCTTGCCCTGGTCATCGATGATCGGGAACTGCTGGGCAAAGACGTGGGTGTGGATATCGCCCGGCCGCATTTTCTTGAGGATCAGCTCGGGATACGGCCGCTCCGGCAGCCAGGGAAAGAAGTCGACCATGACCGGGAGACCTGATAGCTCTCCGGCCTCGATGGCAGCGTCGACCGCCGCCCACGGCGCATGGTCGGCATCAAAGGGTCGTTTGGCCCAGTAGTGAGCCGTCTTGATCCCCACGACCACATCGCCGTGCTCCTCAGCCATCGCTGCCGCCAGCTTCGGGCGCATCTCGCGGACATCGTGCTCCCATTCCCCGAGCATGCCGGAACCAACGATGTTCACGTAGGCCAGCACCCGGATCTTGGCCTGGTCGATCACCTCGGCGCGAAAATCCGCGAAGTCCCGCCAGCCGGATGTCCCCGCGTCAACAACGGTGGTGACCCCTGAAGAGAATGTATTGACGCGTGGCTCAAGGGACAGCGAGGAGCGCCGGTGCGTGTGGAAGACGTGGGCGTGCATGTCGATGATGCCGGGTGTGACGTAGCGGCCCGTCACATCGAGCACCGTTCTGCCGTCGCTCGGCAAGTCTGGTGCGACCGCCAGCACCCGTCCCCCGCTGATGGCCACGTCCGCAGGTCCGTTGATGCCATTGATCGGGTCAATCACGTGGCCGCCCTTCAGCAGCAGATCAGGGACGCCGCACTCAGGTGAAGCTGGCACGATTGTGTTACCCCTCGCCTTGCTGGAGCGAACGCTGGAGCAGCGCTGTCCCGTAGAACTCGTACGATGCCGCTTTGTCCGGCACGTCCACCACCTGGACCGTGAACCGGCAGGGCACGCCATTGTCAGGCAGATGCTCGGCGAAGTATCCGCTGTAGGCTTCAGCGTAGGCGGTCCGAAGACGGTCTTGCTCCGCGGCGTAGCCGCTCGGGTCAGTTATTGGGCTCGGGCTCTTGGGTTGGCAGCCGAACGCGTGGATCTCAAGGAAGTCCACGTCCCGGAGCGATTCGCAGATCCCCGCTTCCCGCAGCCAGTGCTCCCAGCTCTCGAACACCAGAGGAATCTCCCGATGCGGGTCCATCGAGACCAGTTCGTCCCGGTTGAGGACGTTTTGGGCCGAGTACCCGCCGGTGAGTCCCGCGAAGTGGATCTTGAGGTCACCGTCCGCCAGGTCCTCGGTGACGAGAGCCGACAGGGTCGGCCGATCACCCTGGTAGTAGTAGGTCAGCTTGCCGCGCTTCTTGACATTGAACGGCATCCGTCCCTCCCCTTCGCTTGCTTGCTCGCCAGGGACGCGCGCGCTACCCCATTCCTTGAGCCAGCAAGCACGTCACATCGTGCGCCGTGCCGCATCATCAAGACGACCCCAACCTGGCCCGGCGAGGACCGGCCGCGAACGGGTTCGACGTTCATCCAATGATGTTGCAGCCCGCGCCCGACCGGCCGACTCTCTAGCTCACCAGGTGAGCCAGCCACCGTCGACGGGAATAATGGTCCCGTGCAGGTAGGCCGCCGCCTCGGAGGCGAGAAACACCACCGCGCCCTGGGCGTCAGCCGGCTCGCCCCACCGACCGGCCGGGATCCGGGCCAGCACCACATCGTGCCGGGCTGGGTCGGAGCGCAGCCCGGCGGTCAGCTCGGTGGTCAAATAGCCGGGTGCGATGCCATTGACGTTGATCCCGAGAGGCGCCCATTCGTTCGCGAGCGCCCTCGTCAGGCCGGCCAACCCGCTCTTGGCCGCGGTGTATCCCGGCACCAAGATGCCGCCCTGGAAGGAGAGCACTGAGGCCACATTGACGATCTTTCCCCCACGCCCAGCGGCAACGAGATGACGGGCCAGCGCCTGGCTGAGGAGGAAGGCTGCCGTGAGATTGATATCGAGGACCGTGCTCCAGTCTTCCTCCGTGGCTTCCAGCGCCGGCGTCCGCCGGATCACGCCGGCATTGTTGATCAGGATATCGAGACCGCCCATTTCCGCGGCGCACCCAGCCACGATCTCCGCAGCCCTCGCGGCACTCACGTCCCGTAGATCCTGCTCCAGCCCGAAACAGCGGCGGCCTACTGCCTCGACCCGTGCTCGGGTCTCCTCCACCGGCAACCGGTCGAGGACCACCACGTCCGCCCCGGCTTCGGCGAGCCCGATGGCCAGCGCTTGACCGAGTCCCCGGGCCGCGCCCGTGACGAGCGCCACCCGGTTGTCGAGCCGGAAAGCGTCCAGAATCACCGCTGGCTGCCCCTCATCAGAACCGCAGGTCCTTGGGCTCAATCCCCTCGCGTTTGCAGTACGCCAGATAGCGCTCCAGTTTCGTGAACACGTCATCTTGCGAGATGACGTTGTCGTCGTCGTCGAGGTACTGAATCACCCCTTCCAGCAGGAAGAGGGTCTGCATCTCCTCCGCCCCCTCGACCACGAGCGTATGGATGTCTCCGGGCGGCTCGTAGACGAAGGTGCCGGGCCGGGCGACCCAGTCCCGCTCCAGGTACCGCCACGATCCCTGCGTGACAAACCCGAGGACCTGCCCACCCGCGTGGCGGTGCCGGTTGACCTTCCCCTGACCGGTCACCTTCAGCAGATTGACCCACCGCCCATTGGCGAGGTCAAACCGGAGCGGCTTGAACCAGACGCGATCCCCTTGGGGCACCCAGGGCAGATCGTCCGCTTGGATCGCCTGGTCCGGCAGGCCGAGGTCGAGGATCGTTTGTGTCACGTCAACGGCCATCAGTGTTTTCCTCCTCGTAAGCTGGATTGACCAGCGCACCCGGGACGTGACAGCGGGACGTGCCTGACGGCGTCGAGCCCCCGCTGGCAGGGCCGGTATCATACCCAACCCATTCCGTGATCGACTCCTGTCGGTGATGCCGTCACAGGGCCGGGTATGATGCAGCGATGGCCCACGGTCCGGGGCAGCATGGAGGGGGAGTCACCGGCATGATCTTCAACGCACCGGAGCGGGTTGCGGCGTTGACGCCGAGATGGTCAGGCGAGCGGGCAGCCGACGGGCGACCGCAGGTGCCCGACGATCTGATCGAGCGGATGCGGGCGGTGACGAACGACGAGGCGTGGGGCGTCGTCGAGAAGCGGCACGGCTACCGGTACCAGTTCGAGGGCAACTGGCTCAACCTCCACCCGGAGGTGACGCTGGTCGGTCGCGCCGTGACCGCGATGATGGTGCCGCTCCGGCCGGACCTGCACGAGGTGGTTCAGGCAGCCGGTGAGGCCGAAGGCCGGAGCGGCGGCCAGAACACCTGGGTGATTGACACCTTGACGGAGAACGACGTGCTAGTGGTCGACCTCTTTGGCAAAGTTCGCGACGGCACCTTCATCGGCGACAACCTGGCGACGGCCACCCGTGCGCGAACCAAGACCGGCATCGTCATCCACGGCAGCATCCGTGACTTTCAGCGAGTCAACGAACTGGTCGACTTCGCCGTCTTCTGCCGCGGCATCGATCCGTCGGCGATCGCCGAGGTGACGCTAACCGGTGTCAACGTGCCGATTCGGATCGGCAACGCGACCGTGCTCCCGGGCGATATCGTGCTTGGTACTCCCTCAGGTATCACCTTCGTCCCACCCCACCTTGCCCAGGAGGTCGTCGAGACATCGGAGGACGTGCGCCAGCGCGACGTCTTTGGCAAGCAGCGCCTCCACGAAGGGACCTACACCTCGGGCCAAATCGATGTCTCGGTCTGGCCGCGGGACATCGAAGCCGACTTCGAGCGCTGGCGGGCGGAGCAGGCTTCGGCACCAGCGCCCGATCGGTAATACGGACTCTAGTTGGCTGCATGATCGTCCGTGACTGCCCCCGTGCTCATCCCCAGAGGGGGTCCTGGGGTGAGCAGGGGGATTCATCTCCCGACCCGGAGATTTTATCGCCCTCGGAACGGGCAACCCTTCCGACGAATTGCGGTTGAGACAGGCCATAAGCAGGTAGAGAGCATTCCCCTGAATGGTGGTCGCCGCGGCAAGGAGCGAGGATGACGACCCCGCCTCTCCCTCTGCCCCTAATCGATCTCGAAGATGGTCTCCACCTCGATGGGGGCGTTGGAGGGAAGGCCTTGCATGCCGACGGCCGAGCGTGCATGGACGCCCCGCTCGCCCAGCACCTCATGCATCAGTTCGGAGTAGCCGTGCATGACGCGCGGGTGGTCACTGAAGCCGGGAGGAGAGTTCACCATTCCCAGCGCCTTCACGACGCGCCTGATCCGGCTTAGATCCCCGAGCACCGTCTTCGCCATCGCTAGTTGCTGGATGGCGCACTCCCTTGCCGCCTGGTAGCCCTCCTCGACGGTGTAAGTCTCGCCGACCCGGCCCCGCCACTGCTTGTCCGGCCGGTCCGGTGGCGTCGTGCCGGAGAGGTAGAGCAGATTGCCGGTGATCACCCCGACCGCCATGGCAGGGTGGAAGCTCGTTGCCTCCTGAAGTTCGATGCCCATCTCCTTGAGCCGCTCTTCTGGGGTCATGATCCCTCCATCCTGCTGCCGTCGCCCGCGTGGCGGGATGCGCTAGCGAATCGCGGCCTCCGGCCGCTCGGGCACACCCGCCAATATCTCCTGGAGCTTGGCCAGGACGATCTCCTCCTCGCCTGCCTCTAGCGTCTGCGGGTTGAGCGCGATCGCGTCATCCACCCCGTGGGGAACACCGGCGGCCACACAGGGTTCGCCCTCCCAAAGAGCCTTCACAACCTCGTCGCGCGTCCAGGGGCAGGGTGGCTGAAAGTGGACAATGGCCCGTCCGTGCGGCTGCCCCGCCTCGCTCGGGTAGCCGCGCTCTACCGTTACGCCGGGGATGCCGGCAAGTCCGGCGCTCCAACCCTGCACCGTGCTCTCGTAGCCGGCGAGGATCGCCCCCTCGTCCTGATCCAGCGACCACTCCACGGCCGCGAGGAGCCCCGCAAGCTCTTCTTTGCCGATCTTCATCGGCCGCCCGATGCTGTGGTTGGGGTTGCCATTCAACCGGCAGCCGTCGACGATCTCCTGTCGACCGAGGACTAAGCCGCTGCACTGTGGCCCGCGCAAGCCCTTGCCGCCACTGAAGATCGCGGCGTCGGCACCGACCTCCCGGGTGAAATGCCAGAGGTTGGCGATGGGTGGGATCTGCGCTGCCGCATCCACCAACACCGGGACGCCGCGCTCGTGAGCGATGCCGACCACCTCCGGCAATGGCAGCGCCCCCTCGGCGAAGTGCGCCCCGGCGAACCAGAGCACGCAGGCCGTGCGTGCGGAGATTGCTTGATGAAGATCCGCCGCTGCGGAGCCGATCTCGATCAGCCGCGCGCCGGTCTGCCGCGCGGCGTAGTCGTAGCCGTTGCGCTGGCTCCTGTGGACGATCACCTCGCATCGTTCGATCCCGTCCAGGTAGGGAAAGGCGATGATCTTGGCTGGGTCCGTCCCGGCGATGCAGGAAGCCACCGCGACGACGATGCCTGCCGCCGCGCCCGACGTGGCATAGGCCGCCTCGTTGCCCGTCAGTTCGGCGATGCGTCGCCCGACCCGGAGTTGCATCTCTCGGAGATCGACGAAGGAGCGTCCTGCCGCGACCATTTCGTCGACGATCGGCCGGGGCATGCGAGAGCCGCCGAGTGCCGTCAGCGTGGCGGCGGCATTGATGACCGGTTGCAGACCAAGCTCGTCGTAGACGCCCATCAGTCGATCCTCCAGACGCGAGGCCGCAAGTCCACTCCTAAATGGCGCGCCATCCAGGCATCAATCCAATCGTGATCGGTGCCGCCTTCGTGGGTCACGCCGTACGTCTCGGTCTGCCCCCCGAGCGCATCGGCTAGGGGGTGCAGCCACTCGGGGCCGTCCAGAGCGCCGGGATCACCGGCGGGGAGCAGCACGCTCGCCCGCACCCTTGGCGCATGATGGAGCGGATCCAGGTAGGAGACAGTCCGCGCGACGGCCGGCTCGCGCTCGGGATGCGCTCGCAGCAGGTCGTTGATCTCCTCAATTGGGTATGAGGAGGTGCGAGCGCGGGCCTCCATCAATCGGTAGAAGAGCAGGCTCGCGGTCTGGACATGGAGGGCGGCGAAGATCGGCCTCCGCGCCGCGGTCATGATCGCCAGATCGTCCCCGGTGATGCCGATGCGGTCCCGGTCCACCTCGGGGAGGGAGTGGAGGAACTCTGCTCCGCGCACGCAGTCGGCGATGATGCCGCGGTACACGTAGGCGTTTGGGTCCTCGATGCCCTCCGTGAGCAATCCTGGAAAGGCGGCGGCGAACGGTCGATCGGCGAGGCGTTGGCCACGATGCATGAGCGTCAGCACGACGTACCGGCGGCGGTCGTCGTCGTGCGGCGGGTTGTTGACGCTCCCATAGCGAGGGGTCACCAGGAGAGCTGGAAACGGCCCAGAACCTTCCGGCACGCTGAGAAAGCCGAAGATGCGGTACGGTCCGATGCTCGTCAAGCGGAGGTCGAAGGATGCCGCGAACGCGGTCGAGCGCAGCGGGTTGTAATCCTGGGCGGGAGCTGCTGGATACCGAGCAAGCTCGTCGTCCACACGCGTCCAGTACGCCTCGAAGTCTGGTGGGCGCGTCGCGGGTGCGTCCTCGGCCATGACCTCAGTCCCACTCCTCTGGTGTTCTCGGTCTGTCGCGTTGCCCGATAAAGCGTTCCAACGGTACACATTCAGGCGCGATGCTTGGATCCCAAGCGAGAATCTGGCCCCGTATCACTCCCTGAAAGCCCCGTCGATCAACCGACCGTCGGCTCGGCGTGCAGGGTATACGCCGCTGGCCTCAGGTGCTCCGCCAGAAAGGCCTCGATCTTCGGCATCTCCCAGTAGACGCCGGCATCGTGGGCACAGCGCGGGTACGCGTGCAGGTCCACCGAGCAGCGCATGGCCTTGACCAGATCGTAGCCCGTCTCGGGCGGGCAGACATCGTCGGCCAGTCCGACGTACACGAGCATGGGACAGCGGATCATCGGCGCGAAGTTCACCCCGTCGAAGTAGGCGACCGTCAACCGGACCGTCGGCTCCCGCTCCGGGTGGAGCCGCAGGTACTCGTTGATCTCCTCGTACGGGTAGGAGTGGGTCAGCTCGGCGGCGTCCATAAAGCCACAGAGATACGGCGCCCCGGCGGCGCCGCAGCGGATCGCGTCCGACCGGAGTGCCGCGGTGGTGACGGTCAGCGCCCCTCCCTGGCTGCTGCCATGGACGCCAATCCGGACCGGGTCCACCTCTGGCCGTGAAAGCAGGAAATCCACCGCCCGGCAGGCGTCGACATAAAAGCCTCGGTAGGCGTAGGTGTGGCGATCGACGATGTTGTCGATGAGCAGTCCTGGGTAACCGGGGTTGTAGCGTTGATTGGAACGGAGTTTGCCCCGGGGCGCCACGCCGACGGCGGCGTAGCCCATTTTCGCCCAGGACTTCGGAAGCGTCGGCTCGGAGATGTAACCGGGGACAATCAGGAGTCCGGGATAGGGCGGCGGGAGGTAGCTGGCCCTGGGCCGGCAGTACCAGCCGGCGATCCGCACCCGGTCGAGGCTGTCGTAGCCGATCTCGTAGACATCGACCTCCGGCGTCGAGCGCAGGGGGACAGGCTCCAGCGACGGATTGAGCGGAATCGTCGCTGCCTCCGCCATGATTGCCGACCAGAAGGCGTCGAAATCCTCCGGTCGCTCGGTGCTCGTCTCGTGCCGCTCCGCTGGCCCCCGCCGCATCCTCAGTCTCCCGGCCGTCACGCCCCTAATTGTCTCGCAACGCCGCTCCGACAGCGTCAAGCATCGGCAGCGTCATCAAGCCGTAGTTGTAGACATCGATGCCCGCTACGCCGGCGGTCCGCCAGGCATCCAGGCGCGGCGCGATCTGTCCTGGATCGACGGCGTCCGGCGCGATCGCCCGTACCATCCCGTAGACCGGCTTCGGGTCGATCAACCCGCGCAGCTCTCGTGTCCGCCGCCCAGCATCCTCGTCCGACTGCGCGTACCCTGCAAGCATCCCGTCCGCCAGGTCGAGGAGCCGCTGGTCTCGTTCCTCCGCCCCCTCGGCTGGGCCTAGCGCGGCGAAGAGCCTTACTTCCGTCCCCGGGCTGGCGGTGTGGACGGCATCGCGCAGCTCGGCCACCAGCTCCGCGACGATCTCCTGCCGCAGCCGCTCGTAAGCGGCCAACTCCGGGCTGGCGAGAACCTCCCGTGGCTCGGGCCGCCCCTCCTCGCCTGGGGGCGGCGGATCCTGCTCCCAGGAGGCAGTCAACGCCGCGGCAACCCGGCGGCGCAGCCCCTCCCCGTCGATGCCGGCCGCGCGGGCACGGTCCAACTCCACTGGCGTAAAGGAGAGAGCGAGCAACCGTTGCTGCACCGCGTCGAGCGGCACCCCGATGATCTCGTGGTGGTAGCCGTGCAGGAACGCCATGTACCCCGGTGACTCCAACTCGACCGCCGACACCTCGGCCCGGCTCACGATGTCCGTTAGGAGGGCGACCAGGTATGCCCGGACGTCCGGGTGGGCCGGGGAAAGGGAGTGGGGGTACGGGTCGCCGAATGCGTTGCGGACCGCGCAGTCCGGATAGATCTCCCCCACGAGGGTGTTGTGGGCGCAGACCACCCAGGCCACGAGGTCGAGGCCATGCGCCCGCCGCGCCCGGTCAAGGTCGCTCAGCGGGTCGCCCTGGTCCGTCACGAGCGAGCTGACCCGCGGCTGGATGCGACCGTAGCGGGTCAGCTCGGGTCGGAAGTAGAGCGCGCCGTCCTCCGCGAAGTGGACCCGGCGTCGCGGGTTGTGCGGCAGCAGGAACTTGCCGGCGTGGTAGGCGCAGGCGAGGTTGACGGCCGTGAACCCGGCCACCGCGATCCGGCCCAGCGCGAGATCGTGCCCTTCGTCTGCCAGGTCCCAGGGATAGGCGAAGATGCCGGCTTGGAGGCGAGGCTCACTCATGCAGGTAGGAGCTGTGGCCGCCATCGATCAGGAGCGCTTGCCCGGTCGTGAACTCTGTCTCCGGCAGGCAGAAGAAGCGGACCGCCGCTGCGATGTCCTCCGCCCGGCCGAGCCGCCCCAGGGGGATGTTCCGCCGCGCGTTCTCCCATGCTTCGGGCCGGTCGGACGCGCCCGGTCGTTCGGCGATCGCGCCCGGGATCACGCAGTTGACCCCGATCCCGTGGGGCGCTAGCTCATAGGCCATGTTGCGCGTCATCGTCTCCACCGCGCCCTTCGCGCTGTCATAGACGGCGGCGTCCGTATGGCAGGCGTGCGCGCCGATCGTGCTGACGTTGACGATCCGCCCCCGCGTCCCCCGCTCGATCATCTGCCGCGCCGCGTGCTGCGCGAGCACGAAGGGCGAGCGGAAGTTGACGTTGACCTGCTCCTCCCACTCCGCGTCCGTGACCTCCCAAAAGTGACCACGGATGCTCATGCCGGCGTTATTGACCAGGATGTCCAGCCGCTCCGCCCGCGCCAGCACCTCTTCCGCCAGCCGGTGCGCCTCGGCCACCCGCGAGAGATCCGCGGTGACCCCGAACGAGGCAACCTCGAGGTCCTGCATCACCGCGACCGAGGCGTCCACCGCCGCCTGCTGGCGACCGGAGACGACGATGCCGGCGCCTTCCCGCGCCAGCCACTCGGCGATCGTGCGCCCGATCCCCCGGGTGCTGCCGGTGACGAGGGCGGTCTTCCCGGCAAGCCTGCCCCGCCCGTTGGAGGGATGGTCCATCGTTCCCTCGCTCATCCCTTCAGGGCCCCCGCGGTCAGACCGGACTCGAGGCGGCGCTGGAAGAGGACGTAGACGATCAGCGTCGGAATCATCGTAATCATCATCGCCGCGAAGAGGGCGCCGTAGTCGTTCTGATAGCCCTGCTGGACCGCGAGAAAATAGAGACCCTGCGAGAGCAGGTAGCGGTTCTCGTCCGGCATGAGGACCAGCGGCAGAAGGAACTGGTTCCACTGGCCCAGGAAGTTGAAGATGCCCATCGCGATCAGGCCCGGCTTGGCCAGTGGAAGCATGACCTGGAAGAAAATCTGGTACTGGCTGGCACCGTCGAGAATCGCTGCTTCGCCCAATTCGTTTGGCAGCGTCTTGAAGAAGGCAGTGAGGAAGAAGATCGTGAAGGGTAACGAGTAGGCGATGTAGACGAGGATCAGACCCTGATAGGTTCCCAGCAGGTGGAGATCCCGGACGAGGAAATAGAGCGGGACGAGCGCCAGGAAGACCGGAAACATCAAGCCGGCGATAAAGGCGTAGAAGAGCACCTGGCGGCCGGGAAACTCAAACCTGGCCAGCACGTACGCGGCCATCGCCGACACGAGGAGGGTCCCGGTGAGCGATCCCGCCAGGACCAGGAGCGTGTTGAGGAAGAAGCGCCCGATGCGGGCCTGGGTCCAGGCTCGCTCGAAGTTATCCCACTGGATAGCGGCTGGCAGCTTCCAGGGGCTGGAGAGAATCTCGGGATCGGTCTTGACTGACGTGACGATCATCCAAACAAAGGGGAAGATGACAACGAACGCCCAGAAGGCGAGCATGAGTTGGGCAACGGTGCTGAACGCTCGATCACTGCCCCCGGTCCATCCCTGGATGCCCTCCCGTCGGGTAGTTGGGAGGATCTCCTCAATCGGCTGAATCGCCTGCGCGCTCATCACTCACCGCCTCTCGCCGCTCGGTACGGCTCTGCCCGATAACCCGGCTCAGAACTGGTAGGTCTCGCGCCTCGTCGCCCGCATGATGATCACGGAGAGCAACAGGGTCAGGAGCAGCAGGACGACGCCGATTGCCGAGGCATAGCCCCACCGGTTCTTGTCGAACGCTTGGTTATAGAGATACAGCGCCGCGACCTCGGCGCGTGTGGCGCCCATCGTGGTGCTGCCCCCGGAAACGACAATCACGAGGATGAAGAAGTCGAGGGCGGCGATCGCAAGATAAATCACCGATGTCCGGATGCTCTCCCAGATGAGCGGCAATGTGATGTCCTTGAACGACGACCAACGGGTCGCACCGTCCAGCACCGCGGCCTCGTAGAACGACGTCGGAATGGATTGCATGCTGGCGATGAAGATCACCATGTAGAAGCCGACGCTCGACCAGATCGCGACAGCCACGATCGCCCAGAGGACCGTCGTGGGGTCCGTCAGCCACGATCGCTTCAAGCCGTCGAGGCCGACCCCGCCGAGGATGCCGTTGAGCAACCCGATGTTCGGGGTGTAGACATAACTCCAGAGAATGCCCACGATCACGGCGGGAATGATTTGGGGAAAGAAGAAGACGATCCGGTAGAATGCCGCGCCGCGAATCGCCTGCCCGCCCTGGGTAAAGAGCGCCGCGAAGGTCAGGGCGATCGCGATCGTGACCAAGGGGAGAACGATCAGTAGTTGACCGTTACGGCTGAGCGCTTCAAGGAACCGATCGTCTTCCCAGAGTCGTTGGTAATTGTCTAGGCCGACAAATGGCCGGTTCGCCGAAACACCGCGCCAACTCGTGAGCGACACATAGATCGCCTGCGCATACGGCCAGACGACGAACACGCCGTAGAGGAGCGCCGCCGGTAACAGGAACGGGATGATCAGCCGGTACTTGTGGTGGTGCATCGGAGCGCCCCCCTTGTCTGCTGCGCCACCCGCCGGCGCCCAAGGACGGTTGTGGCGGTTCATCCTGCTGGGCTGCTCCGGCACTCGGCTGGGCGCACGCTGGCCGACCCCGTCGAGAGCCGAGGAGGGGAGGCAGGAGGTTTCTCCCACCCGCCTCCCCCTCGTGGCGCCCGTCTTCCGGTCTAGAGCTCGCGCTGGTACTTCGGAATGGACTCGTCGTCCTTAACCGTGTCGGCCATCTCCTGCACGGCGTCCTGGAATTCCTCGATCGATGCCTGCTTCTGGAGCATCGATGCCATCTGCGCTTTGGCTTCGTCCGCGAGATCCTTGTACCAATCCTGGTAGCGGCCGATGAAGGTGTTCTCGCCCGCGGCCTGAAGCGCGGCCTGGGCGGAGGCGAAAGCTGTGCCGAGTTCGAGGCCTTCAGCAGAGCCCTGAACCACCGACAGCGACTTGGTGTTCTCCGAGAAGAAGCGGCCGCCTTCCTTCGAGAAGAGCAACCGCAGCCACTCCTTGCCGCCCTGAACGTTCTTGCCCTGGGCGGGAACGATGAAGGGCTCACCAGCACTCGCCAGGATGCCCTCAAACGGGATCTTATCGCCGGGCAGTGAGGGCGTCGGGGCAACCACCATCTCGAAACCTGGCGGGATGGAGCCCTTCATCTCGTTCTCCAGCCAGGTACCAACCGGGATGAACACGGCCTTCCCCTGGAGCCATTCGTTTTGTGACTGTGTGTGGTCGAGGCCCTCCCAGCCCTGCAAGAAGTAGCCCTTGTCGGTCAGCATGTAGAGCGCTTCAAGGACGTCGGCGACAGCCGGCGCCTTCCAGGCGTCTGCCTCAAGGTTGTCGATGTTGACCAGCGCCTGGGGATCGTGCTTCCACAGCATCTGGTCGAAGACGAACTGGCGGACGTACTGCGGGTGCACCCCCGTGGTCACCCAGGGCGCGACGCCGGAGCCTTTGATCTCCTCGCTCAGCGTCATCATCTCGTCCCAGGTCTTCGGGTAGGTGTAGCCCCGCTCCTTCATGAAGGCGTCGTTGTACCAGACCCCATAGACGGTGAGCGCCCAGTTCAGCAGGTATTGCGTGCCATTGTAGACACCCGTGTCCTGCGAGCCGGGAGCCAGGCTCTCGGCGAAGGTCTTGCCTTCGGTGTCATAGGCGGGGGCGGCCATCAAGTCGGCGAGATCGGCCAGTTGCCCCTCGGCGACCAGCGAGGCGTTGTCGAGGTTGCCGGCCCCAGAGTTGTCGATGACGTCGGGCGGCTCCCCAGCCACGAAGCGTGGCTGAAGCTGCTCACCAAGCCGCTGGATCCCGGCGTAGGTGATCTTCGCGTTCGGGTAGAGCTTCCCGTAGAGGTTCTCGTTGACGTTGATGGCGTACTCGTCGCCGAAGCCACCCTTGAAGATGACGACATCGAGCGGAGCGGCCGGGTCCACTCCGAGTGGGTTCTCGGCGCCCTGGGCCAGCGCCTTCACGGGCACCACGCCCATCACCAGCGCCGCCATGGCCGGTGCCGACAGTCCCAGCGCCGCACCGCGCTTCAGGATCTCGCGCCGGGAGTAGCACCCGCTGCGGGCGTCATCGATCAACCCGTGGATACGCGCCTCGTCCATCGCTATCTCCTTCACTGAGTACACAACACGTCCTCTGAAGCCCATGCCCCAGGAGTTGGTCGCCACTCGATAGCTCGCCCAGTGGATCTCCTGCCCGGCGGGGCCGAACAAGGACCCTTCGGGTCGACCAGTGTGTTGGGAAGCCGTTTCGGCAGACTCACATGCTTCGGAATGCCTGTCAACCCGCCCAGCGTTTGGACCTCAACGGGGCCGTCGAGTATTGACCCCCGTGCGGCTGGGCGCTTGGCGGCACGATGCTGCCGGCAGAGTGGATTGCCGACGGGTCGCCTCCTCATGGACCTCGGGCGCGAGGTGAGACGGAGTTGCTCACTGGATGCGGCGCCCGGTGAACGCCGCGCCGAGTTTGGACCTGCTCCTCCACGGTGTCAGCGTCCTTCCTTCCGCAACGCCGCGCGGCATGGCAGCGCGGCACCGGGTGGTCTGGAGATGCGGAGCAGAGGCATCGCTACGCCGCGTGCCTCCCCAAACATCGCGCGCGAACGGCGTCTCTCCCTGGCCTTGAACACCGCGGCCACCGGCGGTAGGCTTCCCGAACTGGTCTAGACAACTAGTTATGCGATTGTGCGAGAATCGTCAAGGGCCGCGTCGCCAGTTTCGCGGGGATCGCCAATGTCGGGCATCGTCAAGACGGGTCCGCTCCCGCGCTACTATCAGCTCAAAGAACTCCTACGGGAGAAGGTGCGCTCCGGGGAGTGGATGCCGGGCACCGCTATTCCCTCGGAGCGCGAGCTTTGCGAGCAGTACGGGATCAGCCGCATGACCGCGCGGCAGTCGATCACCGAGTTGGTGCGCGAAGGGTTGCTCTACCGGGAGCAAGGACGCGGGACGTTCGTGGCTCAACCCCGGATTGCCCAGCAATTGCTTCGCCTGACCGGTTTCAGCGAGGACATGCAGGCGCGGCACCAGCGCCCAGGCGCGAAGGTGCTGACAGCCGAGATGTGGTCGGTCGATCCGCGCACCGCGGACCGGCTGAACGTAAAGCCGAGCCATCCCGTCTTCCGCGTTCGTCGCTTGCGGTTGGCCGATGCCCAGCCCCTCGCGCTGGAAACGGCGGTCGTCAGCTTCGCCGGCTGCGAGCGGCTCCTTGATGAGGACCTCGCCCATTCCTCGCTCTACCAGCTCCTCGAAACGAAGTACAAGCTGCCGCTGCTGGCGGCGGAGCAGGAGGTCGAGGCTGGCCTGACTCAGGAGGACGAAGCCGAGTTGCTCGGGCTGGGGCCCGGCGACCCCGTGCTTCGCACCCGTCGAGTGACGTACAGCGAGCGCGGACGCCCGGTCGAGTACGCCACCGCGGTCTATCGGGGCGACAAGTACACCTTCTACACGCGCATCGTCCGCGACGGTGTTGCGCTTTAAGCAGCCCGCGAGAACGGTTGGCCGGAGGAGACACGCGCATGCCGCATGACTCGGATGCACCACCTCAGGACATCAGCGCGATGGACACCGAGGGCATCAATCCGACGACGACCGACATCGACTGCCTAACTCCCCTGGAGATCGTCCGAGCCATCAATGCCGAAGACGCCAAGGTGGCAGCGGCGGTCGAGCAGGAGTTGCCGCAGATCGCCAGCGCCATCGAGCAGATCGCGGCGCGACTTCGCCGCGGTGGCCGTTTGATCTATGTCGGAGCCGGCACGTCGGGGCGGCTCGGCGTCCTCGACGCCTCAGAGTGCCCTCCCACGTTCGGTGTGCCACCGGATGTGGTCGTCGGCTGGATGGCCGGCGGTCCGGGCGCCGTCACCCAGGCCGTGGAAGAGGTGGAGGATAGCGAGGATGCCGGCCGGACCGACGTTGAGCGCCTCGGCGTGAGCGCCGCGGACGTACTGGTCGGCATCGCCGCCAGCGGCCGCACCCCCTATGTCCTTGGCGCCGTGGCCCAGGCGCGTGGGCATGGCGCCCTGACGATTGGTCTCGCTTGCAACCGGGGCACACCCCTGGCGGAGAGGGTCGCGGTCATGATCGCGCCGGTTGTCGGCCCGGAGGTGATCGCCGGCTCCACCCGCCTCAAGGCCGGCACCGCCCAGAAGATGGTCCTCAATATGCTCAGCACCGGCGCGATGATTCTGTTGGGCAAGACCTTTGGCAACCTGATGGTCGATCTGCAGGCAACCAATGCCAAGCTGCGCCGCCGGGCGGTCGCGATCGTCCAGGCCGCGACCGATCTCAATGAGGAGGACGCTGCCTCACTGTTGCGCGCGGCAGGCGACGACACGAAGGCGGCGATCGTGGCCACCCGTGCCGGGATCTCCCCGGAGGCAGCGCGGGCCCAGCTCATCGCCCGCGGTGGTTCGGTACGGGCGGCGCTTGGCGAGACGGCGCCGTGCCCCAGGTAACCCTCTTTGCCGGGGTCGACGGCGGCGGCAGCAAGACACTTGCGGTCGTGGTCGATGGTGAAGGCCAAGAGCGCGGCAGAGGAACCGCGGGAAGCTCCAACTATGCCGCCGTCGGGCTCGATCCCGCCATCGCTGAGATCAGAGCAGCGATCAGCAAGGCGGCCCGCGCCGCCGGCAGCGAGGAGCCCATCGCCGCGGCTTGGATCGGACTGGCGGGAGTGGACCGGCCAGCAGACCACGATGCATTGCTGCCGCACCTTCGTCAGGTTGCCGGTCGCGTTCAACTGACCAACGATGCCGACCTTGTGCTCACCGCGCTGCCGGATGCCGTCGGCATCGCCGCGATTACCGGCACCGGCTCGATCATGCGTGGCAGAGATGCTCGTGGCACAGCGGCACGGGTGGGCGGTTGGGGCCACATCATCGGTGATGAAGGCAGCGGCTACGAGTTGGGCCGCCTGGCGCTCCAGGCAGCCTCCCGTGCCGCTGACGGGCGGGGACCGGCGACGACGCTGGTCGACGCGATTCTCCGAACCTGGAACCTCCGCGACCCGGGAGACATGATCTCTCAGGTCTACCATCATGAGGATAAGGCCGCGATTGCCCGGCTTTCCTCGCTCGTCTTCGAGCAGGCACAGGACGGAGACTCAGTTGCACGGAAGCTCGTCGATCGTGCGGCAGCGGAGTTGGCTCTGGGGATCGTGACCGTCAGCCACCAACTCGATTTCGCGGATGGCCCGCTTCCCCTCGCGCTCGCCGGAGGGTTGCTCACGGGTGAGCCACACTTACGGGGGATGGTGCTACGTCGTGTCCGCCGCCGCCGGCCCGTTGGACCGGTTGAGATCGTCACAGAGCCCGCGTCGAGTGCTGCCCGCGCCGCCATTCGGCTCGTCGACGAGCGGAAGATGGGAGGAGACGGATGGAGCGCTACGCCGTCCGCGGCCGGCTCCTCTTAGGCGGGCAACTGGAGCCGGGGGCGGTGGTGGTCGAGGGTGGAAGGATCGCGGCCATCCTCCGCGCTCCTCGCGATGGCGATTTGCCAGGGGTGGTGATGGACGCCGGCATCGTCGCCCCCGGGCTGGTGGATCTCCAGGTCAACGGCGGGTTTGGCGTCGAGGTTGGGGAGGATAGCCGGGTCCTTCATCAACTCGCGGCCCGGCTGCCTGAAACGGGCGTGACCGCCTTCTTGCCGACCATCATCACGTCCCCTCCTGCTGTCTATCGTCAGGTCTACGAGGCGTTTGAAGCCGCTCGTGGCCTGTCCGGGGCGTTTCCCGTCGGCCTCCACCTGGAAGGTCCGTTTCTCTCCCCCGTCCGATCTGGGGCCCACCGCCGCGACCTCATTGAAGGGGCGGTGCCGGGTTTGCTTGATACACTCCTCCAAGGTGACGCCCTGCAAATGATGACCCTCGCCCCCGAGGTGCCCGGCGCCGCTGAGCGGATTCGCCGCCTGCGCGACCGGGGAGTCATCGTCAGCCTCGGCCACACCGACGCCTCCTGCGAGGAGTTCTTCGCTGGCGTCGACGCTGGCGCGACCATGGCCACTCATCTCTATAACGCCATGTCGCCCTTCCTTCACCGTGCCCCGGGGGCCATCGGCGCGGCATTGACGGACGATCGTGTCACCGTTGGTCTCATCGTTGACGGCGTCCACGCCCACCCCGCCAGTGTCGGTCTCGCACTCCGTGCCAGGGGCGTCGAGCGAGTCGCGCTGGTGACCGACGCCATGGCCGCGGCCGGAATGGCGCCCGGGACCTATGCACTCGGCGGGCGCCGGGTGCTCGTCGACGAGACCTCGGCGAGGCTCGAGGACGGAACCCTGGCCGGATCCATCCTGACCCTCGACCAGGCCGTCCGCAACGTCGTGCGCTGGACCGGCACGTCGCCGGCCGATGCTCTGAGGATGGCCTCCGAGGTGCCGGCGCGGCTCTTGGGGCTTGAAAAAAAGGGCCGCCTGGTCGTCGGCTCCGATGCGGATCTTGCGCTTTTCGATACGGATCTGACGGTGCAAACCACGATCGTCAACGGGCAGCCGGCCTACCGGCGGGAGGAGCCGTGAACGGCGAAATCATGGCGGCCGAGATCAAGGAGCAGCCGGCGGTGCTCGATCGCATCCTGCGCGACGGCCGGCCACGCGCGCAGGAGGCCGCCCGCTCGGTGCGAGCACGCCGGCCCCGGTTCGTGCTCTTCGTCGCCCGGGGCACCTCCGACCATGCAGCCCTCTACGCCAAGTACCTCGTCGAGACCCGGCTGGGACTCCCGGCCGGCCTGGCGTCCCCCTCAACCATGACCGTCTACGATGCGCGTCCCGACCTGCGAGATGTCCTCGTCGTGGCCGTCAGCCAGTCCGGCGCTTCCCCCGATATCGTCGAGCCCGTCAACCGGGCGAGGGCAGCCGGCGCGGTCACAGTTGCCGTCACCAACTCCGCCGATTCGCCCCTCGCCAACGCTGCCGAGTTCCACCTCGACGTGCTGGCCGGCCCCGAGCGGGCGGTCGCGGCCACCAAGACCTATACGGCTGAGCTCCTGACCTTGTTCTGCTTCATCGAAGCCCTCGCCGGACGAAATAGCGAGGAGGCCGCTGCCCTGCCGGAGTGCGCGACGATGCTCCTGGGACGCGAGGAGGAGGTAGCCCGCCTCGCGGTGCGCTACCGCTTCGCGGAGCAGATGGTCGTGACTGCCCGGGGCTATAACTACCCGACGGCGCGGGAGTCGGCGCTCAAGCTCATGGAGACTAGCTACGTCGTCGCCCATGCCTTCTCCGGCGCCGATCTCCTGCACGGACCGATGGCGATGATCGACCGGGGCTTTCCCGTGATCGCCGTTGCGCCCGAGGGGCCGGGCAGCGCGTCCCTGACGCCTGTCTTGGAGCGGCTGCGCGATCTGGGCGCCGACACTCTGGTCCTCGGCGACCCCGCGCTCGTTCGCCTCGGCCGGGTCGGCTTCCCCGTCCAGGAACTGGGCCCGGAGTGGCTGACGCCGATCCTGGCCATCCTCCCCATCCAGCAACTTGCTTGGCACCTGGCCCGAGAGCGTGCCAGCGACCCGGACCGCCCCCGTGGCCTCAACAAGGTCACCGAAACCTGGTAGCCCCCCGGCCGATCCGTTACCGGCTGGTCGGGCTGACGCACGTGTCGCTCGGAGCGCGGCGCATGCGGTCACGTTGACCTCGCGCTACCCCAGGATGGACCCGTCCGGCAGAGGGGGTAGAGAGTTAAAACAAGGGCACGCTGTCGTCTACCCACTCAAGCCAGCCCTTGACTTGCTGCAGGAAGCGCGCGGCCGCGAGCCCGTCCAGAACTCGATGGTCGATGCTGAGCGAGAGGTTCATCATCGAGCGGATGCCGATCATGTCGTCCACCACCACGGGGCGCTTGACGATCGCCTCCGTGGACAGGATCGCCGCCTGCGGCTGGACCAAGATCGGCGTCGAGACGAGCGAGCCGAAGGTGCCTGGGTTGTTGACCGTGAAGGTGCCTCCGGAAACGTCGTCCGGTCCTAGCGTTCCGGCGCGCGCCTTACCGGCCATCTCCGCTACCGCGTGCATGAGCCCGGCCAAGCTCAACCGGTCGGCGTGCCTGATCACCGGGACGATCAGCCCGTCCTCCAGCGCCACGGCCACCCCGATGTTGATCGCCCCCCGCTGGACGATCCGCTCCTCGTCCCAGGCCGCGTTGAGGCGCGGGTGGTCGCGCAGCGCCAGGGTCGCTGCCTTGATCGCGAAGGGCAGGTAGGTCAGCTCGATCCCTTCCCGTCGCCGGAACTCCTCCTTGCGCGCCGCCCGGTAGGCAACCACGCTGGTCATGTCGACTTCCATGACCACGGTCACGTGCGGGGCGGTCCGCTCTGACCGGACCATGTGCTCGGCGATCGTTCGCCGCATCGGGGACACCGGGATCACCTCGTCGCCGGGGAAGATTTGCACGTGCGTCCGTGCCGGCACGTGGGCCACTTCCTCGTAGCGAGTTGCGACGGCTGCTGGTTCGGAAACCGCTGGCGGCGTCCGGGTGCCGACCTCCGCGGCAACCGGAACCGGCCGAGGCGGGGCGCCGGCGGCTTCCTCAAGCGCCTCGCCCACGCTCGCTTCGGCAAGTCCCTCGTCGCCAACCTCAGCGGGTTGGGTGGCAGGTGCCGTCTGGGCGAGGTACGCGAGGATGTCCTGCCTGGTGACCCGGCCCCCGATGCCGCTGCCCGCGATCTGGGCGATATCGACGCCGTGCTCCTCAGCGATGCGGCGCACCGCGGGAGAGGAGCGAACCCGCAACAACTCCATCTCGTCGGCGATCTCGCCCTTTCGCCTCACCGGCATGAGGTGGCTTGGTTCGGCACGCCCAGTCCGGTCTCCGTTCGCGCCTGGGGAGCCGTTTCTGCCCGGCACCGACCCAACCGGCTCTATGGCCGGTATCCCGGTGCCGCCTGTTTCGTCGATCCGGCAGAGCCCGGTGCCAACCGGCACTGTCGTCGCCGGCTCGACCAGAATCTCCACGAGGACGCCGGCTACCGGCGAGGGGACCTCGGTGTTGACCTTGTCGCTGTCGACTTCGAGCAGCGGCTCGTACTTGTCGACCCGGTCACCCACCTGCTTCAGCCAGGTCCCGATCGTCCCCTCGGTCACGCTCTCGCCGAGCTTCGGCATCGTGATCGTCGTCGCGGTATCGGTCGGCATAGAATCCTCCGGGTGTCGGTCCTCAGGAATGAGCGGGTGGCAATGACAGGTCCGCCGCGCCCGCCAAAATCATTGGTGGCTGCAAGACCGGGCGAGGACTGTGGCGCTAGACAGTTTCCCGCCAGCAAATCCGGAACTGCCGCTCGACGTCTCGTTCTGACATCTGACGTCTGGCGTCTGGCAACTGACGTCTGGCTAGTACGCGATCAGCCGGCGCAGTGCGGCACCGATCTTCTCTGCGTCCACCATGAAAGCCTGCTCCAGGGGCGGGCTGTAGGGCGTTGCCGGCACGTCGGGGGCCGTCACGCGCATCACCGGCGCGTCGAGGTAGGCGAAGGCCGCCTCCCCGATCAAAGCTGCCACCTCGCTGGCCACGGAGCAGAGCCCGTTCGCCTCGGTGACGACGAGCGCCTTGGCGGTCTTCTTGACCGATTCGACGATGGTCCACTCGTCCAGCGGCTTGAGCGAGCGAAGATCGATCACCTCGATGCTCGCCCCGGTCTCCTGGGCCACCTCGGCGGCGGCCTTCTGCGCCTCGTGCACCATCATCCCGTAGGTCACGATCGTCGCGTCGGTCCCGTCCTGGGCAATCCGAGCCTGGCCGAGCGGCACGTCGTGGTCGCCCTCCGGCACCGGCCCCTTGATCAGCCGGTACATCTTCTTGTGCTCGAGAAAGAGGACGGGATCCTCGTCACGGATGGCCGCCCGCAGGAGGCCCTTCGCGTCGGCGGGCGTGGCTGGCGCGACCACCTTGAGGCCAGGGGTGTGGACGAAGACCGCTTCAATGCTCTGGGAGTGGTAGAGGGCGCCGTGGACGCCGCCCCCGAACGGGGCGCGGATCACCATTGGGCAGGAGAAGTCGTTGTTCGAGCGGTAGCGGATCCGCGCCGCCTCGTTCATGATCTGGTCCATCGCCGGGTGAATGAAGTCGAGGAACTGGATCTCGGCGACCGGTCGCAGCCCGTTGAGTGCCATCCCGATCGCCGTGCCGATGATTCCCGACTCGGCGAGCGGGGTGTCGAGAACCCGATCCTCTCCGAACTCCTCCAGGAATCCTGCCGTGACCCGGAAGACGCCGCCCCGGCGCCCCACATCCTCCCCGAGCGTGACGATGCGGTCGTCCGCGCGCATCTCTTCGAGCAGCGTGTCGTGGATTGCCTCGACCAACGACTTCTGCGGCATCCCGCCGTCGTCCAACCGGGTGTCGTCGGTCAACTGCGCCGTCACCGATCGTTCGGGGGCTTGCACCATGGTGGGTTCCTCTCAGACGTGGAAGTCGGGGCTGAACCTGGCCCCTCCTTCAGATCTGCCGTCTGCTATCTGACATCCGCTGCCTGGTGTCTAGCGCTCCGCGTAGACGTGGCGATCGAAGGTGGTGGGATCGGGGAAGGGAGCCTGCTCGGCGGCTTCAGTCGCCTCGTTGACCTCGCTCTTAATCCGGCCTTTGATCTCGGTCAGCGTCTCGTCATCAAGGGCGCCCACCTCCCGCAGCCGCGCTTCGAAGAGGGCTAGCGGATCACGCGCCCGCCAGGCTTTGACCTCCTCCGGACTGCGGTAGGTGCGGTCGTCGTCGTCGGAGGTGTGCGGCGTAAAGCGGTAGACCTTCGCCTCGACGAGGGTCGGTCCTTCACCGCGGCGGGCTCGATCAGCGGCTGCCTTGACGACCTGGTGAACGGCGAGCAGATCCGTCCCATCCACCACGACGCCTGGGAAGCCGTAGCCGGCGGCCCGATCGGCGACGTTGTCGATTGCCATCTGGAGATTCTGGGGAACGGAGATCGCGTAGCGGTTGTTCTCGCAGAAGAAGATCACCGGCAGCTTGTGAATCCCGGCGAAGTTGCACGCCTCGTGGAAGTCGCCCTTGGAGGAACCCCCCTCCCCGAAGCAGGCGAGGGAGACCTGGCCCGTGCCACGCAGCTTGGCGGCGTAGGCGGTGCCCGTCGCGTGCGGGAGTTGGGTGGAGACCGGGCTGGAGGCGGTGACAATGCGCAGCCTCGCCGAGCCGTAGTGCGCCGGCATCTGGCGCGCCCCGGAGGCGGGGTCACCCGCCTTTGCCAGCACGCTCATCATCAGGTCGGACGCCGTCAGGCCGAAGGCAAGGCTGAGCGCCAGGTCCCGGTAGTAGGGCAGGACGATGTCCTTGCTCCGGTCGAGCGCGAAGGCGGCGCCGATCTGAGCCGCCTCGTGGCCTTGACCGGAGACCGCGAAGGGCGCTCGTCCCGCCCGGTTGACCTGCCACATCCGCTCATCGACCGCTCGCGCCAGCGCGACGAGGCGGTACATCTCCCGCAGCGTCTCGTGCGGCAGTCCCTCATCGCCTACGGAGGGCGGCGCCACCGTGGCCGAGATCGTCCCGGCGCCGACATCGACGTGATCGAGCGGGGGGTGGATGGAGTCGGGGCCTGTCCTCGGCGTGGTGCCGTCGTGGAATGCCCCCTGGATGGCCCCAGTCGAGGGCCGCTTGATCTCGGTCGCCATTGACCGCTCCTTTGTCTCGGTCGCCATTGACCGCGCCCGTGCCAGATCCTCTGGCTCTCGTTGCTCGTCCTTCACCGATCGGCGGTGCAGGCCGGCGGGGGGTGGCTGGCGGGGATTGAACCAATCGCCTTGCCAGTCCAGCAGCCGGCCCCGGTGGCCGAGGGCCTGCACATCGCCTGCCGCCGAGTCGCGTCCCGGTTGATGCAAGCAACTGGGCCTCTCGCCAACCGCGGGAAGGCGGCGAGGTTGCATTGTATACCCTCTCCGCCCCATCAGCTCTAGGATCGTCTCCCGTGATTGAGCGATGGTTCTCTTCTGTTGGCCAGTGGCTTACCCTCTCAACAACGCTGCCTCCCCAGTGTGTCGAGGGACAGGGCAGTACACTACTGGTCCTGTGGCCGCGACGAGGCGGCTGCGTAGCCAACGGAGCCCAAGGGGATGTCGACGATGACTTCCTGCCAGATGTTCGAGCTGACCGACGATCAGCGCGCCCTCCGGGACACCATCCGCGAGTTCGCCGAGAGCGAGATCGCCCCCCACGCTGGCGAGTGGGACGAGACCCACCACTTCCCAGCCGACGTGGTCCGCCAACTCGGCGAACTGGGGGCGATGGGCGTCGCCTTTCCCGAAGAGTACGGTGGCCTCGGGGCCGGCGCCGTGGCGATGGCGGTCGTCGTCGAGGAGTTGGCGCGGATCGACTCCTCGATCGCTGTCACCGTCGGCGCCAACGTCTCGATTGCCGGCGAACCTGTCTTGCTCTTCGGCACGGAGGAGCAGAAGCAGCGCTGGCTCGTGCCCCTCGCCCGCGGCGAGCATCTCGGAGCGTTCGCCAGCACCGAGCCAGGCGGCGGCTCCGACGTTCGCGCCTCGACCACAAGCGCCCGCCGCGAAGACGGCTGCTGGGTCATCAACGGCACCAAGGCTTTTATCACCAACGCCGGCAACGAGCTGAGCGCCTTTGTCATCGTCACCGCCCGGACGCCGATCGACGGCGGCGCCCCACTCAGCGCTTTTATCGTTCCCAATGGCACGCTGGGGTATGAACCCCAAAAGCCCTACCGCAAGCTGGGCTGGCACGCCTCTGACACCCGAGAGCTGGTCTTCAACGACTGCCGCGTGCCCGACGAGGCCCTGCTGGGCCCGCTTGGCAAGGGGGCTCGTGTCTTCCTGACCCCCCTCGACGGGGGCAGGATCGGCGTCGCCGCAATGTCGGTCGGCCTCGCCCAGGGAGCGCTGGAGCAGGCGACCGCCTACGCCAAGGAGCGAACCGCCTTCGGCGCCCCGATCGCCCGTCAGCAGGCGATCCACTTCAAGCTCGCGGATCTCAAGACCCAGATCGAGGCGGCCCGGCTGCTCACCTACCGCGCGGCGGCCTTGAAGGAGGCCGGCAAGCCTTTCACGGAGGAAGCCGCGGCGGCCAAGCTCTTCGCCTCCGAGGTGGCCGTTCGGGCCGCGGAGGAAAACCTCCAGATCCACGGCGGCTTCGGCTACATCGAGGAGTCAGCGGTGCCCCGCTTCTACCGGGATGCCAAGATCCTGACCATTGGCGAAGGCACCAGCGAGATCCTCCGCTACGTCATTGCCCGCCAAATGGGTCTGACGGAGTAGCCGCGTCAAGGTTGCTCTCAGCCGCGTAGGTGGTTTGGGCAATTGCGCCGGGGGTGGGCACGTTGCCCATTGTCCAGCCGCAGGGGGCGGCGTAGATCTGAATAGTCCGGTCGTTGCTGTGCTCCTGCACGCCACCGGTCGTCCCTGCGTCTATCGCCTATCCGGCGACCTCTTCTTGCTCCAGAAGAGAGAGGAACGCCCGTGGGCTCAGAATCGTCACTCCTCGATAGCGTCGTATCTCTTGGAGTTTGGCATCCCCTGTTACCAAGTATCGGGCGTTGGCTGCGACCGCCGTCGAGACGACGATGTCGTCCTCCGGATGAGTAGCCACGTTAGCGACGGTGGTGGTAATCGTGACCAGTTCGGCTTTCCGCCGCAGAAGATGGACAGCGCTGGCTGCCTGAGCGGGATTCAGGGAGCGTTGGAAGAAGGGTTTTGCCAACGTCCGTTCGGTCTCCGCCAAGATGTGCTCGGACAGCAAAAGGGTGAAACCTTGGCCCCGCCAGCGGCGGATCAGTTCACCTGGCGTGCTGTTCGGCAGACGGATGCCGAGGATTCCCGAGATGAGGACGTTCGTGTCGAGTACAACCCGAATCACGAGCGGCGATAATCCAGATCCGGCCCCTCGCGCTCCGAGCGCATCTCGGAGCGCACCTCACTGAGCGCCTTCGCCGTCTCACGCTCGATCTCCTCTGGCTCTCTCTCCGCAAAAGCTGAACCAACCTCGTCCAGGACCTCAAAGCCCTGATCCCAGTCGGCATCGAGTTGGTTCAGACGCTCCAGATCTTCGGTTGACACGATCGCGGCGACGGGAACGCCGCTCCTCTCCACAAGGACCCGCCTCCGGGTGCGATGGACGGTGCTCACGACGCGGCTGAACTGCTGCTTCGCGTCGGTCATCTTCATCGTCTCTGTAATTGGTCCGACTGTGCTCATCGGCATCTCCATCCTGAAGGAATGACTGTGATGCAGTATGGCACTGAACAGCACGACGCAGCGGCCATGCGTGGGATCCCGCCAAGCTCTTCGCGTCCGAGGTCGCGGTGCGCGCGGCCGAGGAAAATCTTCAGATCCACGGCGGCTTCGGCTACATC
>JADDPH010000023.1 GCA_016781925.1 Sphaerobacteraceae bacterium | reverse complement strand
CTCCATGAACGAAAAGACCATGATGGGCGCTATCACGCCAACCTGACATAAGCCGTTCGTGCTATACTTCACGAACTGAAGCGGCTCGTCGCCACCGGCGCGCGGGCCGCATCGTGTGTCTATGGGGGAACGCCCGCGGGACACGCGATGGACCCCGAACGAGCGCCGGACAGACGGAGCAGTCCCCTTGGTGCAGACGACTATGGAACCGACGACTACCCAGACACAGGTTCAGACTGACCTGCGCAACATCGCGATCATTGCCCACGTCGACCACGGCAAGACGACACTGGTCGACGGGCTGCTCAAGCAGTCCAACGTCTTCCGCGACCCGGACGCCGCCGGCGAGCTGATCATGGACGCCAACGATCTGGAGCGGGAGCGGGGCATCACCATCCTCGCCAAGAACACCGCGATCACCTATGCCGGCGTCAAGATCAACGTCATTGATACGCCGGGCCACGCCGACTTCGGTGGCGAGGTCGAGCGCGTCCTCAACATGGCGGATGGCTGCTTGCTCCTGGTCGACGCGGTCGAGGGGCCGATGCCCCAGACCCGGACCGTGCTGGCCCGTGCCCTCGCGATTGGCCTGCGCCCGATCGTGGTCGTCAACAAGATCGACCGCGCGAATGCCCGGCCGGAAGAGGTCGTTTCCCTGACTCAGGACCTGTTCCTGGATCTGGCGACCGATCCGGACCAGCTCGAGTTCCCCGTGATCTACACCATTGCGCGGGACGGCCGGGCTGGGTTGACCCCCGAGCCGGCTGCCCTCGCGCCCGACCTCCGCCCGCTGCTCGACACGATCGTCTCAGAGGTGCCCGCGCCGGTGGCTGATCCGGACGCGCCGGTTCAGCTTCTGGTCGCTTCACTGGACTACGACACTCATCGCGGCCGCATCGCGATTGGCCGCGTCCACCGAGGTCGGATCCGGGCCGGTGATCCGCTGCTGCACATTGCCGCCGACGGCGAGCAGACCCGCCAGCGGGTCAGCCACCTGACCGTCTTCGAGGGTTTGGGCCGGCGCGAAGTGGCTGAGGCCGTCGCCGGGGATATCGTGGCCCTGGCCGGCTTCCCGGACGCGAAGATCGGGGCGACGCTGACGGACCCGGCCGTACCGGAGACCCTCGAAGCGATCGCGATCGAGGAGCCGACGCTGAAGCTGACCTTCGGCGTCAACACTTCGCCGTTCGCCGGCCGGGAAGGGCAGTTCTCCACCTCTCGCCAACTCCGCGAACGGCTCTTCCGGGAGTTGGAGACCAACCTCTCGCTGCGCGTCTCCGCCACCGAGCAGGCGGATGTCTTTGCCGTCTCCGGCCGGGGTGAGCTGCACCTCTCGATCCTAATCGAGACGATGCGCCGCGAGGGCTACGAGTTCCAAGTCTCCCGGCCGGAGGCGATCACACGCGAGATGGACGGCGTCACCGAGGAACCGGTCGAGCACCTGGTGATCGACACCACCGAGCAGTTCGTCGGCGTGGTCACCGACCTCGTCGGCGGCCGCCGGGCGCGGATGCTGGACATGGTCAACGACGGGCGGGGCAACGTGCGCCTGGAGTTTGCCATTCCCACCCGCGGCCTGATCGGTCTGCGCAACGCCTTTCTGACCGCTACCAAGGGGAACGGCACCCTCGCCTCCCGCCTGATCGGCTACGAGCCGTGGCAGGGCGCGATCCTCTCCAGCCGGACGGGTGCTCTTGTGGCCTCGGAGACCGGCACGGCCCTCTCGCACGGGCTGGCGAACGCCCAGGAGCGCGGGATCACCTTCATCGAGCCAGGCACCGGGGTCTACGAGGGGATGGTCGTCGGCCAGCAGCCGCGCCCCGGGGACCTGGCAGTGAACGTCTGCCGGGCCAAGAAGCTGACCAACATCCGCTCCAGCACCTCCGACATCTCCATTCGCCTGACGCCGCCGGTGCTGCTCAGCCTGGAGCAGTCCCTGGACTTCCTGGCGGACGACGAACTGCTGGAGGTCACCCCGAAGGGCTGGCGCCTCCGCAAGCGTCTTCTCACCCAGGACGAACGTAACAAGGCCAAGAAGAACGCCCAGCAGGCTGCGGCGAGCCGGGGCGGGCGGTAGGCTGCGACGGACGCCAGACGCCAGTGCCAGACGCCAGAGTTAAGGATTTGGAGGGAGCGGGAGGCCGGTGATCGGCCTCCCGCTCCCTTTGGTGGCTCCGCTAATCCAGGTTCCTGAAGAGCTTGGCGATCTCCACCGTCAGTCCGGTCACAACCGCGGAACGCACGCAGCCGTCGACGGGCGCGATCCGCTCGTACTGGCCATCCACCAGCCGCTGAGCAACCAGGTCCTCACCGTCTGGGTCCACGATCCAGTATTCCGGCACCCCGGCCCTGGCGTACAGCGCCGCCTTGCGGACCTGATCGACTGTCCGGTTCGCTGGGGAGAGGATCTCGACGACGAGATCGGGCGGCCCTTCCACGACGCCGCGCGCCTGGTAGATCCCAAGCCGGTCGGCCCGGATAAAGAGCAGATCGGGTTGCACCACGTCGTGAGGGGTCAATCGAACATCCACCGGGGCGAAGTAGACCTCCCCCGCTCCGTTGGCCCCCACGAGGTTGCCGAGGAGGAGGTGCAGGCGAGCCGCAACCTTTTGATGCCGGCGTGCGGGCGAGGGCGACACGAGCAGCTCCCCGTCGATGATCTCGTAGCGGTTGCCGTCGTCCGGCATCTGGCAGAGGTCATCGTAGGTCAGGGGGCGGGTCAGGATCGACATGGCAGCCTCCGAGAGCACACAGTGCCTCCATCCTACTTGCGCGACGAAGCGATGCGCCCTATTGACGAAGGGATCCGTCGTTCGCCTCGTCACTCGCTACCAGGCCAGGAAACCGAGGTCCCGCCGGTAGTACATCTCGAAGATGACACGGGCGGGGCGCTCCCCGGTGGTCAGCGTCACGAGCACCACCGGCCCTTCAGGAGCGGCTTCCGCAGAGCGCTCCGGGAAAAACTGAGCGTAGGGCTCGCTGGTGTCGCTGGAGACGCCATCCTCCAGACGCGACAGCACCACCGCTGCCGCTTGCTCGGCAGCGGCGCGGTTGGCCATCAGGAGCGCGATCACGATCCGCGCCTCTGGCTGGTCCGACTGGTCCGGTCCTCCTGCATCGTCCGCGTTCGCGGCGGAGAGCGACCCACCCCCGGTAATACCGAGCAACGCGAGGCGGACCGGCGGCATCGCCTCCGATTGATCCCCCGTCGACGCGATCTCCGTCGCTAGCGCGTCGATCTCCTCGTCGGTAAGCCTGCCCACGATCTGGTTCACTACATCCGCGTCCGCCGTGTGCAGCGCCTCACCGGGGATCAGCAAACCCGTGGCGAGTTCCTCTGGTGCTGAGGCGAGCAGATCAGCGAAGGACGGGTCCTCCGCCAGCGACGGCGCATCACCCGCCTCGACGGCCAGAATCGCCTCGATCCTGTCCAGATTCGCGCCGAACACGAGGGTGCCGTCTGCCAGCAGGACCGCGTTATTCATGGAACCGAACGCGAGCCTGCCGACGGGGGAGTTGAAATCTATCTCGGGTCCCGGGGCCAGCGACGCGACGACGGTACCCTCGACGTCAACGTCCTTGTAGCCGTTGCGCGCCCATGCCGCCCGTAGTTCCGTTTCGTCAAAGTTTCCTCGCAGCATCGTCACTATGTCCGGCGGCTGGCCCAATTGCAGGGTTTGATCGACCTGGAAGACGTCGAACCCGAAGGTCTCGCGCCACTGCTCGTTGAGGGCGTGCTGCCCCAGCGAGGAGGGCAGTGCTAGGCCGGAGATGACCGGGATCCAGTCGTCCAGTCCGTCCTCATCCGCTCCAGAGCGGGGCTCCACTCCCACCGCATTGAGTTGCGCCGCGATGTTGGCGTAGGACGCCCTGTCTCCCGCCGCCGTAGGAGCGAGCGAGGCCGGCACCCTGGCGAGCATCGACTGGAGGCTACCTGATGTGTCAGCAGTGATCGGCGAAGGAGAGGCGGTGGGTATTGCCTCGATCGACATCCCTGGCGGGAGCGAGAGAAACGGCTCGGGAACGTAGCCGGTGGTCTCCGTTGCCGGATCCCGCACCGGCAGCCAGGTGAAGCCGTCGCCTTCCTCGACCCCGCCAGTGATCTCCAGCTCGGTTCCGCCGGTGACCACTAAGACGATCGGAGCGCCTGTTGAGGGCGCGTCTCGAATCGCCACCTTGGCCTCGGTCACGCCCACGATCGAGCCGGACGTTGGTCCGTCCGTGCCCTGAGCCGTATCCTGCCGCGCGGCTAACGCAGCCCTTTCGGCCTGGAACGGCGCGTCGTTGGCGATGGCGTCAACAAGATCGTCACACTCACCGTCATCCGTCAGGTTGGTGAGGTCACCGGTTGCCGTGTCCAGCACCCAGAGATCGCTATCGACCAGAAATGGGGCTGCATCCTCCGTGCACGCAATCTTCGTGCTGTCTAGAGACCAAACGAAGCTTTCCTGGTGGACGCCTCCCATGTCCCATGCGGCACAGCTTGTCTCCGCCAAGAGCGCCGCATCTTGAATGCAGATGGCGGTTTCCCGCTTGACAACTGGGCGCATCCCGTCCGGCGAGAGTCCAAGGATCCGTCCGCCCGCCGCAACCTCCACCGCGCGTTGGTCCACCACCTCGGGCGCGGTCGCCATCGCGGCGTTCGATGGGGTTGGCCTCCAGCCGATCAATGAAACGAGCAGACTGGCCAGCACGAAGCCGTTCATGGCACGGCGCAGACGGTACATCGGTCGCCCCTCCTTTGGCGCCATGAGCGCTCAGCCTGAGTCATGGTGATCCCACATTCTACGCGGGTCGAGGTGCGTTCTGTGGAGATGATTGGAGCCGGCGGGCGGGCTCCGCCAGGGCAGTCTCGACCGCGGCCTGGAGGGCGTGGCCGGTCGGGTGGCGGCGCTCGGGCTGGTCCTGGTCCTTGACCTGGCGCCAGAGCGCCTCGATTGGGTTCCATTCGGGGCGAGAGGGGGCAGGGAGCAGAAGCTGACGCCGACTGCTTCCAACGTCAGGATCGCCACCCTGACGGGGCGGCGTGATGGACCGAGTCGTTGTCGACCATGAAGACGCCCGGTCGTGCCCGCTACTCCCCGTTCGACGGCTGAGGTAACGTGCCCGCCACACGTCTGACGAAGGTCAGATGGGCCTTCGGGTTGTAGCGCCCATCAACCGTGTGACGCGCCTCGAGTACCAGCCGTGGCCCCTCCGCCGCATGGGGCGCCAGCACCCCAACGACGTTGACCTGGGGGCCTTGCGGCGCGTCATTCGGCACGACCGGACGTGTCCCCCCGGCCCCGCGTCCCGTTGGTGGGCAGCGTCGGGGCAAAGCCGTTCTTGTCCAGATACCACAGGTCGATCAGGCCAGCCTCCGCCTTTTATTGAGCGGCGGGAGCTCCCCGACCTTGGCCTCGTAGGCGTCCGGGTCGGGCCGCTCTTGGGCCATCGACATCGCGGTCCGCTGCCAGCCGAAGCCGCGCACCCGTAACAACGGGTGGGGGTGGTCGGGATAGACATGCAACTCGCGCTCCCGCTTCAGCCAGGCCGCTACCCGGGGCGCCGTGCAGCGGCGCCTCCAGTGCGTCGAGGAGCGCTGCCGACACCGTCGCTGGGTGGCCCGACCGTGGGCAAGGCAGCCAAGCCTGCAGCCAGAAACGCGTCAGCGTCCTTGCGGATGGTCTGCTCCTCCCGGCCGAGGTGAGGAGCAATGCGCGGCACGCTTCAGCTGGCGTCGGGCAGCCGAACCATCTCCTGTCGGTGGTCGGTAGGCGGGGCGATGCCCGAGGCGCGGGTGTCGGCGCGCAGTTCGGCACGTCGGGCGGGGCTCAACTCGACACGGATCACGGCGGGATCCTCCGCGCACGCCATTCTTTGAGCCACGTAGCTCGCCGTGTTTAGACAGCTCGGCGACCAGTGACGAGTTGGTAGATCAGGATCACGAGGGCAATGACCAGGAGCAGATGGATGAGGTTACCTGCAAGGTCGGCAAGGAGCCCGATCAGCCAGACGACCAGGACGATTGCGAGCAGCGCCCAGACAATGCCAGCCATGGACCAACTCCATCATGAGGCGATAAGAGCCGCAGCGAACACTCGGAACTACCGAAGTTCCGCACAGGTTGTGCCGTCGGCGCTACATGTCCTCCGATCGCGAAGCGCACGACGCACGTTGGAGCCGAGGCTGGAGCATCATGGCAAGAAAAAACGGCCTTGAGGAGTGTCGTCCTGGATCACCGACACGGTCTTTCCCTGGATGGTGGACCGGGGATGGGCATGGCGTCTCGCGGTACGGGGATGGCCGGCATCGGCGACAATGGGTGTTCAACTGAACGTACACTGTCTTGCCAGGTAGCAGGTTCCCTGTGCTTCGATGTCAACGGGATGGGGAACGTCTCACCGTGGCTGGATGGTCCCGCCACACCGTTCCCCATGAGGGTAAAGGGAGAGGGACAAGGACCATGCGGATCGAGACAGCCGTGCTCAGGTTCCTAGCGGTGCTCACGCTCGTGTTTGGGCTGGTGCTTACCTCCGCCGTCGTAGTCGCTGCTAGCCCGGGGGGAAGTGGCAACACGAGCCAGGCAGTGGCCCAGGACGACGACGACGATGACGATGATGACGACAACGGCACCGGCACCCTGCCGAACACTGGTGCAGGGACTGTTGCCGGCGCGGGCCAGGAGAGCGGAACCAATCTGCTCCTCCTTGGCGGAGCGGCGATCGTCACGCTCGGCGCGGCCTATGCCGTGCGACGGCGGCTCGTCTAGCCTGTCACGAGCGCGCCTCCGCGCGCTGACAAGTCAGCATGCCTGATCGAGGGGGAGGGGGTTGCGGCCGTCTCCCCCTCGGCACGTTCGAGTCCCTCTGAGGTGGGGAGACGGGCCGCGAGAACGGGAGAGCCGGATTCCTGCCACGAGAAAGCGATGCGATCACCCTTGTGGCCGCTCATCTGCTCCCCGATCCCTTGCCCGACAAACGTGGAACATGGGTCCTGCGTAGGACCCGGCCCCGCTGATAATCACGATCGATTTAG
>JADDPH010000069.1 GCA_016781925.1 Sphaerobacteraceae bacterium | reverse complement strand
CCCTGGTCGATCAATACGGCGTCCAGTGGATGATCAACTGCTCGAGCTCGACATAGTGCGGCACGCCTAAGGCCCCCAACCGTTCGAGAAAAAGCGGCAGAGCATTTCTGAGGGCGGGATGCTGGAGTTCCTCAGCCCAGATTCACCAACGCGATGCTCATCAGCCGGGTTTAGCCGGCTTCGTGGTGTGAGCGCGGGGGTTTTGTCCTGCCACTGCGTGCGACGGCGAACGCCCTTCATGAATAATCCGGATTAGGCTCTGTCACGTGTGTCAGAGCGTGACGCTCGCCGCCGGGTGGGGACGCATCCCCACCCAGCGCTGCGATCTTTCGCAGTGCTAGACCTACGCCGTGGTACCTACGCCCCCGAAACGCATGAAGGGGTCGTGATCCGCTCGGGAGTCCTTCCTGGCCTCTAAATCCACCCGACAGCTCGGTTCGCCGGCATCCAGGATCCGGACTCATGGATTGACCCTGTCGACCGGAAGCGCTGATGTGATGATGGGGGGCTAGGCCTGATGCGCACAACCGGACTGAACCGGCTGTAGATGCCCGTATCAGTCCTCCTTGGCCCTGCTGTCGCCCTTGATGGTGATGATCGGGCGGAGGGTGTGGACCACCTCGACCAGATCGGCCTGGCGAGCCAGCACGGTGGTGACGTCCTTGTACGCCTGCGGGGCCTCGTCCTGGTACCCCTTGGACGGCTTGGTGTGGGTACCGGCGAGGGCAGCTTTGAACGCGGCCTCGTCGATCGCCTTCCGGGCCTGGTTGCGACCTAGGCGGCGTCCCGCGCCATGGGAGCAGGAGGCGAAGCTCTCCGGGTTGCCGCGCCCGCGGACGATATAGCTTGGCGTCCCCATGCTCCCCGGGATGATTCCCAGTTCGCCGGCTCGCGCCGAGGTCGCGCCCTTGCGGTGGAGGATCATCTCCTGCCCGCCGTGCGCTTCCCGGCGCGCGAAGTTATGGTGGATGTTGATGAACGCGTCTCGCCCGCCCACCTCGTCCTGCTCCATGCCGAGCGCATGGAGCATCGCTTCCAGCATCCGGTAGCGGTTCTCCAGCGCGAACGAGGTCGCCCACTCCATGTCATGCAGGTAGTCCTGCGCCATATCGTCGTCCAGTGGCAATGACCAGAGTTCCGGTGGCACGTCTAATCCCCGCCGTGCCGTGATCGCTCGGGCCTCCTTGCCATAGTGATCGGCGATCCGCAGTCCGGTGTGGCGGCTGCCGGAATGGACCATCAGCCAGATCTGATCAGTTTCGTCGACCTGCGCTTCCAGGAAGTGGTTGCCGCCGCCGAGGGTGCCAAGTTGAACGGCCGCCTTCTCGCGGAGTAGCGGCTGTAGTTCGGTCGCTGCCAGCTTGGTATCGAAACCGGTCCACCGCTGACGTTCGCGGTGAACGCTGAAACCGGTCGGGACGAGGCTACGCACCTCCTCTCCCCACCGGCTCCAGTACCGGGCGTCCATCCGTTTGGGCCGGTACTCCCGCCCGGTCGCCACCGCGCACATGCCGCAGCCGATGTCCACTCCCACCCCGGCGGGCACAACCGCGCCGACCGTCGGGAAGACGGAGCCGATCGTGACGCCGAAGCCGACGTGGCAGTCGGGCATCACCGCCACGTGCGGACCGACCTCCGGGTGCCGGGCCGCATTGCGCAGTTGATCCATAGCCCCCGGCTCGATCTCGGATGGGGGCAGCCAGGTCTTGATCGGGGCGCGGAGCCCCGGTTCCTCGATCGTCTCCACGACTCCCGGTTCCCTACGTCGCTCGTTGGCCGGTTTCGGCCATCACGATTTGGTCGGCCACCTCGCGCAGATCCGCCCCGACGATGTCGGGCCGCTCAACCAGCGGATCGAGGACCTGTCCCGGGCGGCCGACGAAGGCGGCGGTGCAGCCTGCCCGTAGCGCCCCGGCGATGTCCCAGGCGTGCGCTGCCACGAGCCGCATATCCCCGATCGGCACGCCCATCTTCTCGGCAGCCATGCGGTACGGCTCCGGCGCCGGCTTCAGCCGCCGAACGGTGTCGGCCGAGAGCGTCTGCTCGAAGAGGTCACGTAGCCCGGCATTCGTAATCTGGGCCTCTCCCACCTGGGCGGTCGAGTTGGTCAGGGTCGCCAGACGAAGCCCGCTCTCACGCAGGCGCATCAGGGCTTCCCGCGCGTCGGGGTGGGAAGGCAGCGTGCGCATCCCCACCCGGACCGCCTCTCGGTCGTCGTCCGCAAGGGAGATTCCGCGGCGGGCAGCCAGCATGTCGAGCGCGCCCATGCCGATGGCCCCAAAGTCGGCGTAGGCGCCGGTGATCGTGGAGACAAACGCCGATTGAAGGACCTGCTGGAACCAGGCCTGGCGCGCGGCAGCGTCCCCGAAGATGCGCGCGAACTCGGGGTCCAGCGCGCCGAGATCGAGCAACGTCTCGTTCACGTCGAAGACGATGACGCGGGCCATACCGTTCCTCGTACTACCGCTGCTTCGATTGCCGATGGGGCGGCCCCCAACCGGCGAACGGGACCCGTTGTCGCACGAACGAAGCCGCAGCCCATCCGGAACGGGTTCACCAGATCGGTCATCCGTTTGAAGGGAAGGGGCGTCGTCCCTAGGTCGGTAGGTCCCGGCGGACAAAGACCGCCAAGCCGCCGGTCGCCCCGCCGAGGCCGACGAGGCCGAGGGTCATGATGTGCCTTGTTGGTAGTGCGCCGTTGACCAGCGCTTGCGAGGGATCGTAGTAGGAGAAGATGGACAGCGGTTCCAAGGGCTCCAGAAACGCCCAGAGGGTGGCGAAGTAGTCGATGAAATAGAAGAGGACCAGCGCCGCGGTGGCCCAGGCGACCACCCGGCCGGTGGTGCTCGCGGCGGCCGAGCCCAGCAGGGTCAGCCCGCCGATGGCCCAGAACAGGAGCAGCGTCGCGAGGGCGGTCGGCAGGAAGTAGCCGATCTCCAGGGTTCCTTCCGGCTGCGCGAGTCGCATCCCGAGCATCATCCCGGCGGGTCCGGCGATCGCCAGCCCCACGGCCACCACGACCACCCCGAGCACCCGCGCCGCGTAGACCTGGAATCTGGAGATGGGGCGAGAGAGGGCGAGTTGGATGGTGCCGCGCTCCATCTCGCCGGCCAGGGTGCGGGCGCCGAAGCCGACTAGCGCCGCGGAGGCCAGGGTCAGATAGAGCGGGTGGGTGAAGCCGAGCGAGAGGTAGCCGGCCAAACCCGAGACGGCGATGAACTCCGGCTGGCTCTTGGTGAAGGCCTGGAGCGCCGGGGGGAGGGAGCGCAGGATCCCTTCCAACCCCTGCGGCCCGCCCAACGAGTCGGCCACGAAGGGGTTGACCAACTCAAAGACCGCGACCCCCAACAGCAGTGCCACCAGCCCGGCGAGCCCACGGCGTAGCAGCCGCGCCGTCATCCGCAGCACCGTCACCGGCGCATCACCAGATCGGATGCGGCGACGGCATCTTGCGGGTCGACGGCCGGTGTCCCTTCGGCGCCGCCAGGGCCGCTCCTGTCATCCCCATAGAAGGCCATGAAAACATCTTCTAGCCTCGGTGGGGCCAGAACCAGATTGGCCACGTCGTGGCCGGCCAGGAACCGGAGCAGCGGGTTCAGGTCCCCCTCGAAGGCCAACCGCACCCGGCGGCCTTCTCGGGAGATGATCGTCACCTGTGGCACCAGCGCCAGATTCGGTGGAGCGTCCCCGCCGAACGTGACCTCGACGGTGCGCCGCTGGAGCCGCTTCAGGCCCTCGACCGTCTCCTCCGCTACGAGGCGACCGCCCCGCACCACGGCGACCCGCTCGCACGTCCGCTCCACTTCGGCCAGATCATGAGATGACATAAAAATAGTTCGCCCACGGTCCCGCAGATCCCGAAGCAGTTCCTCGAACCCCCGCTGGATCAGCGGGTCCAGCCCATCGGTCGGCTCGTCCAGGATCAGCAGCGCCGGGTCGTGCTGGAAGGCGGCCGTGAGGGCGAGCTTCTGCCGCATACCCTTGGAGTAGGAACCAAGCCGGCGCCGTAGCGCGTCGCGCCCCAGTTCCAGCGTGTCCAGGAGCCGATCCCGCAGCACCGGCGGCTTGCCGGAGAGACGGGCCAGGTAGTCGAGTTGGGCGATGCCGGTCATGTCGGGGTAGAAGGCGTCGGGAGTGACCAGGAACCCGAGGTCTCGCCGCGCCGCGACACCCTCCGCCCAGACATCGTGCCCGAAGATGCGAGCCGACCCCGACGACGCCCGGATGACCCCCATCAGCAGCCGAATCGCCGTCGTCTTCCCCGCGCCGTTCGGCCCCAGGAATCCGTAGATAGAACCTTCCGGCACCGCCAGATGGAGATCGGTGAGCGCGGCGATCTCGCCGTAGCGTTTGGTGAGAGCGGTCGTCTCAATGACGGGCTCAAGGTGCCTAAGGTTGCCCATGACCGCAGGGTAGCACCCCAGGTGAGCACGGTGCGAGCGAGGGTTTGTCGTCCGCGCACGAATCGCTCGGGCGACGCATCTGGCGAATGGGGTGTTGACTCTCTCTGGGGGTGGTGAGAGGATCGCCCGACCACGAAGCTGGGGCCGCTGACGATTCGTGTCGTGGTGCGTCGAGAGGAGTTGCCCGTGGCAGAGATCGATTGGAGCGTCCTCAGCGGACCCCGTGTCAGCCGGCGGACGCTGCTCCAGGTCGCGGCAGCCAGCGGCTCGCTGGCCTTCGCGGCCGGGCTAGCGGGTGCTTCCCAACCTGGCGCGGCGAAGACAGCCGTCCCATCGGCCGCCAGAGCCAAGCAAGCGGCGACGCAAGGGGGAACGCTGCGCGTTGGGTTCCAAATCAGTCAGATCGTGACGCTCGATCCCGGCCAGCTGTCCCAGGGAGTCGTCGCCGGCTCGGTCCTGCCGAGCCTCTTTTCCAGCCTGGTCCAGTTCGATGAGGAACTCGGCATTATCCCTGACCTGGCCGAGACCTGGGAGGTCAGCGAGGATGGGCTCCGGTACACCTTCAAGCTGCGTCCGGGCTTGACCTTCCACAACGGCGACCCGTTGATGGCCGCCGATGTGCTCTACACCTACGAGCGCACCAAGAACCCTGATTTTGCCTCACCCCATGCCAACAAACTCGCCCTCGTCACCGAGATCACCGCGCCCGACGACCTCACGGTCAATCTGACGCTGAGCGCCCCATTCGCGCCGTTCCTCGCTGTTGCCTGCACCCGCGGCCCGGGCCGGGCGCTCACCCCAGTTCCACGGCGAGCGATCGAGGAACTGGGGGACGAGCGGTTCGGCATCACCCCGGTCGGCTCCGGACCCTTCATGATCGTCCCGGAGACGGTGGAGGTCGGCCGTGGCTTCGAGATGGTCGCGTTCGAGGGGTGGTACGCGGGCCGCCCTAACCTGGACAAGATCGAGCTCCGCCTCGTGCCCGAAGCGTCGAGCGCGGTGAGCGGCCTGGAGGCCGGTGACCTCGACGTTATCGACCCCGTGCCCACGCCATCGGTCGAGCAACTTAAGGGCAACCCCGACATCACGATCGTCTCATTGCCGAGCACGATGTGGCGCGGCGCGGTCATGAACTACGCCCGTCCGCCCTGGGACAACATCGACGCCCGGATGGCCGTCTCCAAGGCGATCAACCGCCAAGACTTCGTCGACAAGGCCTTCTTCGGGCTGGCGACACCCGCTGTCGGGGGGATCGCGCCCGCGTTCGGTTGGGCCTACAAGCCTCCCGAAGAGGTTGACAACCCACAGGGGTACAACCTCGACGAGGCCAAGGCGCTGGCAGAGAAGGCCGGGCTGACGGGCCTCAAGCCGGTCATTATTTCCTCCGAGGAGATCGGTCAGCGCCCCTCGGAGTTGCTCCGCACCGTCCTCTCCGACATCGGGATCGAGGCGCAGCTCGACTTCCAGCAGGCGGCGACATTCAACGAGCGCTGGCAGGCGGGCGACTTCGACATGTTCCTCCACGGGAGCGTGGTCGATGCCGACCCGGATGACGGGCACTGGAACATCTTCCACTCCACCGGACCCTGGAACACCTACGGCTACAAGAGCGATAAGGCCGACGAGTTGCTGGAGGCTACGCGGGCGACATCCGATCAGGCGGAGCGCGCCCGGCTCTTCCAGGAACTCCAGACCCTGCTTGAGACCGACGTCGCCGCCGCCTTCATCTACCACGTCCAGGATCTCATCGCCCTCCACAACGACGTCAAAGGCTACCTGGCCATTCCCGAGCAGCGGTACTACGAGAAGGTGTCCTTGGAGCGGTAGGCCGGTGCCGGGGGCAGGCCGCCCGCCGCACCGGGCGTGTGCCGCACGCTGAACGTGACCGGCACGAGAGGAGGAGGTGTCCGCACCCATTGGGGACCTGACCCAGCAGGGCGAGTGGCGGCGCGCTTCACAAAAGACGACCGCCGCGATAGTAGCAGCTGGTAGGACGGCGGTCTAACCACAGGGGGTGTCGATCATGGCGGGCATTGACTGGAGCGTACTCAGCGGGCCTCGTGTCTCACGCCGGACCCTGATGAAGGTTGCCGCCGCGAGCGGCGCGATCGCCTTCGCTAACCACCTAGGCGCGACGCACGCCATGGCGCCGCGCGTTGCTGCTCAGGGAGAGGCGAAGCAGGGCGGAACCCTACGGCTCGGCTTCGGCATCAGCCAGATCCCCACCCTCGACCCGGCGCAGGAGACCACGGGAATCGTCGCGGGCGAGCTTTTGTCGAACCTCTTCTCGGGCTTGGTCCAGTTCGACGGGCAGCTCGGCCTCCTGCCAGACCTTGCCGAGACGTGGGAGGTCTCGCCAGACGGGCTCCAGTACACCTTCAAGCTGCGTCAGGGCTTGACCTTCCACAACGGCGATCCTCTGACCTCGGCCGACGTGATCTACACCCACCAGCGAACGACCGACCCGGACTTCGCTTCCCCGCATGCGAACAAGCTCAATGCGGTGACGGAGGTCACGGCGCCGGATGAGTTGACCGCGGTCGTGACGCTGAGCACTCCCTACGCGCCCTTCCTCGCCACCGCCTGCAGCCGTGGGCCGGGTCGAGCCTTGACGCTCGTGCCGAGGCGGGCGATCGAGGAACTCGGGGATCAGCAGTTTGCCCTCACCCCGGTCGGCTCCGGGCCGTTCAAGATCGTAC
>JADDPH010000116.1 GCA_016781925.1 Sphaerobacteraceae bacterium | reverse complement strand
TTCTTCTGGGACTGGGCGACCATTGGCACCCCGGTCTACGTCCACGCCTAACGCTCAGGGCTAGGTAGCTGATGCCAAGTAAGAGGGCTCCTGAGCTGCACCGGGCCCCATGGATCGGCTGCCTCTCGCCCACTTACCAAGCGTTTGGCCTCAATAGGGTTGCTCGACGGATCGACTGGAGCCAGTAGGAAGCGCGCTGTTGACCGCGGGGAGGTCAACAGCGGCGATCTCCGACGACACCCTCTAATCAGGTGTACGAACACCTTTGTGGTTTTGGGGTGCTCCACGACCAACGCCCATTGTGGCGCCGCCTTGGACTTGTCGGCACAGGGACTATCTGGCATGCTGTAGGCTCCATGGCACGTCTTGGGGAGCCGTGTCATATCCATGCGCCGGCGGGATTGTGCGGAGCCGGTGCCCGCGAGCGTCCCGGGCTCAACCGTAGCGGACATCGTGGAGGAGGGCCCCGTCGCCCTCCAGGGAAGGCGATGCCGCGACACGGAGGACCAGCACTCATGAGGCCCGTCGCTTCTTTGATGGACGCCATGCCCTGGCGTCTCACGTCGCACGCCCGTCCCTGCCCGGGGCTGGCCAATCCGGTGTTGCCATGCCATTCCGCCTAGCGTCGCGCAACCAGCGCCCGGCCGGGCCGCGGCCTTTCTCAACGCAGTGGGTCGTCTCCTCGCCCGTCTCCGAGCGTCCCCGGCGCGTGCCGCTCACCGCTCCCTGGTTGCCGCCCGCGCTCCCCGGCTGGTTTCCTTCTGAACGGATGTTGAGTTCCGTGCTCGTGCTGGTGCTCGTTGGCACCACGGTCCTTTCAGGCGGTCGTGGGGAGCCGGTTCGGTTGGCGGCGCCAACGAATGTCGGCACAGCGTCCAACGTCGGTGCCGGTCCACCGGCGTCCGGGTCAGGCTCAGCTCCAGTTACCGCGCAGGGAGACGCTGGGCAGGGAGAACCGGCTCAGGCGGTGAGTCAGCCGCCATCCACCACGACCACACTCTCCCCCACGGTTATCCCCCCGGCGGCTGAACCGACGACCGCACCAATGGCGCCGGCCCTGAACCTCACCCCTCAGGATGCGGCCCAGGTGGTTTCCGCCACCGACGATGGCGGGTTGCTGCCCAAGTATCGGATTCTTTCCTACTACGGTCACCCGCACGACGAGAACATGGGCATTCTCGGTGAGTATGGGATCAACGGCGCCCCAGGACGAGAGGAGCTTGTCACCAGGCTCAAGGAGCAGGCCGCCGAATATGAGGCGGCCGACCCCAGCCGGCCGGTGATGCTCGCCTTGGAGGTGATCGCCACGGTGGCGCAGGGTGAGCCAGGCGCCGATGGCAGCTACTTGCTCTCCACTGACACCGAAACCCTGGACACCTACGCTGATTTCACCGAGCAGAACGGGATGCAGCTCATCCTGGATGTCCAGATCGGCCGGCGCGGCGTGAAGGACGAGATCGAGCAGGTCATGCCCTGGCTGGAGCGCCCCAACGTCCACCTTGCGCTAGATCCTGAATTTGCCATGGCCGAGGGCGAGATCCCTGGAGAGCACTTCGGTCAGATCGACGGAGCCGATGTCACGTACGCTCAAGAGACCCTTGCCAACCTGGTGGCCGAGAAAGGGCTGCCGCCGAAGGTTCTGATCGTCCATCAGTTCCTGCACGAGATGCTGACCAACAAGGACACCGTTGGCGTCGTGCCGGGCGTGCAACTCGTGATCGACGCGGATGGCTGGGGAGATGCCGATCTCAAGATCGGCACCTACGAGGCGCTCATCACCAACGAGCCGATCCAGTTCAACGGGATCAAGCTCTTCTATCGCCAGGACAAACCGCTCATGTCCGCGGAGGACGTCCTCGCCTTGGATCCCGTGCCGGACCTGGTCATCTATCAGTAACCAGCAAAGATCAGGGCGTAGAAGGAAGGGCAGGCCGCCAAGCCTGCCCTTCTCGCGTCCGTGCGCTCCGCAAGCCCGGCCGGATCAACGGTACCGGATTATGCGACCGGCAAGTTGGGATCCAGGCACCTCCACTCGCGATCAGTCCAGTCGCACAGGTAGGGTTGGTCCGGGGAACTGGACGTGCATCAATCCTGGGATGACCGACGGGAGCGTTCCTGTCTCTCCCTTCCTTACGGCTCCCCAATCATGGGTGCTGACGTGGGGTGCAGCCTTTAGGAAGCGCACTGTTCGGGTGCGGTAAGCTGACGAGCCGATATCGATGGCTCGCACAGCAGGAGTACCGCGTTCCCATGGCCGAACTCACGACCAATCGTCCCAACTGGCTCGCCGAACTGACCGGGGCACCCAAGCCCATCGTTGGCATGGTGCACCTGCCGGCACTGCCGGGAACCCCGCTCTACGATGCGGCCGGCGGTGTCAGCGCGGTGCGCGACTGGATCCGGCGAGATCTTGTCGCCCTGCAGGAGGGCGGCATTCACGCTGTCATGTTCTGCAACGAGAACGACCGGCCGTATCGGCTCGACGCCGACGTGGCTTCGGTGGCGGCGATGTCGGCCGTCGTCGCGTCCGTCACTGATGAGCTCAGTGTGCCGTTTGGTGTGGACGTCCTTTGGGATCCACGGGCGACGCTGGCCGTAGCAGCCGCCACCGGCGCTGCCTTCGCCCGCGAGATCTTTGCAGGCGCCTTTGCCGGTGACTTTGGCCTCTGGGTTCGCTCCGCCGGCGATGCCTTTCGCTACCGACGGGAGATCGGTGCCGAGGACGTGCGGCTGCTTTTCAACATCAACGCCGAGTTCGCTGCCCAGCTTGCCCCGCGGCCCGTCGCGGAGGTTGCTCGCTCGATCGTCTTCTCGTCCAGCCCCGATGCGCTCTGCGTCTCGGGTCCGATCACGGGCCAGCCGGTAGACGCCTCTGGGCTTGCGGATGTCGCCGCGGCGGTCGCGGAGACGGGCGTGCCGGTGCTGATCAATACCGGGTTCCGGGCCAGCCAGGCCGCCGACTTGCTGCGGCATGCGGATGGGGCGGTCGTTGGCTCCAGTCTCAAGGTTGATGGGGTGACCTGGAATCCGGTGGACCCAGGGCGCGTGCGGGATTTGATGGCGGCAGTTGAGGCCGTCGCATAGGAGGTCCATGATCTGCCGGACTTCTGCGGGCTTGCGGCTTTGTCACAGGCTGCCACATGGCGATGCGGGGGTTGCGGAGATCCGATGAGGCCTGTGGCCCGGATGCAAGCCCCGTGGTCTCCTGGATGAAGCCGGAGCGTCCCGGGTTGTGCCCATTACCCCGAGAGAGACGTCGTGATGCTGGCAAGGACGGCGTTGGGATGGGAGGAAAGCCAAGCCGCGTAGGGTCCGACCTGTGTCGATGGCAGCCGTCCCGCGTAGCAGTCACCCGCATCACTGTGGATGCGTGGTTGAAGGATGGGCGTTAGACGAGGAGGTGGGAGGCTACGACTGGCTCCCCAAGCAGGCGGGACGCCACAGCGCCTACGGTCTTGGGTCCACCGCTGGTCAGGAGTTCAAGATTTCCTGGTCGTGATCCCGGCCGCAGCCCGTCGCAGGTGGCGAGGACGTCCCGCGTCCGGCGGGCGATGGCCTCGCCGCTGTCGATCACCGTGATATCTGGACCGACGAGATCACGGATAGCGTCGCGCAGGAATGGGTAGTGGGTGCAGCCGAGAACCAGGGTATCAACACCGGAGGTCACGAGCGGATCCAGGAGGGGCCGGAGCGCCACCTCTACTTCGGGACCTACGGTATAGCCTGCCTCCACGAGGTCCGCTAAGCCGGGGGCCGCCACGGTGAAGACTTCCGCGCCGTCCTCGTGTCGCCTGATCAGCTCGGCAAGGGTTTCGCCGCATGCGGTGCGCGGCGTCGCCAGCACCCCAATCCGGCCACTCCGCGTCGCGGCCACTGCCGGTTTGACCGCGGGAACCAACCCCACAATCGGCAGCCCGAACCGCCCCCTTAACTCCTGCAGCGCGACAGATGTCGCCGTGTTGCAGGCGACGATGATGAGCTTCGCCCCACGTTGGACGAGTGTGGAGGTGATCGTCGCACTCCGGTGAAGGATCTCCTCTGGGGTGCGAAGACCGTAGGGGCAGTGGGCGCTGTCCGCGTAGTACAGGACATCCTCGGCTGGGAGCATGGCGCGAAGCGACCGGAGGACGCTCAGCCCGCCGAGTCCTGAGTCGAAGACACCAATTGGAAGAGCCTGTACGTTCATCTCACTGATGCTACCCGCTTGCCGTCGAGGTGACAAGCAGCTCCGTCCGTCGGATCGGGCTTATCCATGATGGCGGCCCGGCCACCTGGATGCCAGGGCCGGTGCTTTGCCGCTATTCCAACTGCCAGGAGTGGAGGAGGTCCCAACGCAGGCCCTCCCACCAAGCTCCCGCCCACGCGTAGCTACGGAAGGCAAAGAGTTGCAGCGTATCGGCGGTGAAGTCCGGCGGACCAATCGGCTCGGCGTCGTGCACAAACTGCTCGATCTCGTCAAAGAGCGGAGGCGTTATGTCTCCCATCGCGAGCGTCAGATGGGCGGTGAAGTAGTCGCCGTGCCACTCGAAGGGCGTAAAGTCGCACGCCGGGTGGATCAGCGGTGCCAGCGCCTGCCACGCCTCCCAGTGCAGCGCCCGCAGCGCTTCGTTATCGCTGCCATCCGGCAGGCGCTGGATATCGAGCACGAGCGCGGAGCGCAGCCAGCTTTGAACGCCACGGCTGTGAACGGGAAAGGCCGAGCGGCCGGCGATGACCGGGTCCACCTGCGCCACGATGTCCTGCGGGGCCGCGTCCGAGCGAAAGAACCCCTTGATGGTCGCGTGAGGCATGAGCGAGCCGGCCGCCCGCAACCCGTACTGCTGCTGGAGCAGGCGGTGCAGCTCCCGCTGTGCGTGGCACATCGCGTCCGACGGCCGCAGATAGAACGCGTAGCGGACGTTGGTCACCGGCGGTTCCTCGTTACATCAGAAGGAGGACGGGACCGGGGGCCTCACCGCGGTGCTTCTGGTGACCCTGATCGGGGCAGAGCCATCTCACATGGCCAGTGATCGGGGCACTGAGAGCGGAGCGCGCAGCCTGGCTGCCACTGGTGCCTGGTGGCCATCGTAATCGGAAGCGGATGGTTAGTCCGCCGCGGTCTCATGTCTGGGGATGCCCACGTCGCTGAGCACCTGCAGTGCGCAGTTCCTTCCCGGGGCACCGAACACCGCACCTCCCGGCCAGGCGCCACTTCCGCAAAGGTACAGCCGGTCCACCGGGGTGCGGTAATCGGCGAAGCCGGGGATGGGACGGTAGCCGAACATCTGGTCCGGCAGGATCTCCCCGTGGAAGATATTGCCGCCGGTGATCCCGATGGTCGCCTCGATGTCCGGCGGTCCCAGCACCTGCATGTGCTCGATGGCGCCGGGCACGTTGGGCGCGTACTCGGCAAGGGTGGCAACGATGTTGGCGCCGATGGCATCGCGGCGGTCATTCCAGGTTCCCTCGGCCAGGTCATAGGGGGCGTACTGGACGAAGAGGCTCATCGTGTGCTTGCCCGGCGGGGCCAGGCCGTCCTCGGTCGCGGTCTGGATGTAGGCGTCCATGAATGGGCGTGAGGCTGGTTGACCGCGCTTGCACTCATCCCAGGCCCGCTCCAGGTAATCCACCGACGGGTTGATCACGATCCCCCCGGTATGCTGCGGCCCCACCGTCGTCCCCGGCATGGCAGTGAAGTTCGGCAGTTCGCCCAGCCCCAGCAGCACCTTGACGACGGAACCTTTGACCCGGAGTCGCTTCACTCCATCCACCAGTTCCGCCGGCAGATGCCGCTCACCGACGAGGCCAAGGTAGGTCCGGTGCGGATCGGCGTTGGAGAGCACCACGTCCGCGGAGAATCGCCGGCCGTCGGTAAGACGCACCCCGGACGCGGTTCCGTCCCGGATCTCGACCTCTCTGACCTCCGCGTTCGTCAGGATCTCCACCCCGTGCTCTCGACCACTGGCGGCGATGGACTGGGCGACGCTGCCCATCCCGCCCCGGACGTAGCCCCAGGCGCCCTGGTGGCCGCCAACCGCACCGATGAGATGGTGGTACTTGACGTACGCCGTGCCCGGTGTGCGGGGACCGGCGTTGACCCCGATCACCCCGCCGGTGCAGAGTGGCGCCTTGATCTCCTCCGACTCGAAGAAGCGGTCCAGCACCTCGGCAATGCTACTTCGGGTCAGGGTGCGCCAGTCATCCAACCCCTGAGGGTCCGAGAACTGCTCTTCGATCTCTGCCCAGGTGGGCGCCGGGCGCAGGAGCAGCGGGCGCATCCGGTCGAGGATCCGGTCCCACATCGCCCAGTAGGCGCCATAGGCGGCCACATCCTTGGTCGAGAACTTGGCGATCTGCTCTCGGGTCTTGGCACCGTCCAGGAACGACAGGAAGTGGCGGCCGTCCGGGAAAGGAACGAAGTACTGCGGGTCGAAAGGGCGAACGTCGTAGCCGTGGCGGACCAGTTCCAGGTCCCGGATCACCTCCGGCAGGAGCAGGTTGCAGACATAGGAGCAGGTGGAGAGCTTGTAGCCGGGAAAGGGCTCTTCTGTGACCGTCGCGCCGCCGATGAGACGGCGCCGCTCCAGTACCAGCACCCGCTTGCCCGCCCGCGCGAGGTACGCCGCCGCAATCAAGCCGTTGTGTCCGGACCCGACGACGATCGCGTCGTAGCGGCCCGCACTCGCCCCGCCATTGGTCGTTTCATGAAAGTCGGTCACGTTGTCCTCTCCGGAGACGCCGGCCACGGCGTCACCCCAGTGCGGCCCGTCTGGTTGAAGAGGCGCATTGTCCCAGGGCACGTCGCACTACGGCAAGGCGCGGCGTCACGAGGCGATGGGTTATTGAGGAGTGACGTGCGATAGGGCGGGGATGGCCAACCTTCGTCGAGCATTCGACCGCAGGTTCCCCGGGGCGTGTTGCCTTGCCTGCTCACGTACACTCAGGTTGACAGCCCTTCTCCCTTCCGGAGCCGGTCATGCACGATTCCCGCAAACGCTCCCCGGTTGGCCCCCACACCGGCGCAATCAACCCGGGCCTGCCCACTCCGCCTCCTGGTTCGCCTCCCAGGCGACGCTTCTCGCCGCCCCCATCGACCCCACCCGCGCCGCAGGAACCTCGGGGCAGGTTCCAGCGACTCACCGTCTCCCGACGCAGACGGACGCCATCCCCGAAGCCGCCCGTCGTGGTTCATG
>JADDPH010000073.1 GCA_016781925.1 Sphaerobacteraceae bacterium | reverse complement strand
CATAACAGGTTCTAGAGGTGGGCGGCGGCGGTGGCTCGGTCGCCGCCTGGCTCTGTGACCGAGTCGGCCCCACCGGCGGCGTCCTCGCGACCGACCTCGACACCCGATTCCTCGATGCCCTGGACCGGCCAAACTTCCAAGTCCTGCGCCATGACATCGTCCACGATCCCTTGCCAGCTGAAGCATTCGACCTGGTCCACACGCGGTTGGTGCTGGGGCACCTGCCCAACCGGGCACCGGCGCTCGACCGGATGATTGCCGCGCCCAAGCCAGGCGGCTGGCTGGTCCTCGAGGAGATGGACTTCGTCTCGTTGGCCCCCGACCCGAGTAGTGGCGCGGAGGCTGTCGCGCTGATCGAAGGCGTTTGCTGCCCACCATCGAGTGGTGATGGCGCGCAGCTTCGACCCCTTCTGTGAGCAGCGCGTACCCCCTGAGCTGTGGGCGACGGGGCTGGTTGAGGTGAACACGGAAGGGCGCGTCTTCTGCTGGGAGGGAGGGTCGGCAGGTGCGACGGCCTGGCGACTCACCTTCGAGCAGCTGGGCAAGGAACTCATCGCGACGGGCGGAATCAACCCAGAAGAACTCGCGGCGGTGATCCGTCTGCTCGACGACCCGAGTGTGACGTTTCTGTCGCAGGCCACGGTCACCGCCTGGGGGCAACGCCCGGCCGCCTAACGACGCCACCACGGTTTCATCGGTGCCTGCCTACGATCCCCTTCAGGCCCATGTTCCATTGAGCCTGTGGCACCGGCTGAGCGAGACTCGAGCGGCGACCGAGCCAACCAGGGTTTTCAGTAGCACGCTGGTGCCAAACGCAGCCTTGAGGGCATGGGAGACACGCAGTGGTAGCATGGCGGCGAGGACGCCACCGAGCCGATAGGAGCTGCACCTGCTGACGCCGCACCCCGTGGAGCACCAGCCACTGACCGACCAGGGTTTCGATGCCCAGCGTCTGGATGACGCCTGGGGCATCGTCGAGGAGGGCGTGCGCCAAGGGGCATTCGGCGGCGCTGTGGCAACCGTGACCCGGGGCGGGACGATCGTCCTTCACCGTGCCACGGGCTGGGCAGTGTGCGAACCCTCCCGCATCCCAATGGGCGAGGAAACCATCTTCGACCTCGCTTCCTTGACCAAAGTCGTGGCGACCCTCCCGGCCGTCTTGTTGCTGGTCGGCGACGGGGCGTTGACGTTGGACGATCCGGTCGGGAGGATCCTGCCGGAGTTTGGCACGGGCGGCTGGAAGGGTGATGCCACGATCCGGCGCCTCCTCAGTCACTCTGCGGGTTTACCGGCCTGGCTGCCGCTCTACCTCGATCAGGTGGGGCCGGAACGGTATCTGACGGCAATCGCGCAAACCCAGCCCGTTGCCCGGCCGGGGAACCAGATCGTCTACAGCGATCTCGGCTTCATGCTCCTTGGCGAGGTGGTCCGGCGGGTCAGTGGGCAGGACTTTGCGCGGTTTGTGGCGGCGGAGGTGTTCGCCCAGCTTGGACTTCGCGCCACGATGTTCACCCCGCCCGCCTCCCTGAGAGTACGGATCGCGGCGACCGAGCGTGGGAACCAGACCGAAATCGGGATGTGCGGCGAGCGAGCCGCCTCGTTCCCAAATTGGCGCCGCGACGTGATCTGGGGTGAAGTGAACGATGGCAACAGCTTCTACGGTTTGGGTGGGGTCGCCGGGCATGCGGGACTCTTCGGCACGGCGACGGATCTGGCGCGGTACGGTCAGCTCTGGCTGCAGAACGGCGTCTGGGACGGTCGTCGGGTGCTGACCGACGCTCTGGTTGGCGAGGCGACGCGGAAGCAGGCACCGGGACGGGGGTTGGGGTGGCGGCTGCCCGATCCTACGCCGAATGACCATGGAGCAGCCGATCCGGGGAGCGTGCTTGGACCCGGCGCTTACGGTCACACGGGGTTCACCGGAACCTCCCTCTGGGTCGACCCGGCGCAGGGGTTGGTCGTCGTGCTCCTCACCAACCGGCTGCACCCGGTCGCGAGGCCGGAGATCGAGGTCATCCGGCCCGCATTCCACGCGGCCGTTGCTGCCGCCTGCGACGAGGGAGAGCACCTTGGAGCGAGCTAACGATGCCGGCCAGGGCCGCCTATGCGCCGGTCTGATCTCCGGCACCTCGGCCGATGGGATCGACGCGGCCCTGGTCCGGATCACTGGCGCAGGGGCCGAGGCTCGGCTCGACCTCGTTGAGTTCGTCTCCGTTCCGTACCCTGCCGAGGTTCGCGACGAGTTACTCGCGCTCTACGCCGACGACGCGCCAAGGGCAATCGCTCGCCTGTGCTCGCTCAACGTCGTCCTCGGACAGCTCTTCGCTGAAGCGGCCTTGGAGGTCTGCCGGCAGGCCGGGGTGCAAGCGTCCGCCGTCCACGTCATCGGTTCCCATGGACAGACGGTGTGGCACCAGCCGGAGCCGGATGCGTCGCTTCCGCTGTCGGTGCTCTCGACCCTGCAAATCGGTGACCCGTCCGTGATTGCCGAGCGAACGGGCATCCCGGTGGTGGCCGACTTCCGTGCCGCCGACATCGCGGCCGGCGGTCAGGCAGCCCCGCTCGTGCCCTACTTCGACTGGGTGGTGCTTCGCCACCCCGACCGGGCCCGCGCCGTCCAGAACATCGGCGGCATCGGGAACGTGACCTACCTTCCAGCTGGGAGCGGCCTGGACGAGGTTCGAGCGTTCGACACGGGACCCGGCAACATGGTCATCGACGGTCTCGTCACGCTGCTCACGGATGGCGCAGCGACCTTCGATCGGGACGGCACACTGGCCGCCGCAGGGACGGTCGACGGAGCCCTCCTCGACGAATTGATGACGGACGGCTACCTTCATCAGCCCCCGCCGAAGACAACCGGACGGGAGCGCTACGGCCTGCCGTTGGTCCGCGGCATCCTGCGGAAATCCGGACTTCGGGAAGGCATCCTCAGGCCGGAATCGGACGCCTCTGCCGCGGAGCAGGAGCGGGCGCGCGATGTCGTCGCCACCGTCACAGCCTATGCCGCGCGCTCCATCATCGATGCCTACGCGCGCTGGCTCCCAGGTGTCGACGAGGTGATCGTCGGCGGCGGTGGGAGCCGGAATCCCACCCTGATGGGACTCCTGCGGAATGGTTTCGCCCCAATTCCAGTCGACACTGTCGACGCCTATGGAGTCAACGGCCGGGCCAAGGAGGCGATGGCCTTCGCACTGATGGCCCACGACGGGCTTAGGGGCTTGCCGACCAACGTGCCAGGAGCGACAGGTGCTCGCCGGGCCGTGACCCTGGGCGCGCTTGTACCAGCGGTCCCGCTTCACTAGAGCGTCGACCGCTTTTGCTGGCATGAAAGGTGCTGGACGCTACCAAATGATCGGACATCGAAAGGCAACGCCCCTCATGCGCGTCGGGCGCTCAGAGGCGGCGCTTGGGAGGACGCGCAGATGGAGAGGATCAACGTTAACCGCCGGACCCTGCTGCGGTTGGTCGGTGGCGGTGCCGGCGCCGCCGCGATGGTCGGGGTGCCGGCAGCGAGCGGTGTTCTCGCTCAGGAAGGGAGTCCGGCCGCCGCGGACTCAGGCAATCTGATTATCGGCAAGGCGCAGGAGGCCGTAGGGCTCGACCCCGCTCTCGTGACCGCCGCCTCCAGCTTTCAGATCCTTGCCCCGGTCTATGAGCAGCTCGTGGGCTTCAATGCCGAGAATCAACCCCAGCCGGAGCTGGCCGAATCGTGGGAGACCCCCGACGACAAGACCTTCGTCTTCCGGCTGCGAGAGGGCGTCACGTTCCACAACGGCAACCCGCTGACGGCCGCTGATGTCAAGCACAGCTTCGAGCGAATCCTGGATCCGGCGACGAACTCGCCCTGGCTCAGCCAATTCGAGCCGATCGCGAGCATCGAGGCCCCGGACGACCGGACCGTGCGGATCAACCTCAAGCAGCCGTACGGGCCGCTTCTGGCGACCATGTCATCGGACTACGCGGCGGTCGTCCCGCAGAACGCCGGCGACCTGCAGGCGACGATGGTCGGGACCGGGCCGTTCATGCTCATCGAGTACACCCGCGACACGCGAACCGTGATGGGTGCCAATCCGAGGTACTGGGAGGCGGGCCTCCCCGGACTAGCGCAGGTCACCTACCAGATCCTCCCCGATGAAGCCGCCCGCGTGGCTGCGATCCGAACGGGCGAGATCGGGCTGACATCGCTTGCCGATCCAGCGGCGGTGAGCCTAGCCAGCCGCGAGGAGGGCATCCAGGTCGTCACCCAGGAGACGACCGACTACTACCTGCTGGGGATCAACTGCCAGCGCCCGCCGTTCGACAACGTCAAAGTGCGCCAGGCCCTCAGTCTGGCCGTCGACCGTCAAGCCCTGCTCGACGCGGTCTTCTTCGGTGAAGGCAGCGTGGCCGGTCCGATCGTCCCCACGCTCGGGACCTGGGCTACCCCGGTCGAACAACTGCCGCTCTACACCCCGGACCTTGACCGAGCGAAGACATTGCTCGCCGAAGCGGGGCTCGGTAGCGGCTTCGAGATGTCGATTCTGGCCTCACCGTTCTACCCGGAGTTCATCAACATCGCGCTGGTGCTGCAATCGCAACTGCAGGAGGTTGGCATCACCGTCACCCTCGATCAAGTTGAGTGGGGCACCTTCATCGACCGCTGGAAGAACCGCGATTTCGCCACCTTCGTCAGCTACAACGGCAGCGGCAACGATCCTGACCGCGCGCTCTACCCGGTCTTCCACACCGGTGGCTCGGTCAATGCCTTCCAGTTCAGCGATCCGGAGGTCGACCGGCTGCTGGAGGAGGGGCGTTCGACGATAGACGCAGCGCAACGACAGGAGATCTACCGGCAGGCGGAGGCGAAGATCGCCGAGGCTGCGCCCGGACTCTTCCTCTTTACCCGCACGGCCTATTTCGCGCTCCAGGACACCGTCCAGGGGTTCGAGCCGTCGCCGGTTGACACCTGGGAGACCCTGAAGCGAACCCGCATGGCGTAGGGCACGGTGTGAACGCACCTGGCAGGATCCGTTATCCGTGGACAGGGAGCCATCCTGACCCGCAAGCGGGCCGATGCTGAGCTACGTCGCGCGCCGCCTGGTTGTGGTGTTTCTGCCGACCCTGCTCGGGATCTCGATCCTGGTCTTCGGGGCGATGCACCTCATCCCTGGCGACTTCGTCGACGTGATGCTGGGCATCGGGCCCGATGTCAGCGCGGAGCAGCGAGAGGTCATCGCCCGTTCACACGGCCTCGACAAGCCCGTGCCCGTCCAGTACGTCGTATGGCTTGGCAACGCCCTCACGGGTGATTTCGGGCGGTCATTGCGCACGAATCAGCCGGTGGCCGACGTCATCATCGAGCGGCTACCGGCCACGCTCGAACTTGCCGCCCTGGCGACCATCGCGTCCCTGGTGCTGGCGATCCCCGCCGGCATCCTCTCGGCCGTCCGCCGCAACGGGGTCGTCGACGCCGTGGCGCGGATCACGGCGCTGATCGGCCTCTCAATTCCGAACTTTCTGCTCGGCACCTTGCTGATCCTCTTTGTTTCGCTGCGCTGGCCGGTGCTGCCGACCACGGGCTTTGTCCCGCTCTCCGAAGGCATTGGGGCTAACCTGAAGTCTCTTGTGCTCCCCACCATCTCGCTGGGAGCACTCCTCGCCGCCTCGATCATGCGCATGACCCGCTCGGCCCTCCTCGAAGAGTTGCGGAAGGAGTACCTGACGGTAGCACGCGCCAAGGGGTTGTCCGGGAGGGCGGTCGTCCTCGGGCATGCGCTGCGGAATGCCCTGGTGCCGGTTGTGACGGTGGTCGGGATCCAGACCGGCTACCTCCTTGGTGGCACGGTCATCGTCGAGCAACTCTTCGCCATCCCGGGGATCGGACGGCTCGCGCTCGACGCCGTGCTGCAGCGCGACTACCCCGTCGTCCAGGGCACGACGCTCTTCATTGCCGCCAGCTTCGTGCTGATCAACCTGCTCACGGACCTGGTCTACGGCTTCATCGACCCACGCATCAGTCGCACGTGAGCTCGGTGGCGACCCAGCCCGCGCTCGCGACGCGCCGCCCGGCCGGGTCGTGGACGCTGCTTGCCCGCCTTGGCCGTCAAAACCGGGCCGGGTTCGTGGCGGGGGTCGTCTTGGTTGCCATCGCGCTGGCGGCGTTAGCCGCGCCCCTCATTGCGCCGGATGACCCGGTCGCGATGGCGCCGCGCGACCGTCTCCTGGCCCCGGGCAATGGCCATCTGCTCGGCACCGATGTTTTCGGGCGGGATGTGCTCAGCCGCATCCTCTTCGGCACCCGAATCTCCCTGCTGGTGGGCGCCGCATCGGTCCTGGCCTCCGCCGTTGCCGGCACGGCACTTGGTCTGGTCGCCGGGTACGTTGGGCGGTGGCCGGAGTACCTCGTGATGCGGGTCATGGACGTACTCTTCGCCTTCCCCGCGGTGCTGCTGGCGATTCTGGTGGTCTCGATCGTCGGGGCAGGACTCACGAGCATCGTTATCGCCATCGCGACGGTCTACACGCCCATCTTCTCCCGGGTGGTACGAGCCTCGACACTCGCGGTGAAGAACGTGGAGTTCGTCCAGGCCGGCGTCGCTGCAGGGGCCACGACGGGCAGGATCCTGCTTCGCCACGTGCTCCCGAACATCGCAGCGCCGATCCTCGTGCAGCTGGCGCTCAGCCTCTCAGGCGCCGTGATCCTCGAAGCGGCCCTCAGCTACCTAGGGCTCGGCGCTGTCCCGCCGACACCCTCGCTCGGGTCGATGCTGAGCGAGAACCGCACCTACATGGAATTGGCGCCCTGGACCATCCTCTACGCGGGACTGGCCCTGGGGCTGCTCGTCCTGGCGATCAACATCTTCGGTGACGCCGTCCGGGATCTGCTCGACCCACGGCTGCGCACCGACGCGTAGGCGGCACGAGTCGACCTGGTCTAAAGCGGGAGGGTGAGCTGTCCTGCTCCAGCCGGAGCGCGATGCTGGGGCCGGGCAGGTGATCCCGGAAGCATCCGGCGTCTCCGCATCGAGTCCTCCTCGAACCCAAGGCGCGAGCGAACACGCATGATCCGCCTCTCAAGCGCAACGAGATAATCGGCCGACGCGTTCGCGCCTTGGTAGGCCCGCTGGTAGCGGGGCAGCAGATCGGGGAACGCCTCAGCGATGAACCCGAAGTAGTGCTCCTTGACGAAGGGAGCGAGC
>JADDPH010000077.1:65332-73528 GCA_016781925.1 Sphaerobacteraceae bacterium | reverse complement strand
TTGAGTTCTTAGGCAGACACTGTAACGAAGAACGAGGGCTGCGTCCATAGCGACTGACGGCCGGCGATCTGGGCCGCGTATCTGGTCGTCCCCTTGTTGAACGAGTCCCATAGCAGCGACCACGCGGTCATGCTACCATCGCTCACGTACGTACGTTCACCCTCTCACAGTGGCAGGAGACCCCGGTGGCGCGACCGCGCTGGATCGACCCCGAACCGCTGCCGGCGGCGCTCCCGGCGCTGCACCACGATCCGCTGCTGGCGGAGGTGCTGTATCGCCGTGGCCTCCGCGATCCCGCTGCCGCCCACGCGTTCCTCGACGCTCGGCCTCGTCCCGCCCCGGACCCGGACCTCCTCCCAAACATGGACCGCGCGGTGGAGCGCGTCTGTCGTGCCCTCGATGGTGGGGAGACGATCGCCGTCTTCGGGGACTACGACGCTGACGGCGTCACCTCGACCGCCTTGCTGACCCGAGCGCTTCGCGCCGCAGCGGCGGACGCTGGTCGAGTAGTGCCCCGCGTGCCAACCCGGGGAGAGGGCTACGGGCTCAGCCGGAACGCCATCGACGCCTTTCACCACGCTGGGGTAACCCTGCTGATTGCTGTCGACTGCGCCAGCACCGACCACGAGCATGTCGCCTACGCCCAAGAGTGCGGTCTCGATGTTCTAGTCCTGGATCATCACCAAATGCGGGACGGGGGGCCGACCGGCGCAATCGTCGTCTCGCCGCAGCTCCCGAGCGACTCAGACACCACGTCTCGGCCCTATCGTGAGTTGTCCGCGGTCGGTATCGCCTACCTGCTGGTCGCCGCGCTCGCCCGTGAAGGGTGCCGCGTCGACGGGGCGGACGGGCGGGAGCCGGAGACCAACCTCCTGGATCTCGTGGCCCTGGGCACGATCGGGGATGTGGCGCCGTTGACGGGGCTCAATCGGCCGTTGGTCCGAGATGGCCTGGGCCGGCTGCGGGAGCGTCCTCGGCCTGGGATCGCCGCGCTCTGCCGGCGGGCGGGGATCGAGCCAGCTGCCCTCACGTCGACCGCGGTGGCGTTCAAGCTGACGCCTCGCCTCAATGCCGCCGGACGGATGGCTGATCCGGCGCTGGCCCTCGACCTGCTCCTGACTGATGACCACCTGGAAGCTGAGCGTTTGGCGGCGGAGATCGAGGCGTTGAACACCCGCCGGAGGGCGGAGTCGCGCCAGATCGTCGAGGATGCGGAGGCGCTGCTTCGGGCTCAGCCGGGGTGGACGGATCGCCGAATCCTCGTGGTCAGTAGCCGGGCGTGGAGCGGCGGTGTGCTTGGCATCGCTGCCGGTCAACTCGCGGAGCGCTACGGCCGCCCCGCCATCGTTCTCAGTGACGACGGGACGGTCAGTCGCGGCTCCGCCCGGTCCATCGCCGGCTTCGACATCGCCGGCGCGCTTTCGCGCCACGGTCACCTGCTCGACCATCATGGCGGCCATAGCCAGGCGGCCGGTCTCACGCTGCCTAGTGCTCACGTTTCCGGACTCACGTCCGCTCTGGAGGCAGCCATCGACGCCGAAGGGGTGCCGCTGGCTGCGGAGCCGGAGATCCGGATCGACGCCGACGTGCCGTTGGAGCGCCTCACGCTGGCGACCGCCCGGCTCCTCGCGGGCCTGGAGCCACTGGGGACAGGCAACGAGCCGCCAGTTTTTCGGGTGCGTGGCGCGCGGGTAGCGAAGTACAGTGCGATGGGCGCCGACCGCCGCCACCTCAAACTTCACGTGGGCGCCGGGCGTGGCGCAATCCCTGTGGTCGCTTGGGGTGCCGCCGATCGCTCGTCCGAGTTGCTGCGTGATCCGGTCGTTGATCTCCTCGTGGCCCTGAGTATCGACCATTGGGACGGCCAGACCCGTCTCCAGGTCGAGGCCAAAGACTTCCGGCCAGCCGAGTAGCCATCCACGCGGGGACTTGATGCGGGAGGAACTGATGAGCACCGAGGCCGGGCGCCACGGGGCAGGGGAACGACGGCGGCTCCGGGACCTCGGGATCACGGTCGGCACGCTCCCAACGGGTCCCCTGAACGCGATCACGGATGTCACCGGCGTGCGCGTCGGTCACACCACAATCGTCCACGGTGAGGGGCCGCTGAAGGTCGGCCAGGGACCGGTTCGCACGGGGGTGACCGCCATCCACCCCCACGAGGGGTCGACTTTCTCCGCCCGGGTCCCGGCCGCGATCGCTGTCCTGAACGGAGCCGGAGAGATCACCGGGCGCTCCCAGGTGGACGAAACGGGTCTCCTGGATACGCCGATCCTCCTGACCAACACCTTCTCGGTCGGGGCCGTTCATCAGGCCTGTGTCGAGTGGCTGTCGGAGCGAGAGCCGGGGATCGGCACCGAAGACTTCGTGGTGCCCGTGGTGGCCGAGACGTTCGATGGGGTGCTCAACGACGCCGCCGGTCAGCACGTGCGGCGGGAGCATGTCGTTGCCGCCCTTAATGACGCCACCGGAGGGGCCGTGGCGGAGGGCAACGTCGGTGGCGGCACCGGGATGGTTCTGTTCGGGTTCAAGGGCGGGATCGGGACCTCGTCGCGACGCGTCGCGATCGGAGACAATCGCTACACCGTCGGCGTCCTGGTGCAGGGAAACTTCGGCATTGCCGAGGACCTCCTGGTCGAAGGGGTGCCCGTCGGACAGATCGTGGAGGGAGAGATGCCGCCGCTCCCCCGCCGCCGCCACCGCACACCCGGTGGCGACGGGTCGGTCATCGTGGTCATCGCCACTGACGCCCCGCTCGCGGATCGGCAGCTTGGGCGCCTTTGCCGCCGGGGGATGCTCGGTCTCGGCCGGACCGGGGCGACCGCCCGCAACTTCTCCGGCGACCTCTTGCTGGCCTTCTCGAATACGCCGCAAAATCGTCTGCCCCGCCAGATCAGCGACCCGCTCCTGACGTCGATCCGCCTCGCCGACGAGCGGATCGACGATCTCTTTCAGGCCACGATCGAGGCGACCGCCGAGGCGATCCTCAACGCCCTGACCGCCGCCGAAACCATGACCGGCCGTGACGGCATCACCGTTCCCGCCCTCCCACTTGACCGCCTCGTGGACGTGATGCGGGACTACGGGCGCATCCAGGCGTAGCAGGGCTTCCCGTGCATCATTGCTCGGTGATTCCGGCTCTTGTCGTTTGAGCACCGGTACGACGACGCCCTTTGACCCCGTTTGCGGTTAGGGTCGTAGTTTCGACGGTCCGACGTTCCCCCATGGACACAGATAGCCCCTCCGTCGATTGCTGACGGAGGGGCTATCTGTGTCCGACTCATGGGACCGAGTGAGGAAACATCTCCTACTGCTTGACCGCACCCGCGTCGGCTGCCACATCATTGAACGGTGTGCCGCTACCCGGTGACGTCATTGGGTCCACGAGTTCCCCAGTCGGCACCAGGTCAGCGTCGGGCAGGCGTTCGATTTGGACATCGTCGAGCATGATCGCCTCGGCGATCACCTGATCCATGCTGGTGACGAAGAAGAACTCCATATCCCGGAGCACGTTGGCCGGGATCTTGGCCAGGTCGCGCCGATTGTCCTCGGGGGCGATCAGGCGGCGGACACCGTGACGATGGGCAGCCAGACTTTTGTCCTTGAGGCCGCCGATGGCCAAGACGCGGCCCCGCAACGTGATCTCTCCCGTCATCGCGGTGTCGTTGCGAACCGGTCGGCGGGTCAGCGCCGAGATCAATGCCGTCGCCATCGTGATCCCGGCGGAAGGGCCGTCCTTCGGTGTCGCCCCCTCCGGCAGGTGGATGTGCAGATCCAGTTTTTCCTGAAAGTCCCGCGCGATATTGAGCTGATCGGCTCGGGAGCGGGCGTAGGAGAGTGCGGCCCGGGCCGATTCCTGCATCACGTCGCCGGCCCGGCCGGTGATCGTCAACGCGCCGCGGCCGGGCATCGTCGCCACCTCGACCGGAATAATCTCGCCGCCGATCTCGGTCGTTCCGAGACCGATCGCGAGCCCGATCTGGCTGTCGCCCAAGTCCTGGTCGAAGCCAAATTTCTTGGGGCCGAGGAAGTCGACGAGCTTCTCTTCGGTCAACTCGATCGTGACAGGGGCGCCATCTGCGCCAACCGTACCCTTGCCGCGGACCACGTCTCGCGCGACCTTGCGGCAAAGGGTCGCCACCTCACGATCGAGACTGCGCACGCCGGCCTCGCGCGTGTAATCCCGCACGATCCGGCTCCAGAGCTGGTCGGACACTGCGAGCGCTCCCGCAGGGAGGCCATGGTTGGCAAGTTGGCGGCGGAGCAAGTACCGCTTGCCGATCTCGACCTTCTCATCCTCGGTGTAGCCAGAGACTTCGATCATCTCCATCCGGTCACGCAGCGGGCGGGGGATCTGCTGCCCGTAGTTGGCGGTCGTGATGAAGAGCACTTTGGACAGATCGTAGGGGACATCGAGGAAGTGGTCGGTGAAGCAGTGGTTCTGCTCCGGGTCCAGCACCTCCAGCATCGCCGCGGTCGGGTCACCCCGATAGTCGGAGGCGAGTTTGTCGATCTCGTCCAGCAGGATGAGCGGATTCATCGTCCCGGCCGTTTTCATCGCCCCGATGATCCGGCCCGGCAGCGCACCGATGTATGTTCGGCGATGACCGCGAATCTCGGCCTCGTCCCGGACGCCGCCGAGACTGACGCGGACGAATTCCCGTCCCATCGAGGTCGCGATCGAGCGGCCCAGGCTAGTCTTGCCGACGCCTGGCGGACCGATCAGGCAAAGGATCTGGGCAGCGTTCGGGGTGCCGGCCTGGGTGGTCAGCTTGCGCACCGCCAGGAAGTCGAGGATCCGCTCCTTGACTTGCTCCAGGCCGAAATGGTCCTCGTCCAGAATCCGCTCGGCCTCGTCCAGATCCAGCCGATCCTCACTCTGCTCGTGCCAGGGGAGGGTCAGCACGGTGTCGATGTAGGTGCGGACGACCGTCGCCTCGGCTGAAACCGGAGGCATCCGCTCCAGACGCCCCAGCTCCTTGATCAGCTTCTCCTCAACCGCGCTCGGGACGCCGCGCTCGGCGATGCGTTTGCGGAAGGTTTCGATCTCGTTGCCGTTCTCGCCGCCCAACTCGTCGTGGATCGCCTTGAGTTGCTCGCGCAGGAAGTATTCCCGTTGGTTCTTGTCGATCTGGTCGCGGACGCGGGCCTTGATCTTCTGCTCCAGTGCGGCCACGTCCAGTTCGCCCACCATGTGGACGGCGACATGTTCCAGTCGCTTCACCGGATCGATCATCTCGAGCAGCTCTTGGCGCCGCTCCACGTCGGAGAGGAGTTGGGTCGATAGGAGGTCGGCCAGGTGACCGGGCTCGATGGCTCGCTGGATGATCTCCAGCATTTCCGTCGAGAGGCGATTGCGCGCCTCGGCGTACTTGGTGGCCAGCTCCTGCACGTGGGCGATCAGGACACGGGCCTCGTCGAGGACGATGTCCGGCTCGCGCAGCTCGTCGGCGGCGACGGAGAAGAAGGGGCGGGACTGGTCGAACGCGCCGAGGCGGACCCGATTGATCCCCTCCAGCGCAACTTGAATGTTACCGCCCTTCTGTCGCTCGACCGACACGATCCCGGCCAACGTCCCGACGCCGTGGAGGTCATCGGGCCGAGGTTCGTCGATGTCGCTGTTCCGATGCGCCGTGACCACCAAACGGCGGTCGCGCAGCAGGGACTCCTCCACGGCCTGGATCGAGCGCGGGCGGCCAACGAGGAGGGTGACGACGTTTCGCGGGAAGATGACGACATTCTTGAGCGGCAGCAGGGGGTAGCGGTGCGCGTACAAATCGTACCGGCTCATCGGCGCTATCCCTCGCATAGTCGTGTACGACAACACCATGTCCACCCACGTGCAAGCACCGCCGCAGCGAGGACGTGCTGGGCGGGCCTGCGGGTTGGATGACGAGCCCTCGGGGTGGCGATGGGGGCCATCATACCGCAGGGAGAACCCGGTTACTAGGGGCACGAGAGAGAAGAATCGCCCTGATCTTGCCACTCGGGCACAAACGACTCGTCGTTGACACGCCGCGTACGTTCGCGCGTTCTACACTCATCTCCGTTTGCTCCCGTAGTCCTTGCTGCTCCACCTTGACATGGCTCCCGCCCGAGCCTTCCTTCTGGCAGCCAAACAGGCTCCCAAATGCTGGATCCCACCGCACCTGTTGTCCCAAACCTCGACGATCGTGGCGGAGATGGGGCGAGCAGAGAGATGAGTGCCTCCGGGATCGACCCTCGTTGCCAGGAGAGCTTCAACCCCGTTGAGCGTCGCCGATCTCCACCACGCTCGCTCTACACGTTGTCGTGTCGATGTGCTCGTCCCTAAACAGGGTGAGGCTCACCTGCCTCAGCCGGTCGTGGGTTCCCAGGTCGCTACTGTGCCCTGGCCGCGCCGTGTGCTCAGCGGACCGAGAAGGCAAGATCATACGAGAGCCTCGGGATTTGAAGGTTGGTCCGCGTTGGTTGAAGAGTAGAGAGAGCCATGGATGGACGGTGGCGCTAGGGAGGAGCCGTCCCAGCTGCCGTGCGTCATCGTCCTGTCGAGCGCGGATTCGGATCCCACGTCGTTTGACCCGGTCCGGCGCCGGCCGCCTGCTGCTTCGCGCGGTATGACCGGACCATCACCTCGACCGCCTCGAGCGGGTTGTCGGTGACAGTCAGAAGCTCCCGGTCGGCCCGGTTGATCTTGCCCTCAGCCACGAGCGTGCCCTCGATCCAGTCCAGCAGACCCTGCCAGTAGGCAGAGCCGAAGAGCACCACGGGGAACGCGCCCAGCTTGCCCGTCTGGATCAACGTCAGCGCCTCGAACAATTCGTCGAGCGTGCCGTAACCCCCGGGAAAGTTGACGAACCCCTCGGCGTACTTCACGAACATCGTCTTACGCACCATGAAGTAGCGGAAGTTCAACGGCAGGTTCACCCACGAGTTCAACCCCTGCTCAAACGGCAGTTGGATGTTGGCACCGACAGAAACGCCGCCCGCCTCGGCCGCACCCCGGTTCGCGGCTTCCATGATCCCCGGACCGCCGCCGGTGATCGTCGCAAAGCCGGCCTTGGCCAGACCTGCCCCGACGGCCTCCGCTGCCGCGTACATTGGGTCGTCCTCGCCAATGCGCGCCGATCCGAAGATGGATACGGCTGGACCCAACTCGGCCAACGCATCGAACCCGGCCACGAACTCCCCGGTGATCCGCATCACCCGCCAGGGGTCGCTCTCCGTGAAGGCGCTGGCCTGATTTCGATCCTGATCCGTCCAGGAGAGGAGTTTGCGGTCCTCCGTGGGCTGCCCGCGCCGGGCGGCGCGATCCAGCGATGGATTCGGCAGCATCCTTCCGCCCTCGTGGGTCGCTCGCGACTGGTTCCCATTTTGCTCGTGCAGCATGTCATCTCCGGTTTCTTGCTGCCCCCTCGAGGGGATGTTGGGTTGGTGCTAGTCCGGCACCTCGTAGCGACCGGACCGCGCGGTGATGCGCAGACGGTAGACCACGGTCTCCGGCGGCAGGTCCGGGACCGTGCCCGGGGGCGGGTAGACGATCGTCAGGGCGCGCTCGCGGTCGTCCTTGTCCGTCAGTTCCTCGTACACGGCCTCGGCGATGGCGCTCCACCAGCGGTCGGCTGCCTCCGCCCGGTCGACCTCAAAGGTGACCAGAGGCTGCGCCCGCATCAGCCGGATTTTGCGCCCAACGCCGCTGTGGGCGTAGATCGCCTCGCCGTCGTAGCCGTAGGCGAGTGGTACGAGGTACGGTCGGCCGTCCCCGCCTTCCGCACCATGCGCGCAGCAGGCGATTCGTCCGACCAGCGCGGTTTGCAGCAGTTCCTCGATGCCCTCGTCCGGCAGGACGTGGATGGTGCCCATCTCGTGCATAGCTCCGTTCGACGCGCGATGTAACCAGCGTGCTGGCGAACCCATGGTGCAAGGCTAGACGCCGGTGAACACTCGGCGCCAGTCGAATCTTGGACGCTGCAGACGCAAGCCACCACAAGTCAGTTGACCGTGAGAGGTGAAGCCTTGTGGAATCGAAGGCATGACAGGGCCAGGCGGGTACAGTAGCGGTCTCAACCACCGCGGACGGTAGGATCCGGGCAGGAGGCCGCCGGCCAAGGGTACCGACCGTCAGTAGGTAGTTATTAGGTGTTTTTACAGGGTTCACTCGCGTGATCTGGCTGATATTGTGGAAACACCTGGGGATACCTTGTCCTTCCCACGCCC
>JADDPH010000077.1:0-65215 GCA_016781925.1 Sphaerobacteraceae bacterium | reverse complement strand
GTGGAAACACCTGGGGATACCTTGTCCTTCCCACGCCCGCGCCCGCGCCCGCGCCCGCGCCCGTGGCCGGCTTGATCGGGCAGGTTGGGATTGTGCTTCGTTTGTCTCATCCAGCCCGGAGGCCGGATCATGACTCGTCGCTCTCGTTTCGCGCCGCTGCTGCTCATGGCGGTGCTCGCTGCTGCGGCGTTCGCTGTGCTTGATTTCTCACCTTGGGCGGAGGCCGCCCAGGCGGCCCAAGCTGCCAAGCCGGGGGTGATTCCGGGGCGATACATCGTCACATTCAAGCCAGGCGTCGAGCCACGCGGTAAGGCGAGGGCGCTGGCGAATGGCAACGGTCTTGGGGTGCGGCATGTATACACCGCCGCGCTCCAGGGGTTCTCTGCGACCATTCCAGACAACCGCCTTGCGACCATTATGGCGGACCCCGATGTAGCCTCCGTCGTTCCGGATCAGCAGATTCGGATTTCCAGCGATGGACGCCCATCGGGCATTCGGCGCTCACAGGCGGATCGCAACGCGCTCGCCGCCATCGGCACGCATGACAATCCCATCGCAGTCGATGTGGCCGTGCTTGACACTGGAATCGACATCAACCACCCAGACCTCAACGTGGTCGGTGGAAAGAACTGCGATCCGACGACATCTTCCTATGACGATGAGCAGGGGCATGGTACCCACGTAGCCGGTACGATCGGGGCGCTTGACAACGGTTCTGGTGTAGTTGGTGTTGCCCCTGGGGCTCGGCTTTGGGCTGTCCGAGTACTTAATTCCAATGGCGAAGGCAGCACCGCTGACGTTATTTGTGGAATTGACTGGGTGACCGCCAACGCCGATTCGATTCGGCTTGTCAACATGAGTCTTGGGGAGGTCAACGATCCTGGTTCCTGCACAGACGGCGGACTGCATCAAGCTGTCTGCACCTCAGTAGCTGCCGGAGTAACCTACGTCGTCGCCGCTGGTAATGACGGAGTGGACGCTGGCACCTTTGTTCCCGCTGCTTACGCAGAGGTGATCACCGTTTCGGCCATAGTCAATACCGACGGTCGTCCGGGCGGACTCGGAGGCTTCAACTTCTTCTATGGTGTCGACGATACGCTCGCCGCGTTTAGTAACTACGGCGCGGCAGTCGATCTGGCGGCGCCAGGTGTCGATATCAATTCAACCTACCCAGGCGGGGGCTACGCGACAAATACCGGCACGAGCATGGCGAGTCCCCATGTCGCTGGAGCTGCCGCGGTCTACCTGTTTCAAAACCCAGGAGCCTCCCCAGCTAACGTCAAAGCATATTTACAGTCGATTGCGTGGGCACAGGGGTCGGCAGACGGATTCGGCGGAGATGTTGACGGCAGTGCGGAGGCATTACTTAATGCGGGGGCTGTCGGCGGCCTTGAGCCCCTTACGCCTCCTCCAACGACCTGTAGTCTTGGCGCGACGAGTGGTCCGGTGGGCTCGTCAGTCAAGGTGACCTGCTCCAACTTGGGTCCCTCGGAGTGGGTGAAGCTTTCTTGGGACACCTCAACCGGCACGCAACTCGGCGGATTTGTCGCCTCGCCGGATGGTAGCGGAGTCGCGACTGTTCGGATTCCGGACTCCGTGGGCGGCAATCACGCGATCATTGTCAAGGGGACTTCGAGCGGGCTGGAGGTCTCCCAACCCTTCACGGTTACGCCAAGTGCAAGTCTCTCCTCGGCGTCCGGCAAGGTTGGGATATTTGTCGTCGCCACGGTGAAGGGATTTGAGGCGAGCGAGACTCTTGACCTGCGGTGGTATGCCGATACCTCGACCTCGACCATCATCAAGAGCGCGGTTACGTCTTCCGTTGGCAGCGCCTCGATAGCATTCTCCGTGCCGGAGGCGGTCAAGGGCGCGCACAAGGTCGAGGCAGTGGGAGCTTCAAGCGAAGCAGCTTCTTCGGCAGAGTTCACGGTGGTTCCTGGATTGACCCTCTCGCCGACGATGGGGAGGGTCGGCACCACCGTCACCGTGACCCCGCGTGGGTACGCGGCCGGGGAAGTTGTCGCGATCAAGTGGTATGACACCGCGACTGCCTCAACCCAAGTGGCCACGACTACAACCTCCACGCTCGGTAGCGGGTCGGCCTCGTTCACGATACCCGAGGCGGCGAAGGGGGCGCACCCGGTCGAGGGGGTGGGATCGGGGGGGAGTGTCGCCTCAGCGCCCTTCACGGTCGGCCCGAGTCTGGCCATCTCCCCGACGACCGCCACTGTTGGATCCTCTGTAGGCGTCACTCTGCGCGGCTACGCGGCCGGCGAAACTATCGCTCTCCGCTGGTATGACACGACAACCGCGACCAGCGACATCACCACCGTGATCGCCGATGCCCGTGGAAGCGCTTCACCCACGTTTGCTGTCCCGGAGTCGGTCCGGGGAATGCACCGGTTTGAGGCCGTTGGAAGCACAGGCGGCAGCCTTTCTGCTTACCTGACGGTGAAACCCAGCATCAGTTTGGATCCGACCTCCGGTCCGGTCGGCGCCTCGGTGGACGTGGTACTCAAGGGGTTCGGTGCGGGCGAGGCAATCACTGTCAAGTGGTACGCCGCCGCCACGACTACGATCACCGTTGGAAGCGCCACAGCCTCCTCGCTTGGCAGCGCCACGACCTCCTTTGATGCTCCGGAGTCTCGCGGGGGGACCTACAAGGTAGAGGCAGCTGTCGGGTGGATCACGGCCTCAACAACCTTCTCGATCACCTCAGTCGCCGCTCCGCAGACGTGTGAGTTGAGCCCTGTCTCCGGACCAGTCGGCACGATGACCAAGGCGACGTGTGCCGGCTTCGTTCCGGGAGAGACGGTCCGGATCTACTGGGATAGTGCTGGGACGATCCAGCGCGCCTCGTTCGTCGTCTCTGGCAACGGCCGAGGTTCGGCCAGCTTCAGGATTCCAGATGCGACGGGCGGGAGCCATGACGTGGTGGCCCTGGCGAGCCCAAGCGGCGAGCAGGCCATTGCCAGGTTCACCGTTGACGCAAGCCTAAGTCTGTGGTCGACATCTGGGACCGTAGGATCGTTCCCTCTCGTGAGCTTGAAGGGGTATGAGGCGGGTGAGACGGTCGATCTGCGATGGTACGCCGACGCCTCGACCTCGACTGTGATCAAGAGCGTGGTCGTCTCCTCAATCGGCGGTGCCGCGACCTCAATCGCTGTACCGGAGGCGGTCAAGGGGGCGCATAAGATCGAGGCAGTGGGAGCAGCCAGCGGCGCCACCGCATCCGTGTCGTTCACCGTCAAGCCGCGTCTGCGGTTCTCCTCCGCTCTCGGAAGAGTCGGCACCACCGTCACCATGATGCTCGATGGGTATGGAGCCGGGGAAGCGATCGCGATCAACTGGTATGACACGACCACGGCTTCGACCAAGGTGGCCAACGCCACCGCATCCTCCATGGGCAGTGCCACTACCCTGCTCACCGTGCCGGAGGCTGCGAAGGGAGCGCACACGGTCGAAGGGGTTGGCTCGGACGGGAGCACAGCCTCGGCAGCCTTTACAGTCACCCCGAGCCTGGCCGTCTCCCCGACCTCGCTCACGGTCGGAGCGCCCATGACACCCGTGCTGCGTGGCTTCGCGGCCGGCGAGACGATTTCCTTGCGGTGGTACAACACCGTCTCGGCATTCACCGTCATCACCAGCGTGACGACTGACACACGCGGTAGCGCTTCTCCAACCTTCCCCGTGCCTGAGAGCGTCCGTGGATCGCACAAGTTGGAGGCCGTCGGGGGAACGAGCGCAGCGAGCGCGTACGTGTTCTTGATCGTGAATTCCAGCATAGAGCTTGCTCCGACCAGCGGTGGATCTGGGACGAACGCGGATGTCGTGCTTCGTGGCTTCGGTGCAAGTGAGGCGATCACGGTCAAGTGGTATGCCACGTCAACGTCCGCCACGACGGTGGCGACCGCGACTACCTCCGGGGTCGGAAGCGCGACGGTCTCGTTCATGGTGCCGGAGAGTAGTGCGGGGGCGCACAAGGTCGAGGCAGTCGGGGGAACGACATACGCACGGGCTGCGGCAACATTTACTGTTGCGTCAAGTACGTCCACTGCGTCGATGTCGGAGATGACCGTATCTGAGACGACGACACCGGAGTCGATGGAGACCGAAACGACGGAATCTGAAACGACGCCGGCAACGCTCAACGAGCCGGTGAGCGACGGGTTCGACGAGAGTACACCCGGCAAGGCAGCAGCAGGTTGGACCGTAACCCCGGCGGGTGGCAAGGGTAAGGCCATAACCGCGGGATCCGTGGGAGACCCCCACGTCAATGTCTCAGGCGTGGGCAATAGTGGTACGTGGTTGGTGAAGAACGGCGCGACGTTCGACCGGGCCGACGTGACAGCAGAGCTTCAGTTCGCGAACAACCGTGGAGAGGCGGGCGTCCTGTTCGCGTGGCAGGGACCCGAGAATTACATCGCTGTTGTCGCGGATGCCGGTCGGGACAGGCTGGAGCTGCGGGAGGTGGTGGACGGCGTGGTCCGAACCCAGTTCGCAGCCGAGCCGGGCAGTGTGCCGTTTGAGCCAGGAGTGAGCTACTGGATCCGGGGTGAGGCCGGGACGGACGCGACCGGGAAGACGTGGGTCACGCTCTCCTGGTCAATCGACGGCTCGGAGTTCCAGGATGCCGTGTCCGCTGAAGGACTGGCGAACCTGGCCGGTGGGGTGGGGCTGACGGCGATGAGCTCGGCGGAGGCAAGCTTCGACGACTTCTCTGCCCAAAGCAGCGAGTCAGTGGCGCCGGTGACTGCCTCTCCAACGCCGACGGCGACACCAGAGCCGACCGCGACGCCCACCGCCGAGTTGGTCGAGCCCACCGCAACGGCGACACTGGAGCCGACCGCGACTTCAGAGCCCACGGCCACGCCAGAGCCCACGGCGACTCCGGAACCAACTGCCACGCCGACAGAGGAGCCGGTGCCAACAGAGACACCGACCCCAGAGGTGGTCGAGCCTGCCGTCGTGGAGAGCCCGGAAGCGTCCGGCGACGCGTGACCCGGATCGAGCGGGAGGATGGCTCGTGGTGGGGAGCCATCTTTCCGCTCGATCGCAAATCGCACGTTTTCGTGCTCTGTGGAGGATCAGGTTACCGGTAGCTGTGCGACGGCGGCGCCAAGGATCGCAGGCCGTCGGCTGGCTGGCGTTCTCGTGGATCATCCCCCTGGGGGCCTCGACCGGCGGCGATGATGTCAATCTCCTGATGCTGGACCGGCATGGGGGAGATGGCTTCGCGGGCGCCTTCCAGACGGTGCAACTGGTGCGCGATGATGTTGAGGTTCTGGCCTCGCCGCTGGAGCTGCCCCTCCACGAGCAGGAACGGCTCGCCACGGACCAGCAGCCGCTGCTCCTCGTAGAGATCCGGGTAGACGACGGCGTTCACCAGCCCTCGCTCGTCTTCCAGCAGCAGGAACGTGATCCCCTTCGCCGTGCCCGGCCGCTGCCGACAGACCACCAGCCCGGCCACGCGTACGATCGAGCCGTCCCGGATGGATGCTAGGTCCACCGTGCTAGCAATGCCGGCCGGCAGGCGGGCGCGGAGCAGCCCAAGCGGGTGGTAGCGAGGGGACAGACCGAGGGTGGCGTAGTCGGCCACCATCTGCTCCCACGGACCCATCGGCGGCAGCGCCACCTGATCCTGCGCCACCGGCAGCGGCAGGGAAAGCTGCCGGCCCCGCTCCGTCGGCGGGTTGGCGCGGGTCGAACCGAAGCCGCGTGCCGGCACGAAGAGCCCGAGCTGCCAGAGCGCCTCGCGTCGCCCCAGGCCGAACCGGTCGAAGGCGCCGACCAGAACCAGGCGCTCCGTCGCTTCCGGCCGCAGCGTCACCCGCCGCACGAAGTCCGCCAGGGAGCGGAACGGCCCGTTGCTCTCCCGCTCCCGCGTGATCTCCTGCGCGGCCTCCTCTCCCAGCCCGTGGACGTAGCCGAGGCCGATGCGGATCGCCCGCGCTTGCCCCGGCTCGACCGTGCAGCGCGGGCCGCTCGCGTTGACGTCGGGCGGCAGCACGCGCACTCCGTGCCGCTTGGCGTCGTTGGTCAGGGTGTGCGGGGGGTAGAAGCCCATCGGCTGGTTGTTGAGCAGCGCACAGGTGAACTCGGCCGGGTAGTAGCGCTTGAGCCAGCAGGACTGGTAGGCGAGCACGGCGAACGCGGCGGCGTGGCACTTCGGGAAGCCGTAGGCGGCGAACCCGATCAGCTTGCGGAAGACCGTCTTGGCCGTTTCCAGGTCCACGTCCCGCTCCAGCGCGCCGTCCCGAAACTGGGCCCAGATCCGGAGCATCGCCTCACGGGATCGCTTGCGGGTCATCGCCCGGCGTAGCATGTCGGCCTGACCGGCGGTGAACCCGGCCAGGGCCATCGCCACCTCCAGCACCTGCTCCTGGTACAGAATCACCCCCAGCGTCTCGCGCAGCACCGGTACCAGGCGGGGGTGGTCGTAGGTGGGCTGGGCGGCTGGGTTGATGCGGACCAGCTCGCGGTGGCGGACGTAGGGGTTGACGGCGCCGCCGATGATCGGACCCGGCCGCACGATCGCGACCTGGACGACCAGATCCTCCAGGGTGCGCGGCCGGGTCCGCAGCAGCATCTGGATCTGGGCCCGGCTCTCGATCTGGAAGGTGCCGATCGTGTCGCCCGCGCAGATCATGTCGTAGACACGGGGGTCGGCGAAGTCGATCCGGCTCATATCCAGCGGCGGGCGACGAAGCGCGATCAGTTCCAGGCACTCTTCCACCAGCGAGAGCATGCCGAGGGCCAGGAAGTCGATCTTGACGAACCGGGCGTCGTCGCAGGAGTCCTTATCCCACTGGCAAAGATAGCGTCCGGGCATCGCCGCCGGTTGGATCGGCACCAATTCCGTCAGCGGCTGGGACGCGATTACCATCCCGCCCGAGTGCTGGGTGACGTGGCGCGGAAAGCCGGCGAGCTGCCCGGCCAGCTCGACCAGATGCTTCCAGGGGGGGGCATCCTTGCGCGTGGCGTACTCGGGGATCTTGCCCAGTTCCTCATCCAGTTCCCGGGCGGAGCGGGGTTCGCTCAGCTTGGCGATCCGGTCCAGATCCGCCGCGGGCAGCCCCAGCGCCTTGCCGACATCCCGCACCGCCGAGCGCAGGCGGTAGGTGGAGAAGGCGCAGACCAGCGCCGCGCGGTCCGAACCGTAGCGCGCGTAGACGCGCTCGATCAGCTTCTCCCGGATCTCGCGCGGGAAGTCCAGGTCGATGTCCGGGACGGAGGAGAGCTCGTCGTTGAGGAAGCGGCCGAGGAAGAGACCGTGGGCCAACGGGTCTACGGGAGAGAGGCCGATCAGGTAGCAGACGATGGAGCTGACGGAGGAGCCGCGCCCCCGTCCCGGTGGGAGGTTGCCGGCCGCCCGGGCCGAGCCTTCCCCCCGCACCTCCCGAGCGACATCCCGGGCCATCTCCAGCAGGTCCCGGTAGAGGAGAAAGAACCCGGCCAGTCCGTGCTTACGGATGAGAGCCAGCTCCTCCTCCAGCCGGGCCGTCGCGGCACCGGTATCGCACGGATAGCGGGCGGGAAGTGCCGCCCGGCAGACCTCCGCCAGCAGATCGTCCGGGGTCTGGCCGGGCGCGGTGGGGTGGTCCGGGAAGCGGTAGGCCAGATCCCGCGTGAGGTCGAACCCGGCGCAGCGCTCGGCGATCGCGAGCGTGGTCCTGAGCGCCTCGGGGTAGCGGCGGAAGAGGGCGGCCGTCTCCGCGGCGGAGCGGAGGGCGAACTCGGCGTTCGGGCGCCGCATGCGGTGGGAGCCGTCCAGGGTGGTGCGGTGCCGGATCGCCACCAGCACGTCCTGCAGGCGATGGCGGTCCGGACGGTGGTAGTGGACGTTGCCGGTCGCGGCGTAGGGCAACCGGAGTTGCTCGGCTAGCCCGACCAGCGCCGCAATCCTCCGGGTGTCGCCGTAGACCAGGTTCTGCTGCAACTCAACGACCACGTTTTGTGCCCCGAACCACGCGACGTACTCCCGCAGCAGCGCCTCAGCCTCTGCCACCCGGCCAGCGTCCACCAGCCGAGCTAGCGATCCCTTCCGGCAGCCCGTGAGCAGCACCAGCCCATCGGCGTGCGCGGGCAGGAGCGCGGGGTCGAGGCGAGGGGCGCGCTCGGGAGCGGGTTCGTCGCTGCCGGCATGGGTGTGCCGACCCGTCCCCCTCTTGCGATCTCGGTGGGCAAGCGTCTGATCGACCTGGGAGCTGCTGGCAGCATCGGTCGCGTGGTGGGCGGCGGTAATCAACCGGCAGAGGTTGGCGTAACCGGTCGCGGTTTCGGCCAGCAGCGTGAGGTGGGACTCGTCTTGCAGGGTCAGCTCGGCCCCCGTGATCGGCGCGATGCCGGCCGCGTGGGCGAGCTTAGCGAACTCCATCGCGCCGTGGACGCCGTCGTGGTCCGTGATCGCGAGGTGCCGGTAACCCAGATCCGCCGCCCGCCCGACCATCTCCTCCGGGAGCGAGGCGCCGTCCAGAAACGAGAAGGCGGTGTGCAGATGCAGTTCGGCGTAGGCCGGAGTGGGGGTCATGCCCAATCAGCGGCAGCGCGAGGTGGGAAGCCCTGTGGCGGGGATGGAGATACCCATCCCCGCCACGAGACCTGGCTCCTGATGGAGGAAGGGTGCCGGGCGATGAAGCCGGATCATCGCGGCGACCACGACGGCTTCACCTCAGTAGGTCTGGGCATGCCAGGCATCCTCGACGCCGTCATGGTAGACGGTGCGGATATCTCCGTCCTCCAGCGCCAGCCGGAAGTAGCGGCGGCTAATCGGATGCCGCCACCATTCGTCCTCGATGCACCAGATGTCGGCCACATGGGCGACTTGGCGACGGCGGCCCCCCTCGATCAGGGTCACTGGGAATCCGCCCTGCCCCCGCGTCTTGACGCGAACCGGGCGGGGCAGGTTCAGGGGTCGTAGCTGATCAGCGCGTGCCGGCGCTCTGGGATCCGCGACCACGGTTCCACCTCCACGATCCGGTACAACGGCGACGTGCCGTAGCGCTGCTTGAGTTGCCGTGTCGCGTCCACCAGCGAGCGCGGCACCTGCCCGCGGCGCGATCCCCTCCTCAGGCCGGGCAGGGATGGTTGCTTGGCTACCGCTCCCGTTAGGCCGGTGAGCTCCAGCGCCAGCGCCTCGACCGCTCCGCTCAGCTCCACCGCCTGCAGCCGGTAGCCCAGCGTTTCCACCAGCTTCTGCGCCCCGGCGGGCTCGCGCAGCGTCGCGGTCTTCTCCCAGGAGCGGCCCCCCTCCAGCGTCGCCCGCAGCCGCGCCTGGCGCACATGCCGGCTCCGCATCGCTGGTCGCCCAAAGGCGCCCAGCACGAGCCGGGTCATCCCGATCAGCAGCGTCTCGCGGCTGGTCGCCGGCGCGTCAAGGTCGAGCGTCTCGACGATCGTCTCTTCGCGCGGGCGGGGGCGAACCGGTGCATCATCCCGGCCGCCGGCTAGCTCCCAGGCGTGCCGGCCGGCCGGGCCGAACCGAGCCGCGACCGCCGCAGCCGGCAGGGCTCGCAACGCTCCCAGCGTCCGGAGCCCCAGCCGCTCCAGCCGCCGCAGCGTCTCCGGGGGTAACGGCAGCCAGGTGATTGCCTCCCCGGCCAGGAAGCTCTGCACCTCCGCCGGGTCGACCACTCGGGCGGTTCCCGGTCCTGCTCGCCCCGCCGCGACCCGTGCCGCGAACTTCCCGGGTGCGACTCCAACCCGCGGTCGCAGTGCCGGTGGGGCGACCGTGAGCAGGCCCTGGGCTGCCTGTGGCGACGGGCCAAGCCGGCGGTCCAGGCCCCGCAGATCGACGTACCAGCAGCCGGGCTCGGCCGCGTCTGCTTCGACGGAAGGGCTGAGGGCTTCGAGGGCTGTCAGCAGCCGCTCGCCCATCGTCGCTTCCCGGACCGGATCGGGTGTGAGAATGACTGCCTCCGGGCAGAGCGCTGTCGCTTCCCGGATCGCCATCCCAATCTGGATCCCGCGTGCCGCCGACTCTGGCGTGCGGTCGGCAACGATGATGCGCCCTCCTGATGACGCGCTCAGTACCAACGGCACGCCATCGAGTTCTGGCCGCTCCAGCAAGGCAACCCGGAGGGCGAAGTGTGGCACGCGGAGGCAGGCGATTGGCATGAGTCCCCCAGTCGTATGGTCCAACAAGGCCAGGAGGGGGGAGCGAAGGCACGGTACCCGACCGCGCTCTAAATTAGAACATATGTTCTATTCGTGCAAGATGTTCGGACAGTGTGACGTAAAGGCAACGAATGTCTCTCATCTACGGGCTTAAGAACCTGAACGGACCGTGGTCCTCAACTCCAAACGACTTCCGGCGGCGTCTTCACCTCGATCCAGGAGGCGTCCTCCAACGCCTCCACCGTGTGGATCACCCCGGCCGGGTGAAGAACCGCATCGCCCGCTTCAAGTTCGACCGTCTCGCTCTGGAGGGTCCCTCGCACGCGGCCGCTCAGCACGTAGACATGGCTCTCATGGCGATGGGCGTGGGGCGGGGAGGAGACGCCTTTCGGATATCGCACCTGCAGGGTCAAGCTCGCCTCCCCGCGCAGCAGGAGTCGGGCCTCACCCGCACCTCCCAGCAGGGGGAGCCCCTCGACCCTGCTCATCACCTGCCAGGGAATCTCCTCCCCCCGCCTCGCTTCCGGTGCCCCTGCCGTACCCACGTCGCGATCCTCCTGCATCACCCCGCTCGGGTTCTGCCGGCGTGCCAGAGCGTCACGATGTCCCGCGTCCCAGTTCCGGCTCCACGACGGAGACCGAAATCTCCTGCACCGCGTGCATGCCGTAGCCCCTGGCGTTCCAGGGAATCGTCTCTGGTTGGGTGTTGCCGGCCTCGTCGGTCGCGCGGGATCGGAGCCGCGCCTGCCCCGGTGCCGCCGTCCACGGGTGCTCGAACCGTACCCAGGAGCGCGGTCCATCCGCCCGGACGATCCGGGCCTCCTCGTAGGTGGTGCCGCCGTCGGTGCTGACCTCTACCCGCGCAATCCGGCCCCACCCCGACCAGGCGTACCCGACGATCGGCTGCCTTCCAGCGGCCAAGCGCGTCTCCGTGCCCGGCGCGACGATGATCGACTTGACGCCCATCTCCCGCACCGGACCCAGGGCGGTCCCGTCGGCGTCGTAGAAGACGTAGCTGTCGGTGTTCCACGGACCGTCAAACGGCCGGTCGATCACCTCGAGACCGACCAGCCACTTGGTGGAGGCAATGCCGCCCCAACCAGGCACCAGCAGCCGCACCGGACCGCCATGGGGCAGCGGCAGCGGCTCCCCGTTCATCTCCCAGGCCAGCAGGGTATCCGGGTCGCGAGCTACCGGAAGCGGCAGTCCCCGCTGCATCCCCGCGAAGTCGCCTCCCTGGGAGACGATCTCTACCGCCCCGTCCCGGAGTCCAGCCAGATCGAGCACCGTCGCGAGAGAGACGCCTCCCCAAGTCGCGTTGCCCACCGCGTCGTCCTGCCAGGCCGTCCCCTCCGCCGTCGGGACGAATCGGCTCCGGCTATTCCCGGAGCATTCCAGGAACGCGGTTAGGGTTCGCCCTGGCATCGCCTGGAGATCCGTTAGCGACAGGATCAGTTCCCGCTCGACCAGCCCTCCGATACGCAGTCGCCAGGTCTCGGGGGAGATGATCGGGGTCGGCCCATTGGAGCGGACAAAGAAGCGGTCGTTCGGTACGGTCAGCTCGTCCAAATTCGCCAGCAACTCCGGCGGCGTACCGAGGTTGGTCGCCCCGTACGGGGTCAGGCGCGGATCCTTGCCCGCGAACGCGGCGGGCACGTCGCTTGGAGGGGTCTCATCGCCAGGATCTCCCTGCACCGCTGTCGCTTCACCGAGGTCGTTGCCCTCCACAGCCATCAGTCCTTTCCGCCCCGCCCCGCCTCGCGCTTGGCCAGATCCTTGTCACCGCGACTCGACGGCCCGAGTGTACCGCCCGTCGGCCGAGCGTTGCTTCAGGTCTCTCCGCAAAGGTCAGGATCGGCGCCGCGCCACCACGTGCCGGGCAAGGCCAGCCAAGTCCGGTAGAATCTCCACGGCCGCGTCCGGCAGCGTGGTGGCCACCAGCCCAGCGACGACATCTGCCTGGGACGGATCAATCTCTAGCCCCAGCGCCCCGTCAGGTGCGAGGAAGCGGGGTGCGTCGTCGATCAGGCGGCGGATCAGATCGAGCCCATCCTCCCCGCCGACGAGGGCAAGGACGGGCTCGGGGCGTAGATCCAAGTTCCCCGCGACCTGATCTGGACGCAGGTAGGGCAGATTCGCCAGCAACAGATCCACCGGACCCCCGCACCACGTCGCCAGGTCGCCGAGCACGAAGCAGACCTGATTACGCACACCGTGCCGGACTCCATTCGCCTCCGCAACCATCAGCGCCGCCGCCGAGACATCCGCGGCGATGATTCGACCATCCCAACTCGGCGGCAGGTGGGTGGCAACCCCGACGGCGATCGCACCGCTCCCGGTCCCGATATCCAGCACCGTCCCCGCCGGGCGTTGACCAAGCCACCCAAGTGCCCACTCCACGAGCAGTTCCGTCTCCGGCCGTGGCACCAGGACGCCGGGACGGACCGCGAAGTCCAGGCCCATGAACTCGCGCACGCCCGTGAGGTATGCCACCGGTTCTCCCGCCAGGCGCCGCGTCACCAGGTCCTCATATGTGGCCCACGCCATCACAGGCAGTGGTTCCCGCAGTCGCACGAAGAGGCCCGCTCGGTCCAGCCCCAACACGTGACGCAGCAGCACCTCCGCATCGAGGCGCGGTGTTTCCCGGCCGGCTGCTGCGAGCCGGGCGCTCGCGGCGCCCAGTGCCTCGGCAATGCTCCGTCCCAACACGGTGTTGAGCTCCACCCGATTCGCTTCGTCTTGGTCGTTCAGCCCGGCTCGATGCAGGCTCGTTTGGGCTCGATATGCGGAAACCCGCTAAGCAACCCGAACTGTGCCGTTAGCCCGGACTTGGCGCGGCGGCGTTCAAGGCTATGATGAGGCAAGGGGCGGGCAACAGTCCGCCAGGGTCTCAACGACGGATCCAGGGAGGGAACGACCATGTGTTCACCGCAGGCAATGGCGACGGTGCAACGAGCGATCACTCGGCGGCGGTTCCTTGGGGCGGCAGGATCGACGGGTGCGCTGGCCGTGCTCGGTGGAGTAGGACGTCCACAGAGCGCCGCTCTTCAGGGCGCGGCGACCCCGGGCGCGACCCCCGTGATCGCTCCCCTGGGCACCCCGATCGCCACGGGCTGCTTCGGCAGCGTGCTGGACCTGACGCATACCATTACGCCGGACTTCCCGGTTTTCCCCGGCAGCGAGCAGTTCCAGGCCAACGTGCTGGTACGAGTGGAGCAGGATGGGTTCTACAAGAGTCAGCTCGTTCTGGACGAGCACACCGGCACCCACATGGACGCTCCGGCCCACTTCGACGCCAATGGCCCGAAGGCGGATACCTTGCCGGTGGCCAACTTCGTCGCCCCGCTTGCCGTGATTGACGTGGCGGCCAGGGCTGCGGCGAACGACGACTATCAGGTGACGGTGGACGACATCCTGGCCTGGGAGGCTCAGAACAGCGCGTTGCCAGAGGGGGCATTCGTGGCGATGCACTCCGGGTGGGAGGCTCGCCTGGCCACCCCGGGAGCATTCCTGAACGCCGACGCCGGAGGCACGCTCCATTTCCCCGGCTTCGCACCTGACGCTGCGGCGTTTCTGGTTGAAGAGCGCTCTATCGTCGGCATCGGTGTCGATACCATCAGCCTGGATTTCGGTGCCTCGACCGACTTCGCGACCCATCTCACGGTTCTCCCAGCCGGCAAGTACGGTCTGGAAAACCTCGCGAACCTGTCTGTCGCGCCCCCGGTCGGTGCCACCCTTGTCGTCGGCGGCCCGAAGCACCTCAACGCCTCGGGGGGACCGAGCCGGGTGTTGGCGCTGTTCTAACGCCGCCCGCGGCCGACCCGCGTGGCCCAGATCCCAACGGCGTAGGCTGGTGCCACGCCACAGGGGAGCGCGTGCCCAGCCGACCGGCGGGACGAGGATCCCCTTGGCGCAGCATCGCCGCGTTGTGGCACGAAGAACCAACCCCGCCCCGAGTTTCGCGCTGTCGCTAGACCCGCGATGCGAGAGGGAGAAACCGAACCACTGACGGTGTTCCCTGGCATCGCAAATCAGCGATGGGCCTAACGTCAGGCGATCGTCGATGCTGAAGCGTGTAAGCCAGAGGTTAGTGCGAGTCGCTTCCAGCAGGTTGCGACGGTTCGCCTAGTCCGCGGCTTCGGCGCGCTCATCAAGGCCGGCATCGGCGAGACGGTCGGCCTCGTCGGCGGCGCGCAACTCCTGGACGAAGGAGTCGATCTGGCCTTCGAGGATCGCCGGGATGTTGCTCAGGTTCAGCTTGATCCGGTGGTCGGTGACCCGATCCTGCGGGAAGTTATAGGTCCGGATCTTCTCGCTTCGCTCCCCGGAGCCGATCTGGGAGCGGCGCGCGTCCCCCCGCTCCTGAGAGAGCCGCTGCTGCTCGATCTCGTAGAGCCGGGAGCGCAGCACCGTCATCGCCTTGAGCTTGTTCTTCAGCTGGCTCTTCTCGTCCTGGCAGGTCACCACGAGCCCCGTCGGTAGGTGAGTCAGACGGACAGCCGAGTCGGTGGTGTTCACGCTCTGTCCGCCGTGACCCGTGGAGCGGTAGACGTCGATCCGTAGCTCGTTGTCGTTGATTTGGATGTCCACCTCCTCCGCCTCCGGCAGCACGGCCACGCTGGCGGTCGAGGTGTGGATGCGGCCCTGACTCTCGGTCGCGGGGACCCGCTGCACCCGGTGGACCCCGCTCTCGTAGCGGAGATGGCTGTAGGCGCCGCGACCCTGGACCTCGAAGATCACCTCCCGGAACCCGCCGCCGTCGGTCTCGGTCGCGGAGACGACATCCACCTTCCAGCGATGCCGCTCGGCGTAGCGGGTGTACATCCGAAAGAGGTCGGCGGCGAAGAGCGCTGCCTCATCGCCGCCGGTGCCGGCCCGGACCTCGACGATCACGTTCTTCTCGTCGTTCGGGTCCTTCGGCACCAGCAGCAGGCGCACGCGCTCAAGCAGTGCCTCTCGCTGCTCCCGCAGCTCCTTGAGTTCTTCGGTCGCCAGGTCGGCCATCTCCCGGTCGCTGACATCGGTCGCCAGCACCTCGGTTTCCTCGATGGCGGCGTTGACCGCTCGCAGCTCCCGGTAGGCGCCGACGACATCCTCCAGTTCTGCACGCTCGCGCCCGTACTCCTGGAGCTTGGTCGGGTCCGTGGCGACCGCAGGGTCGGCCATGAGGTGATCAAGTTCGGCGTACCGCCGCTCAAGCTCAGCGAGAGTGGTGAAGAGATTGCTCATCGGGATCGGTCCTTCGGCGAGCGAGCGACGCAGCAGCGCGATTGAAACCCCAGACAGCAGTCATGAAGGTGGGATGCCATGTTCAATGATACTGGATTCGCCCGACGCCGACATTCCATAACACTCGGGGATCTGGCGTAGTCGCTTGACGGCACGATCCCTGCGAAACCCGAAAAGCTTGGACGGCGCCCTCGCAGCCGTCGCCGCCCGCTATGGAAAGGACCAGACACGATGGCCAAGGTTGAGAAAGACATCCACGTCAATGTCCCGGTGAGCCGGGCCTATGAGATCTGGACGAACTTCGAAGCGTTTCCAAACTTCATGCAAAACGTCACGGCCATCGATCAGGCGGAGCGACAGCTCCACTGGATCGCGAATATCCGTGGGAAGCGGGAAGAGTGGGATGCCCAGATTACGGAGATGACGCCGAACCAGTCTGTGAGCTGGCGTTCCACCAGTGGCACCCCGAATAGCGGTACCGTCCGCTTCGAGCCGCATGAGGGCGGAACCCACGTCTTTGTGACCATCGAGTACGAGCGCAACCCGCTAGAAGCCGTCGGAGACACACTGACCCAGGCCGTCGCGCGGGAAGTCCAGCAGGACCTGGATAACTTCAAGTACTTCGCCGAGATGGGTGAGCCAGTCGTCGGCCGCCGCGAGGAGAACTTGGCTGAGCAGACCGGACCGTAACCCAGCGTGACAGGGTGACGACCCGGTACTCCAGAACGTGTTCGTTCATTGAAGTCCCGCCCTACCACAGGGGCGGGACTTCTCCGTGGCGAACGATGCAATCCGAGGCGCTTCCCCCGTGTGACGCCACACCCGGGAGCACGGGAAAACTCTTCAGACCCTCAGCCCTACTTTGGTTGGATCGCCCGCAGCGCCGCCTCGACCGCCTCGTCCGGTGATGTCACATGCTCCATGTTGCCACCGAGGAGGGCGATCATCTCGCGCCCCTCGCTGGTATCTAGCGTGGCCGACCAGCCACCGAGAACGATCACGGGACGTCTGAGACGGAGTGCGAGCGCGATCTCTGAAAGGGTGCCAAATCCGCCACCCACGGCGATGACTGCCTCAGCCGTGGCGGCCACGACCGCGTTTCGCGCTTGACCGAAACCCGTGCAGATCGCGTGATCCACCCACGGGTTGGCGGCCGTGTGATCGCTGCCCGGGAGGATGCCGATCGTCGTGCCCCCTCCTGTCTTCGCTCCCCGGCACGCAGCGGCCATCACCCCGCCGAGACCGCCACAGATCAGGACGCAGCCGCGCTTTGCGAGAAGTTGACCGGTTCGCTCGGCGGCGGTCTCCTCTGCCTGGGTCGCGTCCCCGGGTCCACAGACCGCCACCTGAATACGACGGTCGTCGCTCACTCGTCGTCGCGCCGTGGCTTGGCAACCGGGGCTCCGAGCGGACACCGGGCGATGGGTTCGTGTCGTGCCCCCTCCCGCCCGAGGAAGCTGCGAACCAGGTGCACCTCTTGGACGGGAACGGGGATCGGCGCCTTGGCGGTGACCTGGCCCGAAGCAGCTACCTCCGCGAAGCGGCGCTGGATCGCCGCCGGCAGATCCCGTCCAGAGCCATCTCGCACGTCCCGCACCCGGCCGAGGGTCACGTGAGGGTGGAATTCCTTGTCATCGAGGGGGAACTCGAACTGGCGCAGCAGATCGCTGATGTCGTCCCGGAGCGACGCCAGACGGTGCGCGGGCCCGTACAGGCCGAGCCAGATCACCCGCGGCCGTCGCTGATTGGGAAAGACGCCGAGGTCGGCGGTGCGGAGATTGAAGGCATCGTGGCGGGCGACGACGGGCGGGAGCGCCAGGCGCAGAAACTCCGCCCGCTCCGGCGGAACGTCACCGATGAATTGGAGCGTGATGTGCGCCGTGTCTGGCGCCACCCAGCGGACCGGCCACCCCTCCGCACCGAGATCTCGCACCAGCTCCCCGACCAGCGTCGTGACCGCCGGGGGGAGGGGAACTGAGATGAACAGCCGCCAGGCGCTCTCGACGGAGGGTGCCGGCGGCCGTTCCTTGACGTAGCGGACTTTCCGAGGTGCCATGCCGCTGAGTATAGGTGACAGACCGACCTTTTCAGCTATCCAAGTCTGCTGCCAAGGTGGACACCGCCTCCTCGTTGCCATACAGTCCCTACCCGTGGAGGGCATGTGACGATGGCGACGGCGTTCTTAGGGCCGCGGGGGACATTCAGCGAGGAGGCCGCGCTCCTTCACACGGCGGGGCAGGGGGAGTTGCTCGCCTTCGGCAGCATCCCGGCCCTCACCGCGGCGGTCGAGACGGGCCTGGCGACCGAGGCGTTGCTGCCGATCGAGAACTCCATCGAGGGGGCGGTCTTCGCCACGCTGGATCTCCTGATCCACGAAACGCCGCTGAAGATTGCGGCTGAGGTGGCGCTGCCGGTCCGCCATTTCCTGGTGACTGCGCCCGGTGCCACCTTGGCGGACATCCGCATAGTCGCTTCCCACCCGCAGGCGCTCGGTCAGTGCCGCCGCTTCCTAGAGCGCTGCCTCCCAGGTGCGGAGCAGATCGCCGCACTCAGCACCGCGGCGGCCGTCCAGGATGCAGCGTCCGGCGGCGACTCCAGCCGGGCCGGTATCGGGACCGCCCGCGCGGCTGAGTTGTATGGTGGCGCCGTTCTCGCTCACGACATCCAAGACGTCCGAGCAAATTTCACTCGCTTCGTGGTCCTGGCTCAGCAAGACGCGGCGCCGACCGGCGCCGACAAGACCTCCGTTGGCTTCACCGTCAAGGACAATGTCCCCGGAGCGCTCTATGCGGCGCTCGGCGCGTTTGCGGCGGAAGGGCTTCAACTCACCAAGGTGGAAAGCCGGCCGACCAAGGGTTGGCTCGGCGAGTACGTTTTCTTGGCGGATCTGGAGGGACACCGGACCGACCCTCCGGTCGTCAGGGCCCTGGAGCGCGTCGGAGAGCTCTGCGCCGTCTTGAAGGTGTTCGGGTCCTATCCGAGATTCCCTATGGAGACGCTCCGCAATCAGGTGGATACTCCTGCCTTTCCCTCGTAGGTGGGCTGACCGCTCGTTGGTTGATCTGCACCCGCCCGCTCTCCGCTGCTATCCTCGACGAAGCAACGATGTCGTTGGGCGCTCCTGCCCTCCTACGAACGAGGACCGACGTGCGTCTCCTGCTCCATGACACCCTGGCTATGGCGCCGTTCGTCCATCCGCTGACAGCCGGTTGGGTCGCGCCGGTGATTCCCAGCGAGGCCCGCTCCGAATTGCGTGCCGTGGATGTGGGGCCGGAGGATATCGCCCTGGTTCCGGCCCCGGAGATCGCCGCGCTGCTGGCAACCCATACCCTTGGCCGGGAGGCGGCAGTCGTTGCCGGGTCCGTGGGGTCCATTGCCATGCGCGTTCCGGTGCGGCCGGACGAGGTCGAGCGCACCCCCATTCGCCTTTGGCGAACGAGTGGTGCGGCCGAGGTGCTGGCCCGCGCAACGCTGAAGCCCTTCTACGGCATCGTCCCGCTGGCCTGGACCAGCGATGATACTGCCGAGGCGCAGGTTGTCGTCGTTGAGGGAGCGGAGGCGCTCCGGCCACCCGAGGCCGGATTCGCGGAAGACCTGTGCCGAGCCTGGTTCGTACTCACCGGCGAACCAGCCATCACCCACGTCCTCGCGGTGCCGCGCGCGCTCGATCGTGCTGCCCTCGGCCCAGGGCTGGAGACGCTCGTGGCGCTACGGGATGCTGGGCATGAGCGCCGGCGTGACCTCCGCCGGGATCTCTCCGACGCTCATGGGCTGGATCGGGACCGCCTGACCGAGTTCTTCGCCGAGCAGCGCCTGGCCCTGGAACCGGCCGATCAGCGGGCGCTGCTGCTGCTCCTTCAGCGGGGTACCTGGGGATCGGCCTACCCACCGATCCGGGACGCGGCCTCCTTGACCCGCCCCACCGAATCGCTGCCCCCACCCGAGCCCTCTGCCTGACGACTGGCGAGAAGGTGGTTCCGGCGGCACTGCCGTAGAATCCTTCACCTTGAACGGCTCGGCGTGGGGAGGGAGGAGGCCGTGGCGCGCACCGTGGTGCTCGGGGTCGACTCGGGGACGCAATCGACGAAAGTTGTCGCGCTCGACGTGGAGAGCGGCGAGGTCGTGGGCCAGGGACGGGCGCCGCACTCCGGCGTTTCCGGGGCAGAGCCGCCACTTTCCGTGCAGCATCCCAGCGAGTGGTGGAGAGCGCTTCGCACGGCGGTGGCAGGCGCCGTGCCGGATGGATCGGACCTGCGGGTGGCGGGTCTCTCCGTCGGCGGGCAGCAGCACGGGTTCGTCACCCTCGATGCGGCCGGGGAGATCGTGCGGCCGGCGCCGCTCTGGAACAACGTTGCCGCGGCGCCCGACGCGGAGCGGCTCAATGCCTTGGCCGACTTCGCTGGCGTTGTCGGGACCCGGCTCGTGGCCTCGGTCACCATCTCCAAGCTGGCTCACCTCGCCAGGACCTCTCCGGACGACCTCACTCGCACGGCTGCGATTTGCCTCCCGCACGACTGGCTCAACCTCCAGCTGACGGGCGAGATGGCCACCGATCGCGGGGATGCATCCGGCAGCGGCTGGTGGTCGCCGCGAGAGGGCAGGGATCGACGGGACCTCCTTGCGCTGGCCGCTGGGGAGGAGGCCGCCGAGCGGCTGCGCCTTCCGGCGGTGCGCGGACCGGAGGAGCCGGCCGGCAGCCTCTCATCTGCAGCGGCAGCGGAACTCGGTTTGCCGGCCGGGATTCCGGTTGGCCCGGGAACTGGAGACAACATGGCCGCCGCGCTCGGGGTCGGGGCAGGCCCTGATGAAGTCGTGATTAGCCTTGGTACCAGTGGGACCGCCTTCGTGGTCAGCGACCGGCCCACTGCCGACGAGACGGGGGAGGTCTGTGGGTTCGCCGACGCGACCGGCCGGTTCATGCCGCTGGCCTGCATGATCAACTGCACCCGTGTCGTTGACGCCATCGCCGGTCTGCTCGGGATCGACCGTGCGACGGCCCTGGACCGAGCCGGCACCGTACCGCCGGGGGCCGGCGGGCTCCTCCTGATGCCCTATCTCGCCGGCGAGCGAACACCGAACCTGCCACGGGCGACGGGATCGATCACCGGGCTGACGGACGGGACGGCAACGCCTGACATGCTCTTGCGCGCCGCCCTGGACGGCGTAGCGGCCGGGTTGGCCTACTGCGTCGAGGCGCTGGCCCGGCTCGGCATCTCTGCTCCTGTTGCCACCATGGTCGGTGGTGGCTCGGCGCACCCGGCCTGGCAGCAGGCCGTTGCCGACGCCACCGGGCTGCCGGTCACGGTTCGCACTGGGGGGGAGCACGCGGCGCGGGGCGCGGCGATGCAGGCCGCCGCGATCGTGCGCGGCGAGCGCGTAGCGGACGTGGTGGCAGCCTGGCGTCCAGCGGTAATCGCCGAGGTCGAGCCCCGACCGTGGGCCCGCGAGGCCTTCGCCCTTGACGAGCGCCGCCGTCTCATCTCCGCCCAGGCCGCTGTGGTTGGTCGGGACGGAGAGGCCAAAGTACCGGTAGATATCGGCGGATAGGGCCGGCGGTGCGGGCTGAAAGGCGGGAACCGTGGCCAGGACCCAGTGGGCTATGCCTCCAACGCCCCGAGCATGACAAAATCCTCCCGATGCTTGACGTAGGACGAACGGAAGATGTGGAACAGGTCCTCGTAGCGGTCATGGTGCGCTGAAACCGGTTCCACCGGATCGCCGTACGCGGCCCAGGTCGGTGCAACGCTTTCCGGGTCAAGGCCATGGACTCCGGCAGCGGCGAGAAGAGCAGCGCCCGAGGCAGATTGCTCCTGGTGGAGCAAGGGCAGCACCGGCAGGTTGAACACGTCGGCCACAATCTGTCGCCAGAGGGGACTACGAGCGCCGCCGCCGGCGACGATGATGCTCGTTGGTGCCGCGCCGAGGTCAGTGAGCGCCGCGTAGGCGTCGTAGGCGGCGAGGACCACACCCTCCATCAGGGCACGAACCAACTCCGCCCGGCCGTGCCGCGCCGTCAGCCCGAGGAACATCCCGCGTGCCCGCGGGTCCATGTGGGGGGTGCGCTCCCCGGCGAGATAGGGGAGGAACAGGAGACCACCGGCACCCACCGAAGCTTCTTCGGCCCAGGCCGTCATTCGCTCGTACGCGTCCGCTCCATCCAGGGCGAAGACGCTGTCGCGTAGCCAACGCATCGCGAGGCCAGCGCTCAGAGTGGCGCCCATCGTGTACCAGCCCGCTTGCCCAGGCCCCGGCTCCAGAGCACCGCAAAAGGTGTGCAGCCGGCCCTCCCGATCCACCTCGACCTCCACCATTGGGATCAGCGTCTGGGCTCCCGTGCTGAAGGTCAGGAGCATCGTGCTCGGCTCGACGATGCCGGCGCCGAGCGCGGCGCAGGCGGCGTCGGCCGCACCCACGACGACGGGGATGCCGGAGGACAGGCCGAGCTCTGCAGCCACGTCGGGCCGTAGGTCGCCGGCCACCGATGTCGAGGGGTGGACCGGGGGGAGCTGCTCCCGCTCCACGTCCAGTGCCGCGAGCAGGTCGTCCGACCAGTCCCGCTGCCGCACGTCCAACAGCAGGGCGCCGGAGCCGTCGCTTGGGTCGGTGGCGAGGGTCCCCGTGAGGCGACGACGGATCTCATCCTTGGGGAGGAGGACGTGCCGGGTGCGCTCCCAGAGGCGGGGTTGTTCTTGCTGCACCCAGCGGAGAGATGCGGCCTGGAACCCCGTCGCGATGGGGCTTCCGGTCAGCTCGATCAAGCGCTCCGGCCCGACCATCTCCGTGATCTCGTCCACCTGCTGCCGGCTCCGCTGGTCCGGCCAAATGATCGCCGGTGCCAGGATCTCGTCGGCGGCACCAAGCAGAACCGTCCCGTGCATCTGTCCGGAAAGTCCGATCGCCGCGACACGGTCCGGCCCGGTGTTCCCGACCGCTTGTCGCGTGGCTCGCAGAACTCCACACCACCAGTCGGCAGGATCTTGCTCCGCGTAGTGGGGACGAGGGTGAGAGATCGGGTGCTCTGCTGAGCCCCGGCCGAGGACGTGGCCCGTTTTGTCGACGAGCAGCGCTTTGACCGCGGAGGTACCGAGGTCAATGCCGAGATAGGTGTCGGAGACGGGCATGGTTCATTGGCTCCGGGATGGATATGAACGCTTCTTGGTGGAGGCTCTGGTTATGACCCCGACTGTGAAGCGTGGACGGCGTGGTGGACCGGGCGCAGCGCGGGATAGATGCGCCGGTAGACGTCACGATAGAGCGCGTCGTAGCTGACAACATCCTCTGCCATGGGTAGTGTGGGGGTTCGTGGGTAGCGGAGACCAGAGAGGGCGGTTGGCACGTCCGGGTAGACGCCGGCTCCGATTCCGCCGAGGATTGCCGCGCCGAGGGTCGTTGCTTCCTCGACATCCGCAATGGTGAACGGGCGATCCAGGGTGGTCGCCTTGATCCGCATAAGGAGGGTGTTCCGGGTCACCCCGCCTATGGCGACGATTTCCGACGGCATCGCCACGCCCGCGTGGGCAAGCAGGGGCTCTAAGGAGCTGCGAGATTCAAAGGCCAGACCCTCAAGTGTTGCCCGAACCAGCGTGCCACGGGTGGCGTCGGTGCTGAGGCCCACGAATGCCCCGCGGGAGCGAGGGTCGTCGACCGGGGGGCCGGCGAGGCGCAGGTGAGGGAGGAAGCAGACTCCCAGGCTGCCGGGCGGCGTCGCTTCCGCCTCCGCTAGCAAGGTCGCGTAGTCAGCGTCGGCTCCGAGGATCCCTCGCAGCCAGTCGACGCTTGCGCCGACCGTGTACTGCCCGCCGAAGGCGTAGTAACGGCCGGGAACAACGTGCGCCCCCTGGGAGTAGCCCTGGTCGCCCATCGCCGCGTCGGTGAGGGGGCGTTCCAGGGCCACGAACAGCGCTTCGGCGGTACCGAGCGAGTTGAGGACGGCGCCAGGCTCGGTGACGCCGGCGGCAAAGGCGCCACAGACGTGGTCGTGGCCGCCGGCTGAGACGGGTGTATGCGCCAGCAGACCGGTCTCGCGCGCGCTTTCCGCCGTCACCCCTGCCAGCCGGGTGCCACTCGGTGCAAGCGGGGCGAGGAGATCGCGCGGCAGTCCAACAGCCGCGAGCAGATCCTCCGACCAGCGAAGCCCGGCCAGATCCAGCGCCATCGTCCGCGATGCGAGCGAGAGGTCTGTCGCTTGCGCCCCGCACAGGCGGTAGGCGACGTAGTCCGCGATGTTGAGCCAGCGGACGGTACGGCCGAAGGCATCCGGTTGGTTCTCCCGCAACCAGAGCAGCTTGCAGAGGCTCCAGATCGGCTGAAGAGAGAGCCCGGTTGTCGCAAAGAGGAAGTCGCGGCCGATCTCCCGTTCGAGCCAGGCCACCTGGGGTTCGGTCCGGGTGTCGAACCAGGCGATCGCGTCGAACGTCGGCTTCCCGGCTGTGTCCAAGGGGACGCCTGCCTCGCCCATGCTCGTGATCGCGATGCCCGCGACTCGCCTCGGGTCGTCAACCTTTGCCAGCGCGTCCCGCAGGGCCGAGGTCGTCTGCGCCCACAATTCATCCGGGCGGTAGAAGGCCCAGGATGGCCGCGGGTAATGGGTCGGGGTGGGCACCACCGCGACGGCCACGGCCGTGCCATCTGGTTTGTAGACCACCGCCTTGACGTTGGTCGTTCCGACGTCAACACCGACGAGGAGCGGGGTCACGAGTCGAGCAGTCGAACAGTCGAGAAGTCGGGGAGGTGAGAAATCGAGGGGGCGACGGGAGCCGAAGGGTGCTCAGTCAGCCACGCACTGCTCCGACTTCTCATGTGCCTCCGCGATCGATCGCTCACTCCTCGACGGCTCGGCTCCTCGACATCCCGACTCGTTCTCCCGGTCATCCTTTTACCGCCCCGAGTGAGAGCCCGCGGACGATGTAGCGCTGGACGAGAAGCGAGGCGACGAGCGGGACGGACGCGGTCAGGAGCATCCGGGTGCCGATCGCCTGGAAGTCGACCCCGCGGGTCTGGTCGCCACCGGCAAGGAAGACCGGCATTGGCCGCGCGTCCTTCTGGGACATCGCGAAGCCGAACAGGAACTCGTTCCAGCTGAACGCAAGGCAGAGGAACCAGCTCACCACCAACCCCGGCAAGACCAGGGGCACCGCGATGCGGAGGAAGATGCCGAGACGGCTTTCGCCATCCACCTGCGCCGCTTCTTCCAACTCCTTCGGAATCTCCCGGAACATCTGGGTCAGGATGATCACCGGGAAGGGCAGGTTGAACGTGGCGTTAAGCAGGATCAGCGCCCACACGGTGTCAAGCAGGCCGAGTTGGCCCATGATCAGGAAGTACGGGGTGACGAAGATGACCGGCGGTAGGACCCGCTGGGAGAGGAACCAGGTGGTCAGACTCCCGTTCTGCGGCCGGAAAAACCGGAAGCGGGCGATCCCGTAGGCCGCGAGTGTGCCGAGGACCAGCGCGACCGTGGCCGCGCCGACGGAGATGATGGTGCTGTTCACCAGGGACCGGCGGATCTCGCGGATCGCCCAAAGGTCCCGCCAGGGCTTCAGCGTCGGCTCGAACGTGATCCACGGCAGCCAGTGGTTGCCGTAGTTGTCGGCCGGATTCTTGAACGAGCTGATGACCGCCCAGTAGAAGGGGAAGAGGGTCCAGATCAGTAGCACCACGATCGCGGCCACGAGAAAGATCGTGCCGCCGATGCGCCGCCCCCCGTGGCGGGTGGTCGCGCCGGCCGCGGCGCCAGTCCGGGCGACGGAAGTGCTTGTTGCGCTCATGCCCTCACCTCTTCGTCGTCGTACACGTGCCGGATCCGGCCCCAAAGCAGGGAAACAAGGATCATCACGATCAGCAGCAAGAGAAAAGCTTGCGCGGCGGCTTCGCCGTAATTGAAGAACTGCCGGGCGGTGCGGTAGTTGAACAGGCTGTAGTACTCGGTGGAGCGACCGGGGCCGCCGAGGGTCAGCCCCTGCGCGATGTCAAAGACCTTGAAGGAGTCGATCGCGCGCAGTAGGAAGATGAGCCAGAGGATTGGCGCCATCAGGGGCAGGATGATGTGACGCAGCGCCTGCCAGCCGCCGCCGCCGTCCACCGCCGCGGCCTCCAGCACGTCCTGGGGCAGGCCCTGCAACCCAGCCAGCGCGATGATGAAGACGAACGGCGTCCACTGCCAGACGTCGATGATGATCGTCGCGATGCGGGCCCACTGGGGATCGGACAACCATGGCGGTTGACCCAAGCCCAGCCCGCCGAGACCCGCATTGATGGGTCCGCCCGTCTCGTAGAAGATCGCCCGCCCCAGGTAGCCCATCGCGATCGGCGTGGCGAAGATCGGCAGGGTCATCGTGGCCCGCAGCACGTTCCGGCCCCGTAGCTCCCGGTTCATCAGGAGCGCAATCAGGAACCCGAGGATCATCTCCGAAACGACCGCTCCGGCCACGAAGAAGAACGTGATGTTGAGCTGCGTGCCGAGGGGGTCGCGCAGGATGTTCGAGGCGAGGTAGATGAGGGCGGCCGGCACCGCGAAGAGTGGGACGAACCGGGCGACGCCCCGGACATCCTCACGCGTGACCTCGCGGTCGCTCAGCCAGGCCAGCAGCAGTCCACCGCCGAGCACCACCGCGGCGGTCGCGGCCGCAGCAAGTAAGGCGCCGCCGAATGCCGACCAGAGCGACCCTTCGACAAAGAGCCGCTGGTAGTTGTCCCAGCCGACCGAGCGGCTGATCCGGCCGCTGCGAAAGGCGTAGCGGCTGGTGGTGAACGCGTAGACCAGGGGAAAGAGGGTCAGCAGGAAGACCCAAACTACCGCTGGGAGCAGGAAGAGCCATTTCGCCCAGTCCCGGTCGAGCACCGGTTGCGCTTTGTCCCGCCAGAGCAGCGCCAGCCAGGGAAGAGCGGCCGCGATGCCAAAGCAGATCCAGGCAAGGAGCAGGCCGCTCCCAAGTGAGGATGCTTCCTTGTCGACCTGGGACAGGTGGGTGGCGACGAAGTACGGGAGGATCATCGCGACCAGGGCACAGGCCGTGATCGTGAGGGACTGGATGAACCGCTCCGTTGCGGGGAAGGCGAGCGCCGCGACGATCCCGACGATGCAGCCGAACCAACCGAGCGTCACCACCCAGCCGTCCCCGGTGAGGGTCAGCTTCGTGCCGACCTCATCCAAGCCCAGGCTGCCGCCGCCATTGATCCCTACGGCCGGCAGGACGTAGGCCAGCACACCACCGAGGAGAAGGGCCGCGACGACGGCGACCTTCGACCCCCAGGTGCGAAGGGTGTTCGCTGGGCGGGTTGTGGGGGTGGGGCGGAGGGTGCCGATTCCCGCGCGCGTCGCCGGGCCGGGTCCGGTGGTTTCGAGCTGGGCCATGGCTCCTCCCGGCCGTCAGCGATGGAGACGTAAAGATGGGTCGAATGGGGCCGCGGGGTCCGGATGGTTCCGAATCCCGCGGCCTCGACATCCCCCGGTTGCCAGGTCAGGGCTCGATCAGAGCCCGAGAGACGCCTTATAGATCTCGAGTTGCTGCTCGACCCCGAGCCGCTCGTTGATCTCCCGGAAGTCCTGGGCCATGGACTGGACGGCCTCTTCTGGACTCACGCCGCTGGTGAGGACCTCCGAGAGGCGGACGTCCATCCGCGTCCAGTACTCGAACGTGCCCGGGATGCGCAGGAAGGGCAGCTGGTTCGGGTTCTGGTAGTTGTCGTAGTACGCCTTGACGTACTCCGCGGCGTCCTCCGCGACCCACCCCTGGGCAGTGTAGTCCTCGATGTTGCCCGTGCCGCCCTCGACCGCGTCCGGGGGCATTTGGCTGAGCCGTCCGGGATCGACGCCGTCCGTACCGCGAGTGGCGTAGAACCGTTGCTTGGCCTCCGTCGCCGTCAGGGCCAGGAAGTAGTAGGCCAACTCCGGCACGTCCGAGGACTTCATGAGCACACCGGCCCAGGAACCGCCGGTCGTGTTGCCGACCAGGTTCGGTTCGGTGGTGGTGATCTCCTGGCCCGTCTTGGGATTGAAGTAGGACATCGTCCCCGGCAGGGCCGCGGTGCCAACCTTGCCCTTGACGAACGAGTTGCGCTCCACCGCCAGCGCCGCGACGTCACCCCAGGAGTAGGTGAAGACCGCATTGCCGCGCAGGAAGTAGTCCCACGCTTCGCCCAGCGCCCAGCCGGCCATTGCCTGCGGGCCGTAGGAGGTCAACTCCAGGTAGAGCTCCATGGCCCGCCGGTGGCCTTCGCTGGCGACCAGGGGTTCCATGTTGTCCGGATCGAACCAGTAGAGCTTCGGGTTCTCGGGCCCGATCACGAAGGGGGCAGAGAGGGACATGAAGTGGAACATGCCCTGGCCGCCGACCTTGAGGTGCATCGAGATACCGTGACCGTTGCCGGCATCGCCGCCGAGCGGCTTGCCGTTGAAGTACTTGGCGATGTCGCGCAGGTCCTGCCAGGTCCTTGGGACGGCGAGGTCCTTCCCGTACTCGGCCTTGAAGGCCTCCATGTGGGTCGGATCGGTCAGGAGATCCCGGCGGTAGTAGAGGCACTGTCCGTCCGCGTCGTACGGGACCACGTATTTTTGATTGTTGTACGTCCGCAGCGCCCGCATGCCCGGCAATTCGTCATCGAAATTGATTGCCGGGAACTTGCCGGTGGTGTCGTTGTAGTACTCGTCGTAGGGAAGGAGGTAGTCACCGGCGACCAGGTCACCCAGCCACCACATGCCGATCATCGCGGCATCGATCTGATTGTTGCCCGATGCCTGGTCGTCGAGCAGCTTCGGGAACGCTTCGCCGATGGGATCGGCAATGATCGTGAGCTTGGCGCCCGTGGCCGCCTCGAACTCGGGCCGAACCTCCTCCCAGGGGATCTTGACGGAGTCGTCGATGCACTGGACCGTCAACTCCTGACCCTGGAAAAACTGGGTTGCGGAGCCGGGCTGGGCCACCACCGGCGCGCCAGCGCCACCGGTAACGTCTTGCGCCGAGACCCTCGGAGCTGCCTTCAGGAACAGCCCGATCGCGGTTGCCGAGAGGCCCATGCCGACGGCGCGGCGGATGAAGGTCCGCCGGTCGATCTGGTTGCTGGCCAACTCCGCGAAGAGCTGATGCACCCGCTGGTCTGCCATCCGCGCGTCTCCTCCTTGATGCCTCGCCGGCGTCGTCGCCGGCGGCTCCCCTGGACCGCCCCTGCGGTCCCATACGGTGGGAACCAGAGCCGTGCTCCCAAGAGTGGGTGGGGCGCCTCGGTTGCACGACGGCGCGTCCAACCGAACCCCGGCTGCGACTGCGGACGGGGTGCCCGTCCCGGTCTAGGTGATGCGCCTGTGCAAGGGCCCCGTTCGGCCGGTTCTATGTGCGAAAGACTACGAGGCTACGAGGACGGTGCCGTGAATCACCTCACGGAGGCGCTGGCCCATCTCGCGCGGGTTGTCGGCTCCCCAGAGATTCCGACCGTAGGCCACTCCCTTGGCGCCTGCCTCCATCGCCCCACGAGTCGCGTCGAGAACGGTTTCAGGATCATCTGACTTCGGGCCACCGAGCACCAGGACCGGCGCCGGCACCGACTCGATCAGCTTCGCCATGCTGGCGACATCTCCCGTCCACTCCGTCTTGATGGCGTCGGCGCCGAGTTCGGCCGCGGTGCGGCAGGCCCAAGTCAGGAGGTCAGGATCCCGCTTGTCCTTCATGCGCGATCCCCAGAGGACCGCCTCGACAATGAGCGGGAGACCGACCTTGTGGGCCTCCTCGGCCGCGTGGGAGATCGCCCGCACGTTATCGGCGAACATGGTGCCCTCCTCGGGACCCATGATGAGGAACATGATGAAGGCCTCGGCCCCGAGGTGCGCCGCGTGCGACGGGGAGACGAGGACGCGGTAGCCCTCGCCCAGATCCGTGAGGCGGGGGTCGTTGATGATGAAGTCAGCCCGCAGCACCGGAGCAGGCGCGCCGCGATGGGCGAAGAGGTGTGCGGTCTTCGGCAGTAAGCCAGGTCCAATCAGCACGGCGTCCGGGCCACAGGCGATCACGGTCTCGACGGTCTCCACGGCCCGCTCAGCACCAGTGGCTGCCCCAATGGTGACCCCGTGATCGATCGCGGCGATGAAAGAGCGTCCACTCTCTTTGTTGAAAAGGCGTCCGAGCCGCAATTGAGCGCCGCTCAAGCGATCCATCCTCTCGTTGCCGGTCGTACCGGCCGTCCAAGTCCCGGGCCCGCGAAGCCGCGAGCCGCACTGTATCGTGCACACCGTTGTGGCAGATGATCGCGCCGTCGATGGCGGGATCATAGGTCTGGCCTCAGAGGCCGTCAATACCCTCACCGCACCCCGCACCCTATCTCAGGCTCCCGCATCAGACGACTCCCCCCGCCCGTTGGACGCCTGGCTGCTGCCGAGTTCCCTCTGGCAGCCCCATGTGGGCGCGGGTATGCTCTGGGAGCGAACCTCGACCCGCTCCCATTCGTCACCCTGGAAAGCCGATGCACAAGCGGGAAACAGCCGATGACGATGACGAGCTGAGCCTCCGCCTGGACCGTGAATCCCCCACGCCACTCTACCGCCAGATCGAGGTCGGGGTGCGTGAGGCCATTGGGTCGGGAAGGTTGATCGCGGGCACGCGACTCCCGCCTGAGCGAACCCTTGCCGCCGCCCTGGGCGTCGACCGCACCACCGTCGTCGCGGCGTACCGGGAGCTGGCCGCCGATGGGCTCGTCCATGCCCACGTGGGGCGTGGCACCACCGTCGCCGCGAGTTCGGAACGATTCCCCGCTCATGGGCGGGATGCCCTTGCCGCTGGCGGAAGCGGGCGACGGCTGGACTGGCGGCAGCTCTTTGCCCCGATGGTCGAGGACGACCCGGCGTTGGCCGACATCGCGGCGCTCGCGGGCCGGGAGGATGTCGTCTCGTTCGTCGCCGGCGTGCCGGCACCAGAAACCTACCCGACACGGACGTTCCGCTCGCTTCTCGCGGAAGCCCTTGGCCCGGGCGGAGAAGGGCTTCTCCAATACTCCCCGCCGGAAGGGCACGGTCCATTGCGGGAAGCGATTGCGGCGCGGATGGCCCGCCGGGGAATGCCGGTGCCCGCCGGCGCGGTCTTCATCTGCGGCGGCAGCCAGCAAGGGCTCTACCTGTTGGCTCGTGCCCTGATCGAGCCGGGAGACACCGTCGCGGTCGAGGCGCCCACCTACCTCGGGGCCCTCCAGGTCTTCCGCGCGGCCGGGGCACGGCTCGTGACCATCCCGGCCGATCGCGAGGGGCTGGACCCAGACCGGCTGGGTGAGGTGTTGGAGCGCCGCCCCATCAAGCTGATCTACGTCTTGCCCACCTTCCAAAATCCGACCGGGGCGACCCTCTCCTTGGAACGCCGGCAGCGGCTCCTCGCGGTCGCCCGGCGCCACGGTGTGCCGCTGATCGAAGATGATCCCTACAGCGAACTGCGCTATGAGGGCGAGTCAATGCCCTCACTTCTGACGCTTGCCGACGGGCCAGCCAGCCCCGTGATCTACCTGTCCACCTTCTCGAAGGTGTTGTTCCCGGGATTCCGACTGGGCTGGGTGGTCGCCGCGCCACCGCTGATCGAGCGTCTTGCCTGGGTGAAGGCTCTGGTCGATCTGGAATCGAATCCGCTCGCGCAATGGGCGGTCGCGGAGTATTTCGACCGCGGCGGATTCGATGGCCACCTGGCCAAGCTGGTGCCCGTCTATACCGCCCGGCGCGATGCCCTGGAGACCGGGCTGCGTCAGGAGGTGGGGGAAATGCTCACCTGGCGCTCGCCAGCTGGAGGGTTCTACCTCTGGGCCCATCTTGCGGCAGGGCTACGGGCGCGGGAGGTGCTTGCCGAAGCCTCGCGGGAGGGCGTGGCCTTCGTCCCGGGCGATCTCTTCCATGTTGACGGCGGCGGCCGTGACGCGCTCCGCTTGGCGTTCTCCGGCCTGGCTCCGACGCAGATCGCGGAAGGAACCCGGCGCCTCGGGGCGGCGGCGCGCACCGTGGCCGAGCGCCGTGCCGTAGCCCGCGGGCAGGGATCCATTCGTTCCACCCGGATTGTGTAGAACCCCGTCGGCCTCAGGATGTCTGCGGCCCGGCCGCCGGATCACGATCGCGCACGGCACGCAGATCCGCCGCGTGCTCGGCGTCGTGCCTCGTCCACGTCCTGCAGATCTCAGGGAGGCTGACGGGATGGCCCTTCGGGGTCGTGCACGGCTTCTCCCATAGAGAGGGAGAAGCCGTGATGAGGGCCGAGCGCAGGCGCTCGCGGACCGCATGCAGGTCACCCAGTGTCGTCTCTGGCAGATTGCCTCGTCGTGCGGCGACGGCCTGATCGTTCCAGGCGTCGACGTCATCGACGTACGTGTTCACCCTCGTCCCGTTCTCCATCGCCTCCACCGTCGTCGCCCCGACCTCGTCCCAGGCAGTGATGTGGTGAAGGAGATCCGCCACGGTCCACGAGTGTGCGGGGAGGGGACAGCCTAAATCCGCGTCGACCATCCCTTCCAGGACCGAGAGCAGCAGTGCCCGCGCGTCGTCCAGTTCCCTGAGCAGCGTCTGTCGATCGACCATGGGTTCTCCTCGGCATACGGCGTAGGACTTTTGGCGTCCTGACGCTTGTTCTTCACCGCAGCGCGAGCACCCAGCCCAATCCCATCACGGCGGTGCTGACGGCGACGCAGGGGAAGCAGGCCATGACGCCCAGCCGGCGTCGAACGGTGTAGAGCGCGATATCCAGGCCGACAAGCAGCGCAACCACCATCGCGGCGAGCCAGACGACTCCGAGCCGATCGACGAGGAGGGGAGCGGCGGCGACGGCCAGCAGCGGTGTCGAGAGCGTCGCGAGCCAGCAGGTGACGATCGCGCGGCGCTCACCGAGCGAGCTGGAGAGGCTGCGGATGCCGGCTTCCCGGTCTCCCACCGTGTCCGGCAGGGCCTGGCTCAGGTGGACGCCAACGACCGCGAAGGCGCCGAGCGGATAGAGCGCCAGCAAGCGCGGATCGAAGCCGGTGGGTGCGATCGCGGTCCATACCCAGACCGGCAGGAGCGGCAGGGCGATGAGGTAGGGCAGCCATGAGAACAAGGTGCGCTTGAACCAGAGATCGTAGGCCAGGCCGGCACCCGTACCGAGCGCGCAGAGCAGCAGCGACGGGAGGCCGAACCCGGCGCTGAACCAGAGCATCACTAGAAGCGAGACGCAGGCCAGCACCAGCGCGGCCCGGACGGAGACGTAACCGGCGGGGATGGGCTTGTTTGGCTTGGAGACCGCGTCGAGCTCAGCGTCCGCGACCTCGTTGATGGCACCGATCGCGAGTTGCCCGCCGAGCATGGCGAGGAGGAGCCGCGCCAGGCTCTCCCATGTTGGCACCCCGTCGGTTGCCAACATGGCAAAGGCCGCCGTGGTCCCCAACACCACCAGCACTGGGACCGCATGGGGCAAGACGAGGTAGGCGTGGACGATCCGCGCGGCGCGACGCCATCTGGCGGGGGACGCGGCCCCGCTGCTACGTCTGGGAACGGCGTCCGAAGGGGGCAGCATCATTGCGTGGAGCAGGATGGGCGGCGGCAGGATGCGTGTCAATGGAGCCGGCCCATGTCACAGCCTGGGCAAGCTCACATCCCGCTCGGAGCGACGTACGATCGTGGCACGCGGCACGCGAAAACATCCTTGCCAGCGCGTTTCGATCCGCGGCCGACGTCGTCAGGAGGTGCATCAATGAGTATTTCCCGCTGGGACCCCTTTGGGGACATCGTCAGCCTGCGGGAGGCGATGAATAATCTGTTGGAGGAGAGCTTCGTTCGACCACGGCCCGGTCAAGGAGAGACCGCTGCCGGTCTCGCTCTTGATGTCCGGGAGACAGCCGACGCCTTCGTAGTCACCGCCTCCGTTCCCGGTGTCGATCCCGCCGATGTCGATATCACCGTCCTTGGGGATACCCTTCAGATCCGGGGAGAGCGACGCGAGGAGCGGTCCGACGAGAGTGATCAGGAGGGGCGCTGGCTAGTTCGGGAACGCCGCTTCGGCGCCTTCCAACGCGCCGTCTCGCTGCCCACCGCGGTGAAGGCCGATGCGGCCAACGCCGAGTTCAAGGACGGCGTGCTGACGGTGACGCTACCGAAGGCCGATCAGGCGAAGCCGCGCACCATCCCGGTTCGCACCAGTAGCGGGCAAAGCCGGGCGCAGGAGATCGAGGTGAGCGGCGGACCCGATCAGAGCGGATCGGCATAGTTGATCCGCAGGCCATCGGTAAGTGGTGGACTATCCCGGCGCGGGAGTGTCGGGCTCGGCCAGGTGGGCCGGGTCCGACCCGGGCGAGATAAGGTCGTGGTCCCGCAACTCCTCAGGCTTGCCGCCCTGCTGAGAAACGCCGAGGACGTGGACTTCCGTGGCTCCCGCGTCACTCAAGAGGGCAGCCACAAGAACGGCTCGCCCCGGGGCGTTCACCAGCACGAGCGCGATGTCGGGCGTCAAGCCGCGTAGGTCGAGGGTCGCTTCGACGCCCGCCCGGGAAAGTTGGGCCGGCAGATCTCCCCGCGCGCCGTCAAGGACCCGGGTGTGCGGGCCGTACCGCTCCCGGTGAAGGGCCGCGAGGCCGCTGCTCAACCTGTCCCGCTCGAACACGGCCACGACGCTGTCGTTGCGCGATCCGATCGGCGGCGTCATCCACCCAATCGCGGCCGGCTCGCGGCCGGCATGGCGGGCGGAGCGGCCACGGCGGCGCTCCGGGGGACGGTGACCGGGCATGTCGGGGCTCCCGGGAGTGACGTGGTGCCGGCGACGGTTAGGTCAGAGGCCGGTTGTCGGCGTCAACCGTCGTCGACCCGACCGAGCTCTGGGTCGAGGTTGCAATGTTCTCCTCGACATCCAGCACTTCCCGCCGGACGGTGTCGCTCACGGTCACCTGCTCGGTTCGTCGGCGACGCGTGATGCGGACCTCTTCCCGCAGCATGAGGCGCTTCTCGGTGACGAGCACCTCCTCGACCACCGGCACGACCAGGGTGTCGCCTTCCTGGCGCGGGGCCGGCGCGGTATCGATCTGTTGGTTTACCGCGACCCGCTCCACCAGCACCTCGTCGTGGCCCACATCTACCGTTGCCTCGCTCGGCACCTGCTCGACACGCTTGCGGACGACGACCTCACCGAGGGAAATCTCCCGCGTTGTGGGGACCAAAACCTCCTCGTGGATCGGCACAAACAGCTCACCATCAGCGAGAGTCGCGCCCAACTTGGTCTTGACGCCCCCGGGGTGTCCAACATCTTGATAGGCGGACAGGTCGGCCGGCGTCGCGATCAAACGAACTTCGGTCGCGGTCGAGGCGCTCACATCAACCTGGTCGAAGGGGATTCTGAGGTAGCTAGCGTCCGCTGTTCGGTACACGAGGAGCTGACTTGGCGTCCCGGTGCTTGGGTCCGCCGCAACCTCTTCGACGATCCCGATCTGCTGATCTGCTGCCATCACGATGGCCCCGGTCTCAACGGACAAGGCGCGAGAAGCGGAATGATCCATAGCGTGCTCCTTCTGCTGTCGGCTGCACGGCGTCGCAGCGGCTCCGGATGGATGGGTTGACGCGCCCTAGCTCAACGAGCGTTGGTGGCTCACCATCCGCCCGGGAGCATGGGGCATTGATCTGCGATCGCTTCCAGCGTTGGATGCGTCGTGGGCCTGAACCAGGACGCAGGATCGAACGGGCACGGCTCCACCGTGCGAACGATGATCCCATCCTTGCAAACGGCATACCAGCGGCGTGGTGGCAGGGCCAGGCGACCACAAGTCCAGCTACATAGCGTCACAGACGCGAAAGGCGGTGTTACGCCTGGCTGGTGCCGGACTCAAAGAAAGAGGAGATTTGCGAGGGTGAAGTAGATGATGAGACCGGTGCCATCAACCAGGGAGGTGATGAAGGGCGCCGAGACCACGGCTGGGTCGACACGCAGCTTGCTCAGGCCCAGTGGTAGCAAGGCTCCGACCATCGCGGCCCAGACCGTCAGCGCCAGCACCGTTGCGCCGACCGTAAGGCCCAAGCGTGCGTCCCCATCGGAGTTGAAGAAGCCGCGAAAGAACATCAGCACGGCCATCGTGGCGCCGAGGGCAAGCCCGGTCGTCATCTCCTTGCCGACGATGCGGAGGGCATGGCGCGGCGCGGCCTCACCGACGGCCATTGCCCGAATGATCGTTGTCACCGTCTGGCTGCCAACGTTGCCACCCGTTCCAATCAGGATCGGCACGAACAGGCTCAACACCGTCGCCTCCGCCAGATCCGCTTCGTAATGGTCCAGCACGGCGATGGTCACGAACTGAGCCAGAAAAAGGACCAGGAGCCAGACGATCCGCTTTCGGAACAGCAGGAGGGGGCTGGCTCGAAGATACGGCTCCTCCAGCGGCTGGGAGCCGCCGAGCCGCTCCATATCCTCCGTTGCTTCGGCCTCCAGCACGTCCGCCACGTCGTCCGCGGTGATGATTCCCAGCAGGTGGCCATCATGGTCGACGACGGGCAGCGCTAGGAGATCTCGCTCGGTCAGGATCCGGGCAGCCTCTTCCTGGTCCGCATCGACGGGCACCGTGACCACGTCTCGCACGATCAGATCACGGACTGGCGTTGTGCCGCGGGTGAGCACGAGAGCATGGAGGGAGAGCACGCCGAGCAACTTCTCGTCAGGGTCAACGACATAGACGTAATTGACGGTTTCGGCCTCTTCAGCCACCCGTCGCAGGGCCGCCACCGCCTCGTCGGCGCGAAGGTCCGGGGAAATGGCGACGAAGGCCGGGGTCATGATGCCGCCGGCGGAGTCCGCCGGGTAGGCCATCAGGTCACGGATTTCGGCTGCCTCGGCCGGCTCCATCGCGACCAGGATGCCTTCGGCGACGGCAGGGTCGATCTCGTCGATCTCGTCGACGATATCGGTCGCATCGTCGGGGTCGATTTCCTCCAGGATGTCGGCCGCTTGGGCAGCCGACATCCTGGAGAGGATGCCGGCTGCGTCGCGGTCGTCGAGGCGCCCGAGGAGCTGCGCGAGCGCCTCATCACCGATGATGGCGAACAGGCGGCTCAGTTCGGCGGGGCGAAGGTCTTCCAGGAGGGCAAGGGCGTCCTCCTCCAGCATCTGGGCTGCGCAAGCTTGCGCCCGGGCGGCGTCTCCGCCAGCCACAGCTTCGCGCAGTCCGAGGAGAAGCGAGACCTCGGCTTCGACGCGGTCGGTGGTTTCGGTGTTCACCGGAGACATCCCGGTCAACGACCGGACCGGCTCAACGCCCTGCCCCAGTTCGGCGCATCGCGGCACGAACCAGGTGCGCTACCCGAGTGGGGCCACGTCGATGCCCCTGACTCTGGCGTGTGGCCGGCATGGGGGAAGCCGAAGCCTTCTCATCGATAGACACAATGGGAGGCGCCACGGCGGTGCGAACAGCGTGCGAACGCACAGGGATTGAACGCACGACCGGCTGGTCGGCGTCCTTGACAATGTAGTAGCGCGTGGGGCTCTGCTGCATAGTTGGGTCGCCCTTTCCGCCAAGCCGATGATAAGGCTCGGCAGCACGTGCCCCGGAAACAACCGGGGCGGGCGACCTCCGCGGGGGAGGCACGACGCGTCCGGCTAGTCCGGGATCCTTTCCACCTGGTCGGGACGGGGACTGCCAGCGTCCAACGAGACTCCCTTCACGGGACCGAGTGCGAGTCGGGCGTCGCGATTACCGCGACGCCGGTGCGATGGACCCGCACGACAACGGAGCGCCGCGGGCGCGACGTTCCGAAGCGGATGGTATCCCATCGACCATCTCCCGTCAACGCGGCGAATCGCAACTCACGATCTCCTGCAACGGGAGCGGAGGCGCCGGATTCGCCTTCGAGCGAGCCCGGCGCCAAGGGCAGGTGTTCGGTCAGTGATGACCGATAAGGATGGCCACAGGGCCGGGGTTTGCGCCGGCCATGATGACGGTGGCACGAGGACAGCGAATTTACAGCGCGGTGTGACCGCCATATACTGCCTAGCGCGGGGAGCTGGGGGCATTGGCCTTTGGCTCCTTCTCCGTCTTCGCCATCACTCGGCCGGAGTTCGGCGGTCCGCATCTGCCGCACCGGATGTCATCGATCCGGGAGTCCGGGGCGAGTAGCGGCCGCGGAGGACAACGATTGGTGTGTCGATGTGGCCTCCGGTCCTGCCCGTCCCGGGTTACGACGAAAGGACGTTCCCATGGTCAAGGATCGCAGCGTGCAGCTCACCTCTAGCGGCAAGGCCCGGCTCGAGGAGGAGTTGCAAACCTTGCTCGGGACGAAGCGACCAAACCTCGCTGCTCGTATCCAGGAAGCCAATGAGCACGGGGACATCTCCGACAACAGCGAGTACGAGGAGTTGAAGGAAGAACTCGTTCTCGTCGATGCCCGCATCCGGGATCTGGAACAGACCCTCCAGCGCGCCGAGGTCATCCAGCGCGACGTTAATGATGACTCGGTAGGCCTTGGCTCCCGTGTGACCCTCCGCAGTGACGACGGCGAAGAGGAGACGTGGATTTTGGTGCGGCCGGAGGAGGCCAACACGCTGGTCGGCACGATCTCAACGGAGTCTCCGGTCGGTCGCGCCCTCGTGGGGTGTCGCAAGGGAGACTCCCCGACCGTGACCACACCCGGCGGCACCATCGTCTACACCGTGATCGAGGTCTCCTAGCAACCTCCCATCCCCGAATCGTCGAGTGCTCTGTTCATCATCTGATGCCCGGGCGTGAGTGGCGGGGGATGGGAGAGCGGCCCCCGTTCAAGTCGGGCCGATGGCGAGACACTGGAGGCCGACGGTCCCGCAGCGAGGTTTCATGGAACTCTCCGAACTCCAAGAGATACGGCGGCAGAAGGTCGATCAACTCCGCGAGCAAGGGGTCGACCCGTATCCGCCGCGTGCCCACCGGACGCACAGCACCCTCCAGGCGGTGGCTCGCTTTGAAGACATCGAGCCCTCTTTAGGTGAAGGCGAGGACCCGGAGCAGATCACGGTTGCGGGTCGCATCGTCAGCCGCCGGCACCAGGGCAAGACCATTTTTGCCCATATCCGTGACGGCCATGGTGACTTGCAGCTCTACCTTCGACGGGACGAGGTCGGTGAGGAGCTGTTTGCGACTTTTCTCAAGCTCTACGACCTAGGGGACTTCGTTCAGGCGACGGGGCGCCTGTTCCGGACCCGGATGGGGGAGATCTCCTTAAGGGTGTCCACGTTCGCGATCCTCACGAAAGCGCTCAACGCCCCGCCCGAGAAGTGGCACGGCCTGACCGATGTCGAAACGCGGTACCGGCAGCGCTACGTCGATCTGCTCGCCAACGCCGAGGTTCGCCGGGTCTTCGAGATTCGTTCGCGGACCATCTCAGCGCTGCGCCGTTTCCTCGACGCGCGGGGGTATCTTGAGGTGGAGACACCGGTGCTGCAGCCGCTCTACGGCGGTGCCGCCGCGCGTCCCTTCACCACCCATCACAATGCCCTGGATCAGACGTTCTACCTCCGAATCGCCGACGAGCTGTACCTGAAGCGGTTGCTGGTCGGCGGCTACGAGCGTGTCTATGAGATCTCCAAGGACTTCCGCAACGAGGGGATCGACCGGAACCACTCTCCTGAGTTCACCATGCTGGAGTTCTATGAGGCATTTGCGGACTATCAAACGATCATGGAGGTGGCGGAACAGCTGCTCGTCCAGACGGCGACGGAGGTGCTCGGCGCACCCCGCCTGACCTTCAACGGCAACGAGATTGACCTGACACCGCCCTGGCCCCGGGTCACCCTCCGGGAGGCGATCCGCGACGCCTCCGGTGTCGACTACGCGGCCCACCCGGAGCAAGCGGACCTGCTAGCTGCGGCCCGTGCCGCCGGCGCCGACGTTCCCAACGAGACCGTCTGGCCCCGGATCGTCGACGAGTTGCTCAAACAGTTCGTCCGCCCGAAGCTCATCCGGCCGACCTTCCTCATCGACTACCCGGTGGCGCTCTCTCCTCTGGCTAAGCGCAAGCCTGAGGACCCCTCCCACGTCGAGCGATTCCAGATCTATATCGGCGGGGGTGAACTCGCCAATGCCTTCACCGAACTGAACGACCCGCTGGATCAGTTGGCGCGCTTCCGAGAGCAGCAGCAGGACCGCGACGCTGGCGACGAAGAGGCGATGCCGATCGATGCGGACTTCGTGAACGCCCTCATGTATGGCATGCCGCCGACCGGCGGGATCGGCATCGGCATCGACCGCCTGGTGATGCTGCTCGCCGATCAACCGAGCATCCGGGACGTCATCCTCTTCCCGGCGATGCGAAACCTGCCGGCTGGTGACGACGGCCTTTCCTGGTCGTCCCCGGCTGAAAAAGGGCAGGAGGGCTAGCCGCGGCGGCCATACCCAAGAGGAACGCCCCGCGCTGTTGCGGGCGCAACCGGTGCGCTATGATCGTGTACGGGGAGTGACGCCTCTCAAGCATGGCCGCGCTGCCGTACGGTGGCACGGCTTCAGGGAGTGATGCATGGGAGTCCAGCGGTGATGAGCGGGCTGATCAACCGGGTGAAGGAACTGTCGGGGGTGTACGGGCTCGGATTCGAGCGTGAGTCGGTGATGGGCATCGCCCTGCCGGTCGGCTTCGTCCTGGTCGTCGGCGGTCTCGGCTGGGGGTTCGTCAAGCTCTTCCTTTGAGCCATCGCCGCGACCTAGCACATCCCGTCGTCCGGGCACGCGTTCGCAGACCAGCGGGACCGTCAGTGTCCTCCATTCAGCGCGCGTTGAACCGAGGGTCGGCGTCATTGTCGGTGAGGCTTCGAGGAGGCTACGCCGCCTCAGCCAGCCATCGCTTCCCGAAGCAGGCCCGGAACCTGTGACGGGCTCTCAGCGACGCGGACGCCCGCCCCTTCCAGCGCCGCGATTTTCTCGGCAGCGGTGCCGGTTCCACCGGAGATGATGGCGCCGGCATGGCCCATCCGCTTGCCCGGCGGCGCGGTTTGCCCGGCGATGAATCCGGCGACGGGCTTGGTCACGTGCTCGGCGATGAACCGGGCCGCGTCCTCTTCGTCGCTGCCGCCGATCTCCCCGATGACGACGATCGCTTCCGTCTTCGGGTCGTCCTGAAAGAGGCGCAGCGCATCCACGAACGATGTTCCGATCACGGGGTCGCCGCCAATCCCGACGGCGGTGCTTTGCCCAAGGCCGGCCCGCGTCAGCGCATCCACCACCTCGTAGGTGAGGGTGCCGGAGCGCGACACGAGCCCGACCGGCCCGGGCGTGTGGATGGAGCCCGGCATGATTCCGACCTTGGCTTCGCCAGGAGTAATGAGCCCCGGGCAGTTCGGACCCAGCAGGCGGGCGCCCTTCGCCTTGACATAGGCTGCGACCGGGACCATATCTGAGACGGGAATCCCCTCGGTGATGCAGACCACGAACGGGATCCCGGCGTCCACGGCCTCGTAGACGGCGTCCGGGGCGAACCGGGCGGGCACGTAGATGATAGAGGCGTTGGCCCCGGTCTCCCCCACCGCATCGGCCACCGTGTCGAACACCGGTACCCCCGCGACGGTCTTGCCTCGTCCCCCGGGGGTCACTCCGGCGACGACGTTCGTGCCGTATTCGACCATCTGGGTCGTGTGAAACGATCCCTCCCGCCCGGTAATGCCCTGGACCAGCAGGCGGGTCTCGCGATCGATCAGAATGCTCACGCGCTCGACTCCTCGCCTGTTATGCCGCCGCGGTGACGACTTGCGCGGCGGCTTCGTCCATCGTGTCGACGGCTGTCAGCCCGGCCTCTGCCAAGGATGCGCGGCCTTCCTCAGCATTGGTACCGGCAAGGCGCACGACGATGGGGACCTTGACCTCGACGCGGCCTAGGGCCTCACGAATGCCGCTGGCCACCACATCGCCACGAGTGATACCGCCGAAGATGTTGATAAGGATAGCGCGGACATTGGGGTCAGCCGTGACCAGCCCAAATGCCTTGGCCACCTGCTCGGCGCTCGCGCCGCCGCCGACGTCCAGAAAGTTGGCTGGCTCTCCGCCGTGCAGCTTGACGGCGTCCATCGTTGCCATCGCAAGCCCAGCCCCATTGACGATGCAGCCGATGGTGCCATCGAGCTTGACGAACGAGATGCCGCTGCGCCGGGCCTCGACCTCTGTGGCGTTCTCCTCGGCGGGATCTCGCAGTGCTTCCACATCCGGGTGCCGGAAGAGCGCGTTATCGTCGAAGCTCATCTTGGCGTCGAGCGCGAGCCACTCGCCGGAGCCGGTCAGGATCAGCGGATTAATCTCGGCCAGGGTCGCGTCTTCAGCGATGTACGTCTCGTAGAGGCGCTGAGCGATGGCGGCAAAGCCGGCCACCTTGTCGGGCGCGATCCCGAGCGCGAACGCCATCTGGCGGGCCTGGTAGGCGTGGAAGCCGAGCAGGGGATCGGCCAGCGCTCGGACGATCTTCTCCGGTCGCTCCCGAGCAACCTCCTCGATGTCGACGCCCCCTTCGGCGCTCGCCATCACCAGTGTCCGACGCTGTGGCCGGTCCAGCACGACGCCAAGGTAGAACTCCTTGGCGATGTCGGCGCCCGGCACCACGAAGACCTTGCCCACCTTGTGCCCGCGGATGTCCATCCCCAGGATGCGTGTCGCCGCCTCGCGGGCCTCCTCCGGGGTCCGGGCAAGTGCGATGCCTCCCGCTTTGCCGCGGCCTCCCGTGTGGACTTGGGCCTTGACCGCGACCAGGCTCCCGAAGGCACGGGCCGCCTCTTCTGCCTCGTCCGGCGTTGTCGCAACCCGTCCCTCGTTGACCGGAATACCGTGGCGCGCCAGAACCTCGGCTGCCTGATACTCGTGGACGTTCATGGTCCGTCCTTGCTCCTTGGTACCCGCCCCGATTGCGCTGGTCGCTGGAGGGGAGCCGGATTCCACGACATGCGGATCTGGAGGCCGGCGCAGTCGCACGGCTCCGGAGGGCCGGCGCATCGTAGCATAGCGGCGCGGCACACCCCGGTTCGACCAATTCTTCCCCCAGGGCAATCGCATTTAGAGTCGGTTGGGCGTCCGGAGCCCTGGTGACGACGTGAAGGACGGTCGCCGCAGTGACCTCCGTCGTTGTTGGCACCCAAATTTGCTGAGATTCCCCTCCCGGCCGGGTCATCGACGACCCAGATCGGACCGCCCTCCACCACGCCCAAGTCCCCTCGCAGGCACGCGAAGGCCAAATGCGATTGCCCTGATTCTTCCCCGTCCGTTGACTGGGCGAGCTGGGGCAACAAACTGTCAGAACAAAGTGTTGACCGAATAGTTGACATTCGCCCGAACGTGGTATACTGAATGCTCAGAGACGATCCCACAGCGCTCGTGCTCGTCGGACCCGCGGTCAGCGTATCCACGTGTCTCGTTCCGCCAGGAAACGTCTCAAGCGTTCTTTTTTGTTCTGTGTCGTGGGAACCCACGGCGAGGAGAGGTCCAGGCGGAATGAGCGATCGTACGCTAACCTGCCGCGATTGCGGTCAGGAATTCACGTTTACAGCCGGCGAGCAGGCGTTCTATACGGAGCGCGGGTTCTCTGAGCCGCAGCGCTGCCCCGCGTGCCGGTCGGCACGGAAGGCGCAGCGAGCGTCCTCCGGCTACGATACAGGCGGCGGCTACTCGGGTGGCGGCAGCTACTCCAGCGGTGGCGGCGGGTACTCTTCTGGTGGCGGCGGGGGATACTCCTCCGGCGGCGGTGGCGGCTATTCCAGCGGCCCGCGCCAGATGTACCCCGCGGTCTGCTCCTCCTGCCAGAAGGAGACTGAGGTCCCCTTCCAGCCGCGGAGCGACAAGCCGGTCTACTGCCGCGAGTGCTTCCAGGACCGCCGCGCTTCGACGCCGCGCTACGGGAGCTACTAATCGGTTAGCAGCCGGCCCCGTGCCGGTCGTTTCACCGGGAGCCCAGCCGCGTTGCCGCTTCTGACCGGCGGCGACGCGGTCGAGCCAGCCAGGGAAACCTGGCTGGCTCGCTGTTTTTCTCAAGATCCACGAAGGTGCACGCTGCCGGGAGGTCTCCGCTGAGTCCCGGATTCCGAGGTATGCCGCAGCAGGCAGACAGCCGGGCGATCTTCGGATCGCCATCGCTCTGTGTCCCTGGCGTTCCGGTCACCGCAGCCCGCTCTGTATACTGCCGTCGTGCCACGGCCGGTCTCATGCGGTCCGGCAACATCTTCCCCGTGTGCGGATGCGGCAGGTTGCTCCCGGCGATGGTGATCGCTTCAGCCCAACCATCCGGTCCGCTCACTCGCGACGGTTCCTGTGATGCAGGACCACGACGTGCTGATGGTGACCGGTGAGGGTAATCCTGGGTCAGTGTTATCGCGCGTGTCGGCACCTCTGGGCTGTCGCCAACCGGGCCAAGGCGGTTCGAGGAAGCGAGCAGACGGTGGATGACGAGCAACGGCAGGATAGTTCCGGCCCTGGCGAGCCCGCCGGTGACCTGGTTCGAGAAGGACGGCTTGTTCGTCTGCGGACCCATGTCCCCGCGAATCGCGCCGCGTTCCAGCGTTGGTATGCCGACGAGGAGATCGCGCACCTGCTCCGGCATGACCAGGAGCCACTGAACGCCATTCAATCTCGGGGATACTTCGATACCATCATCCTGCCGTTGTCGGCTAGGGGGCTCTGTTACGCCGTCCACGAGGCGGTCAGTGACCGCCTGATTGGCACGACCGCCTTGACCGACATCCCTCCGAATGGCACCTCAGCGTTGTTCCGAATCGTGATCGGCGAAAAGGAGTGTTGGGGCAGGGGCTACGGCACCGAGGCGACACGACTCGTCGTTGCCGAAGCGTTCGAGCACCATGGGTTGAGCCAGGTGCGGTTGGAAGTCTTCCGTCACAACTCTCGCGCTATTGCCGCCTATCAGCGAGTTGGCTTCCAGCAAACCGGCGAACACGTCGAGTTCGTCGGCTGGCCACGGACCGAGCTGCATGTCATCGAGATGGTTCTCGACCGTGCCGAGTTCGCCGCACGGGATGACCAGCGCGGCCCAGTGACCGTTCAACCAACGGTCTCTACATCGAAGGACGAGGTGTGATCGCCGCGCCCTTCCTGCGGCGTGAGACGACGGTCGACTCGGACATCCGTTCCATTGACACGCCGGGGGTCTCTTTTTACCATGGTACGGTGTACGTACATCTTGATCTTTGTGATGCTGGGAGGGCGAAACGGGTGACCGAGAATCAGCGGCGGACGGAGGATCTGCTGACGAAGCGCGATCTGGTCCTTCGCACCATAGCGGTGATTGCGTTGATCGTCGCGGCACTCACGGCGTTATTGGCGACGCAGCCCCTGTAATGGTCCCAAGAGAGACACCACCTCAGGCCGCAATTCTCTCCATCATCAGCACGTCTGCAAACGCCAGCGACCGTCTAACGACAGGTTTGGCGCTGGCGCATCGGTAGCCCTCCAGTGGGTGCTGGACGCGGTCAACTGACCAGTCCCACTTGTGAGGGCTTCTACTCCATTCTCATTCCGGTTCCCTGCATCTCCCTCACCATCGAGCGGGCAGGATCCCGGGGTCTCCGCCTCATCGTTGCACTACGCCGGGACGGAGCGGGCGAGAGACAGTAGCCTGCCCAGGACACGCCAACTGATGCGGAAGCGCCTATCCTACTCATCCGCTTGGCTCGGTCGGACAAGGCCGGGCACGGCACTGCGTGGCAGCCGTGGGTGATGACGCGACTCCCGAGGACCATATGCGGGGAGCGGCGTGGAGGGAGTGATGGACGGACCAGGTGAGATTAAGGCCGGGCGGGTTGCGCTGATCACCGGCGCGACCAGCGGGATTGGACTCGAACTGGCCAAGCTCCTGGCTCGAGACGGCCACGACCTAGTCCTCGTCGCGCGGACCGCTGACCGGCTGGACGCCGTCGCGGACGACCTCCGCACCCGGTTTGGCAGCCGGGTGACGACCATCGTCAAGGATTTGGCCCAGCCCGCGGCAGTCGAGGAGATCGTGGTTCAGCTACGGCGAGGCGGGGTGGCAGTGCATGTGCTGGTCAACAACGCCGGATACGCCATCTACGGCCCATTTGCCGAGACGAACCTTCAGGACGAGCTGGCGATGATGCGGGTCAACATGCTCACCGTGACCCACCTCACCAAGCTGCTGTTGCCAGATATGCTCAAGCGGCGGGACGGCAAGATCCTGAACCTGGCCTCGACCGCGGCATTTCAACCCGGGCCGTTGATGGCTGTCTACTACGCCACCAAGGCCTATGTCCTCTCCTTCTCCCAAGCGGTGGCCGAAGAGGTTCGTGGCTCCGGCGTCACGGTGACCGCACTCTGCCCGGGCCCGACAGAGACGGGGTTCCAAGCGCGGGCCGCCATGGAGGAATCCAGGTTGATCAAGGGGCGCACAATCATGGACGCGGCCACTGTGGCCCAGGCGGGCTACGCCGGCATGCTGCGAGGAAAGACCGTCGTCATTCCCGGCCGACGCAACCGCGTTCTGGCCGAAGCCAACCGGTTTCTGCCTCGCACGTTCGTTACGCAGCTGGTCCACCACGCTCAGGATCGGGTGGACGGGGCGTAGAGATCGGACTGGGGACGATTAGCACAAGGTGTGGTCGGTGCCCCGCGAGGATGAGACTAACCAGCGCTTCGCGACGCGGCAGACCATAGTGTAGGCCGGGTCGAACACATTGCCGAGGTCGTAGCGGACAGCCTGGCCGAGGAGGTGGCTCGCCGCGGTGGTGTCCAGGCCATACTCTTCGGCCAGCCAGCGCAGCATCTCCGTCGTCGCGTGCTGGACGGCCTGGTCAAGTGGTCGGGCGTTGCCGACGGTAAAGATGTCCTGGGCGTTCTCGCCCCGGGGCCAACGGATGGACCGTCCTTTCTGGACCCGCACCGTGAACTGCATCTCGAACGAGGTTTCTACGCCCGTGCCGACGATCTCACCGTCGCCCTGCAGCGCGTGCCCATCTCCAAGGTGAAAGAGCGCCCCCGGCACGAAGACGGGAAAGAAGGCGGTCACGCCGGGACCGAAGCCTCGGTAGTCCATGTTGCCGCCGTGCTCACCGCTCGTCGCGGTCGAGATCGCCTGGCCACCCGGCGGGGCGACACCGAAGCAGCCGATCATGGGTGCGATCGGCAACACCAGGTCGCGCAGCGGTTCCGGCGGTTCCGCGAGCGCGACGGTGCCAGCCACGCGGTCGATGGCCCAGATAACCCGCTCGCTCGGGGGTAGGTCGTGCACAAACTCCGGATCGACGACGTTCGATGCGACAACCGAGCGGGTAAACCCCGTGTCCCGGTTCGGCGTCAGGCGGTCGATCGTGACGGCAAGAGTGTCACCCGGTTCGGCGCCCTCGACGTAGAACGGACCGGTCATCGGGTTGCCTGCCAGGGCGAGCCGCTCGCCTCGGCCGTCCGAGCCGCCCGCGTCGAGGGTGGTCGTCACCACGGAGTCCCCGTCCGCGACCCGTAGCACCGGCTCCTGGGACCCGATGACATTGTGGTAGCAGGTCGGCTCAAAGTGGTGCGTCGCCATGTCCGCTCCTCAGGCTCTCGATCTGACGCTATGGCCCCCACTCCGTCGGGCATCCTGGTGCTCTGCTGGAGCTGAGCTGCCCACCGGAGAACGCCCCTAATTCTCCCTGCCTTGGGTAATGCGGGCTCGGTGACCTGGACAAGCGTTCGGGCTGCGGGGCGGGGCGCAATCTTCCCGCCCGCATCGACCCCTCGCAGGCCGCCTCTCCCGCGGATCCAGCGCCGGTAACACGCCGGTCTCTGGCAGCGACTCCTGCGTGTCGTGGGCACGGGAACGGCCACACGTGTTCGTCCCTGTCGTTGTCGTCCTAGCGGGCGGCGGTTTCTGACTCCACCGTTCGTCGCGGGCGCCCACGACGTGGTCTCGGGCTGGGCACGGCGACGGCTTCGACCGGCGCTGGGAGATCATCGGAATCGGCGGCCAGATCATCACCATCGGCCCCATCACTGGCCGGTGCATCGGTCTCGATGTCCGGCAACACCCATGACGTCGTCCGCTTGATGATGTAGGGCATCACGAAGGTCTCGGTCGATCGCACGCCTTCAATCGGGGCGAGGCGCTGGGTGAGAAATTCCACCAGCGCTTCCTGGGAGCGCACCACGACCTGAATCATGACATCGAAGTTGCCAGTCAAAAACGCGGCAAAGGTCACCTCGTTCATGCCCCGCAGCGTCTCGGCGATCTCCTCGAGGCGGCGCAGCTCCACCTTCAGGCCGATCATCGCGCGCAGTTCGTACCCCAGCTTGGATGGCTCGGCCAGCATCGCGAATTCGATCACGCCCAGGCGCATGAGCCGGTCCATGCGGCGGCGCACCGTCGACTCTGGGATGCCGGTTTCACGACTCAATTCGGCGTACGACGCCCGTGCATTGCGCTGGAGGAGCCGAATGATCCTCCGGTCGGTCTGGCTAACAGGTCTGGCCATGTGCGGATCCTCATCTCCTCGGGCAACCGTCCGGTCGCACAAAAGCGTGCGCAGGTGGTGCTCAACCAGGTGGTGAATGGAAAAAAGGCGACGGGAAGCGTCGAATCAAAGAGTAACAGAGAATCATCATCGAAGGCCGGGATCGCCTTCGCCGGATGGTCTGAGGAGGCTCGATTGGGCATCAATGACGCTATCAGGGCCGATCTTCTCTTGGCCCGAGCGGCGCTCCGGGCGGGGCCAGACGGAGTCCTGTAGAACCTGACCTACCGCCAGGCGAGTCAACGGTCCGTTTCCCCTCCCACGAAGGTGTGGCAGCACGTTGACTTGAGACAACCCTGCCGGTGTGCTTGCTCGCCACGATCCGATAGTGGTTGGAAGCTCGGGGGGATGTGCGCCCAAGCCGCGGCTGGGTAAGGGGCGAGCGCCAGGCACCCATGCTTTCATCACGTCCCTCGACGCCCTTCTTCAACGTCTGCTAGCCTCAAAGGCGTTAGCCCAATGCCAGCGATTCAGGGGAGAGCGGCCGTGCCGCGCGACGGAGGAGACCCATGGGCGAATTCAGGCCGGACCACACCGAGGAGGCCAGCGTGGCGGTCGGATCGAACGGCGCACAGACGGATCATCGAGTGGGGCTTGTGTTCGACGACCGTTTCCTGACCCACAATACGGGCCTCTGGCTGATCCAGGATCGCGAGCTCTACCCCTTTGCCGATCCCGTCCCCCACGTCTCGTCCCCGGGCCTGGTGGGCCGGGCAAAGCATCTCATGGACCTCGCGGGGCTGACGGATCAGATGGTGCGGCTGCATGCTGTTCCGGTGGATGACCAGGCTCTGCTCGCGTACCACACGCCGGACTATCTGGCGCGGGTCGCCGAGCTCGCCAAGGCGGGGGGTGACGCCGGTGAAGGCGCTCCCCTTGGACCGGGCGGGGATCGGGTGGCACGGCTCGCAGCCGGGGCCGCACTGGCCGGGGTGGACGCCGTGATGCAGGATCGGGTACGCGCCGCCTACGCACTAATCCGCCCGCCCGGCCACCATGCCATGGCGGACCGTGGGATGGGATTCTGTCTCTTCAACAACGTGGTGGTGGCCGCACGGCACGCGCAGCGCGCGCACGGCGCCGAGAAGGTGTTGGTGCTGGACTGGGATGTCCACCATGGCAATGGGACCCAGGACGCCTTCTATGACGACCCCACGGTTCTCTTCATCTCCCTCCATCAGGAGGATCTCTACCCCGTTGGCTGGGGCACGATTGACCAGGCCGGGACTGGCGCCGGGGAGGGGTTCACTGTCAACGTGCCACTCCCGGCCGGGACTGGGAACCGCGGGTACCGGGAGGCGTTCGAGCGGGTTGTGCTGCCCGTGGTAGGACGCTTCGCGCCGGACCTGATCCTTGTCTCCGCCGGGCAAGACGCCAGCGTTCTGGATCCACTGGGACGGATGTGCCTCACGGCCGGGGCGTACGGCGAGATGACGAGACTGATGATGGAGGTGGCGGCCGCAACCTGCGACGGTCGGCTGGTGATCACGCAGGAGGGCGGTTACGCGCCGCAATACGCGCCCTACTGTTCCGCCTCGATCGCCGAAGCGCTTGTCGGTCCCGTTGAGGGCGTGACGCCCATCCCTGATCCCTACCAGCCCCGCTCTGAGCAGATGCCGACCACCCGAACCCTCGGTCTCGACGCCAAACGCGCGCTCAATGAGGCCGTCGCCTTCCACCAGCGCTCCTGGCAGCTGTAGGGTCGTTCCCCTCCCGCGCATGCACGGTCAGGATCAGCACAAACGGCAGATTCATCTCGCCCCAATCCTGGTGACCCGGGCCGGCGGCAGGCACCGCAGTAGCGGCCCAGGCCATCCCGGTACAGGTTGGCATCACGAGATACCGATAGGATCGGCGTCCAGATCAAACGGCACGCCGAGCTCGCTCGCCAGGGTGCGTAGCTCCTCGACGACGGGCGGACGGACGGGAACACCGAGCCGGCGGTTCACTGCTTCGGCCCGGGCCTCGGGGTCACCCGGTACCAGGACACCCGTCGCCTCATGCCCCGGTGCAGGCGGGGTGGCGCGCAGTTCCGCCAGCATCGCCCCAAGGTCGGCGAAGAACTCGTCCAGATCGCGGAAGGCGTCGATCCGCCATGCCATGAAGGCGTGTCCGACGTTGGCCGGTCGGTTCGGGCCGCGGGAGCCCAGCACGTGAGCGCCCCAGGCGGCGCCGGCGAGCGGGCCGCACAGGAGATCGACGATAAGGCCGAGGCCGTACCCCTTGTGTCCGCTCGTTTCCCGCGGCCCACCTAAAGGAGTCAGCCAGCGGGCGGCGAATGGGTCAGTCGTTGGGACGCCCGCCTCGTCCACCGCCCAGCCGAGGGGAATCTGCGATCCTGCCCGTCGTGCGACCTCGATCTTGCCCCAGGCAACCGCGCTGGTGGACATGTCAAGCACCAACGGCGGCGTAGCTCCATCCGGGGATGTCGGCACGGCAACGGCAATCGGGTTGGTTCCGAGCATCGGCTGGGCACCAAAGGTCGGCACAACAAGGGTCGAGGCATTGGTCATTGCCATCCCGCCGAGCCCATGGCGAGCGGCCATCAGCGCGTAGGCGCCGGCGATGCCGAAGTGGTTACTGTGCCCCACGGTTGCCAGGCAGAGCCCCGTTTCCTCCGCCTTGGCGATGCACCGCTCCATCGCGCGAGGGGCCTGCGTCAGCCCAAAGCCATCCCCAGCGTCAAAGGCGAGCGTTACGGGCCCCTCCCGGAGCACGCGTAGCTCGGCGTCGGCGCGGATCAGTCCCCGTCGAAAGCGGGCGGCGTAGAACGGCAGGCGCGCGACGCCGTGGGAATCAACGCCCCGCAGGTCGGCCAGCAGCAACAAGTCGGCCGCTGGCCCCGCATCCTCAGCGGGAACTCCCATCCCAACAAGAAGGGCAGCGGCGAACTCGGTCAGCCGAGGCAGTGGGAAGCGAGGGGCGCCGGACCACCCGTCATCCGTCATGTTGCCTGTCGATGGCGCCCAGCCTGTCATCCTCGCGACCTCCCGGCATCATTCTGTCATCCATGGCGTACCCGAGTGATCGAGCATCGGAGGGACCGGATCGGAGGAGGATACGCTCGGGACCAAATGAGGTCCAGATCCCTTCCCCTATCGCGGACTCCCGCCTCTCGACCGCGGGTCTGGATTGGATTGAGAAGCCAGCCCCAGAGTTTTCTTCGTCGCCGAAGCCACTTTACCGATCAACCCAACCCCAGCATCCTACCAACCCGCTCGTGACGCCAGGACACCGCGATTCCTACGCTGCTGCATGACGGCGAACGATGACCGCCTGCCCCGTTCTGACGGGATTGACACACTATCGCCTCTTCTCACTCTCCTGCCGCGCCCAGCTTGCACTTACGTGGTGACCGCTGGTCAAACACCAACCGTTGTTGTTGCCGTGTATTCATTGTCAACCTGTCAAATGCATGGCCCAAATGGATGATCATCTTAATGATCAACGACCTTTTAGAGATGCGCAGCATAAGGTACAGTGAGATTATCCCGCTGGCGGTCATGGGGGTGGCCGCCGCAGCCTCGCAGAGCCCGCTTCGCCCCGCGACGTGGGAGGGACTGGTCGGGATGCTGGGATCCATAGGGGGAGGATGTGGGTGGCTGGCCCGCGTCCGGCAGAGGTTGTGGCGAGTCGGTGGGGGAGTCGGTGTCGCGCTCGTCGCGGCAGTCCTTGCGTGGTCCATGCTGTTCGGCCAGCCGGCAAACGTGGCGGCTGGAACCGCGGCAACTGTAGCGACCGATGTCCTCAGCCTACGGGCAGCACCCGGGCTGTGGGCACCCGTGATTTCCCAGTTGGCGTGGGGGTATCGGGTCGACATCTATTGGGGACCATCCGATGACGGGTGGTACGAGATCCAGTTCGGTGACCAGCATGGCTACGTGTACGGCGCCTACCTGGAGATCGACGGAGCGAACGGTTGGAGCGACGGTCCGCTCGGGGGCTGGGTGGAGCCCTATGTCGCCTGGGTCGACACCGATCAACTGAATGTGCGGGCCTTGCCGGACCTCAATTCCGGTGTCCGCGACTGGCTCTATTGGGGCGACGAGGTCACCGTCACCGGCAGGGCCGTCGACGGCTACCTGCCGATTGACCATTGGGGTGGCCGGGATTGGGTTTGGGCCGGCTATCTCAGCTTCGACGGACCACCAGGTCCCGAGCGGTGGATTGACGTTGACCGCAGCTCAGGGATGGTCACCCTCTACGAGGGGGACTGGGCCGTTGCCAGCTATTGGGGAGCGATGGGCTGGGACCAATCAGACGACGGGTTCTTCGCCACCGCCAACGGCACCTACTACGTCTATGCCAAGGAAGCGGGGCTGACCTGGACAGACTGGGGTCAGGTCTTCATTCGTGACTTTGTCGCGTTCGATCCCTACCGCGCCAACGGCTTCCATACCTACTCGCTGGACTGGCAGGGGTCGGTGCTGCCGATGGGGGCGAACCCCACTGGCGGTTGTATTGCTCTTGAGCCGTGGGCGGCGGATCAACTGTTCACTTTTGCTCGCCTCGGCACCCGGGTGGAGATTCACTGGTAGAGCATTCACTGGAGGGACGGCCGGGCGGACGTTCCTCCAACCACAAACAGGCCACCTTTCGTGGCGCATCCGTCAGAACAAGGAGAGGCTGGCCCACCCGGCCAGCCTCTCCTTGTTCTGTACACCGGTTGCCGCCGGATTAGCTGCTGAGTTGCTGCGTCATCCCGCTCTTATCGGTCTGCTTCCAGATCCGGTCGACTGCCTCGCGGTTCTGTGAGGCGGCAGCCGGGTTCGCCACTGTGTGGCCGTCCTTCTCCAGTTCCCGCATCACCACATCCGCCATGATGTGATTGATCTCCTGGACTGCGCTGGCGTGACCCGTGAGGCCCCGCGCGGCCAGATCTGCCGTCCGTTGGTCGCCGAGGGCGAGAGCGGTCACGTGAAGCATGGTGTAGCCGATGCAGGCGTGGTTGAAGGCCGTGTAATCGTCCCGGAGGGCCTTGGAAATACCCTCAGTCCGAATCTTGTCGATCACGCCTGCTGCCACGCCGAGCAGTGAGGCTCCGGCCGCAATGATCGGGTTGCCGGCCGTGCTGCCGACCTCCTCCTGGTGCTGTTTGAGCGCGTCGCGATTGCTCTTGACCATGTCATGGAACCGCTGCACGGCCGCGTTGGCCTGCGGGTCCTCCTTCGTCTCCGTGAGTTGCCGATCGAGGGCCTCCTCAATATGGCTCTCGAGGGCAACCATGTCGCCGACATAGTCGGCGATTGTCTTCTGACCCTTCTCGTCAATCGCGGTCGAATTGTCCACGGTCACCTTCCCTTTCCTGATTACAAGGCAGCGTTGTCGCTGCGATCCCTCGTTCAGGACCGCAAGGCGTATACCAACGGGCCACGGTGGGAGACAGATTAGCGACCGTCTGCCAATCCCCTCACAGCGGACCGAACGCCCATCTCCCTGAATGTCAGCCTATAGGCGTCTGGACACGACTGGTCGTCGAGGCGCTCCACTTCTAGCGAACAAAACGCCCTCGGTGGGAGCGACAAATTGTGACGATTTTGTGACGTTCTCGCGGCTCTCTGGTGACATCGGTCCTCTATCATGACGACATGCAGGGCAGACATGAACGGCGCCACGGCCCACGGAGCGGGTGATGCGGATCAGATTTAAGGTAGCGATCGGGGTTGGCGCGGTAATGGTGGCGCTGGCTGGGACTCTTGCGCTGAGCGGCGGCGTCGCGGCGGTGAGCAATCTGCAGTTCCAAAACCGGATTCTCTCGTTGAGGGATGCGTCCTCGGTTCGCGTCGATGTCGAGATGGATGACGGCGACCTCCGGCTTGGGGGTGGATCAACGTCACTGATGAACGGCGACTTTTCGTTTAACGTGAGCGATTGGCGTCCGAACGTGCGGTACATCGTGAATGATGGGGAAGGCACGCTGCGCCTCCGGCAGGGCGAGCGAGCCTCCTTTGTCGCTCCTTGGGACATGGACGAGGTTGAGAACTCCTGGGATGTCCGCCTGAACGGTGAAACACCCATGGATCTGAAGGTCGAGTTGGGTTCGGGAACGGGCTCCCTCCACCTCGGTGACCTGGACCTGACGGGGTTCACCGTCGAGACAGGCGCCGGCCCGACGACGATTGACTTTGGCCAAGCCGGCGGGCGGGATGTGAACGGTCGCATCGAGGGCGGAGCCGGACCCACCACGGTGAAACTGCCCCAAAATATCGGCGTCCAGGTCTCGGTAGATGCGGGCAGCGGGAACGTGAACGTGTCCGGCCTTCACCGGCAAGGCAGCGTCTACGTCAATGACGCCTATGGAACATCGCCTGTCACCCTCCGCCTTGACGTGGAGGGGGGCGCTGGAGACATTGCCCTGGAGACTGTCCCAGCATCCTAATGGTCGATCCTGGCGCCGGCGAGCAGACCGGGTCGCAATCGCGATGACCCCTGATCTGTCACCCTTAAGTCTCTTCCACGCGTTGAGCGCCAACGAGCCGCCGCAGTGCGTCAGTCAATTCGGCTCGCAACGGCCCGTGGGTCTCCTCCGACAACTGGTACCGGGCATCGGACCACTTGTTGGGCGGATAGCGAAACACCGTGGTGCCCACGTACTCGACCGGCTCCCAATCGTAACGCGGGAACACGTGGGCCTGGAGGTACGCATCCGTGTTGCCGAGGATCTCGTAGTTCACCCGCTGCAGTCCACGGGGTCGGCAGACCGCTTCGATGGCCTCCCCAAGAAGGCTCATCTCTCTGAGGAACGCGCACCGACGGTTCAAGGGTAGGTCGGTCAGGTGGTTGACCCGAGGTGAAGCCAGTAGGAGGCAATACCCCGGCAGAAACTGCGTATCGCCGATCACGGCGAATCCGCTTGTCAATTGGACCAGCACCGTCGGGTTCTCACCCCGCTCAGCGGCGCCGATGCGATCTTGCCGCCAATCCTCCATCGTTGCGTCAACCTCGCTCCGATCCTCACCAGTCCCGGCTTGCGGTCTTCTGGCCTTTGCTTGATGAGACGGGCCAGGCGAGCGTGAAGCGGATCACCTTCATGCAGCGCCACGGCGGGTCAGAACCGACTGGCTTTCCACGCGGCGCGGGCCTGGAGCCACTCCTCCCGGAGCACGTCGAAAACCAGGGTGTCCCGATAGATGCCGTGCTTCACATCGTCCCACTTGAGCCGGCCAGCCGGCCGATAGCCTTGCTTGACCAAGGCTGCCGCGGAGCGGCCGTTCGGCTCCCAGACGTGGGAGCGCAGCACGTGGAGGTGGAGGCGATCGAAGGCGTACTCCAGCAGCAGGTGCTTCGCTTCCGTACCGTACCCCTGGCCCCGGAATCGAGCGGGTAGGAGGATACTGCCCGTCTCGCTGGTTCGATTCAGCCAGTCGATGTGGTCGACGTTGACGAGGCCGATCATCCGATCGGCCTCGTCCCCAGCGCGCAGACAGACGGCGAGATTGACCTCGGCCGGGGGGTGGCTCGTATGCTGTTTTTCGATCCAATGGGCAAACGCGAGCGGGCTGACCGGGATCCGGCCGCGGTACATGAACGTCTCCGCCTCTTCGGAGAAGTCTCGCGCCAACCCCTCGGCATCGCTCGTTTCCAGTGGCCGCAAATAGACGCGGTCGCCAACGACGAGCGCATTACGCATCCCCACCCTCCGGCACGCGGCGGTTCGGGTTGAGGGCCTGGAACTGGAGGAGGTCGACCCGGCCACCCGGTCGCACCTGGTGCTCCCGGAGGCGAACGCCGAGGATCATGCCGAGCGCCGTTGCCGCGGCGAGGGAGGCCGGTTCGTCGGCGGCGATATCGACAGTCACGGTCATCAACTCCAACTCGTCCCGCAGCCACGGGACGACCAGACTGAGGGTCTCGGCGTGCAGCGCCTCGGCCTCCTCGGCAGACAACCAGGGCGCAGCGCGGACTCGAACCCTCCCGTGGGGCCCGGAATGCCCCTTGACCATGGTGCTGCCGACGATCACCTCATCGTCCAGTCTCACGACGGCAAGGTGCAATGGATCCGCTTCCCCCCACGCCTGGGTATGCGCCTCCAAAAGAAACGCGGCGGCACGCGTGCTGTTGATAGGGAAGGGGCTCTCGAACCAGGCCGTGGCCTGCTCGGCATCTCCCGACAGGAGGGGCCGCAGGTAGATGCGGTCACCGGTGAGGTAGGCTGGTCGCACGGCGCCGTCTCCTTGGAGGGTTGTGCCCGTCGTGGCTCAGTCCGTGAGGACGTTGCGCCGGGCCACCGACCTGGATTATAGGTTTGACCCTACCCGGGCGGGGAGACCGACCGGGATTATTCCCAGGAGCATGTCCTTGGTCAGCACTCCCCTCGCTGTTGCCCCACCTCGCGCCGTCACGGACCCCGGCGCCATCCTGCTGATCTCCTGCTATGAACTCGGGCATCAGCCGCTCAGCCTTGCCTCTCCGCTGGCGTCGCTGCGCCAAGCCGGCTTCGCGCCCGTCACGGTCGACACGTCGGTCGAGTCACTTGAGGATGCCACGATCCGCGCCGCTCGGTTGGTGGCGATCTCGGTGCCGATGCACACCGCCTTGCGGCTCGGAGCACGAATCGCCGCTCGCGTTCGGGCGACGAACCCCGATGCCCACGTCTGCTTCTACGGACTCTACGCAACGCTTAACGCCAGCTACCTGCTTGGTGTTACCGGCGTTGGCGACAGCGTGATCGGCGGCGAGTACGAGCGGCCGCTGCTGGACCTCGCGGCTGCCCTGGACCGAGGGAACGACCTTGCCACGGTTCAGGGCCTGGGCACGGTTGACCGCCCAGCCCCACCGGTGCTGGAGCCTGCCGCCCTCCTGGTCCCGGAGCGCGACAGCTTGCCGCAGCTACGCGCCTACGCCGGTCTGGAGCGGACCGGAACGATCGTGCGGGCCGGGTACGTCGAGGCGACCCGCGGGTGCCACCACACCTGCCGTCACTGTCCAATCACCCCCATCTATGGGGGGCGCTTCACGGTGGTCCCACGGGATACCGTGCTCGCGGACGCCCGGGCTCAAATCTCCGCTGGCGCTCGCCACCTCACCTTTGGCGATCCCGACTTCTTCAATGGTCCCGGCCACGGCCTTCGCATCTGCCGTGCGCTCCATGCCGAGCATCCGGACGTCACCTTCGACGTGACGATCAAGATCGAGCATCTGCTGCAACACCGCCGTCTGCTACCGGAGCTAGCCGAACTTGGCTGCGCTTTCGTGGTCTCAGCCGTCGAATCCCTGAGCGATGCGGTACTCCGGAAACTGGACAAGGGCCACAGCCGGGCGGGGGTGGTCGAAGCGTTGGACCTTCTTGATGCGGTCGGAATCCCGATGCGCCCCTCCTTGCTGCCCTTCACCCCGTGGGAAACCCTTGACGGTTACCTGGACCTGCTGCGCTTCGTCGCCGAGCGCGATCTCGTGGCCCACGTCGATCCGGTCATGCTCGCTATTCGTCTTCTCGTTCCACCTGGATCGGCCTTGCTTGGCGACCCAACGAGTGCGACCTGGCTTGGCGAACTCAACGCCGAGGCGTTCACCTATCGCTGGGCCCACCCGGACCCGAGGATGGATGCGCTCCACGCCGCCGTCTCTGCCCTGGTCGAGGAAGCGACGGAGACTCAGGAACGGGCCACGGCGACGTTCGGCAAGATCTGGCGGGCGGCCCATGCGGCGGCGGGACTCGTATCGACTCGGCCTCCACGTCCGACCACCCGCCGTCGCCCCCCGCCACGCCTCACCGAAAGCTGGTTTTGCTGAGCAGAGCCCACCGCGGACCAGTTCGGTCCGCACACGACCAACAAGAAGGGCGTATAGACGTCCGTTCTCAACCCGCATCGGCCCTCGTAGTCACCCCTGCCTGTAGGTGATCAGGTCGGCGCGCTTCAGACGTGTCAAGAGCGGTTGGGGATCAAGGCGATCGCTCTGCACCCCGGTGACCCGCATCGACGTTGAGGTTGATGCCCCTGCCCCGCACTTCATGTGGAGTAGATCATGGAGGCGGTGCCGGCGCGCCCTGGGGCACTGCGATCAAACAGGAGGCCAAACGCCATCGTGTTCCGAGCCAATCGGAGCAGCCGTTGGGCCATTTCCTGCTCCACGCGTTGCCGTCGTTGCCGATTGTCGGACAGCGCGGTGGTGACGAAGGAGGCCGCCCGGTTCGTTCCTCAAGGGGCCAGCCCTTGGACCGCACGCCCGGCTGCCTGGTGCAAGCCGATCCAATTTCGGGCCTCACCGCAGGTGCGCCAGGGGCAAGGACGCGATCTGAATAGCGCTGGGGAGAACCTCTGAAAGGATCCATGCATAGGGTAAGATCGGGCAGTCGGATCGACCGTTTCCCTTACCTGGCAGCAGCAGTTTCGAGCGATGCATTCTGGAGTGGCTTGATTCGAGGATGCCCTAAAGACGCTGCTGAGTGCTGTGGCGTCGAAGTCAAGCCCACTCTACGGTGCGACCAAGCTCGGTTACCCGGTTACCGTCCTTGGGGTGCAGACCGAGCGGCTGGCGCTGATGACAGGATCATGGGGTAGCGCGTCATCGTGGGTGAGAGGGGAGGCAGAGTCGTGACGACGCTGTTCGAGGCGGTCTCCGGGAGCGAGTTGGACCGGCACCTGCGGGCCATCAGCCGGGTCGTCCGCCTCTCGGGCACCCCCGAGGAGGGCGAGGCCTTCGACTACCTCGCCTCTGCCCTGCAGGGCTTCGGTTACCTCGTCACCCGGCACCAGAGCCATGCCCTGGTCGGTTATCCCCGCCACGCCTCCCTGGAGTTGCTGTCTCCCGACCCCGTCGCCATCACGGTCAACGGCTACTCCCTCAGTCCTGGTACCGGACCGGTCGGGATCACGGCCGACCTTGCCTACGCCGGGGCCGGGCAGCCGAAGGACTACACGGACCTCGACGTCCGGGGCAAGATCGTCCTTACCGACGGCCTCGCCATGCCGGCCAAGGCGCTGGCGGCGACCGCGGCGGGGGCGGTGGGCCAGATCCACGTCAATGACGAGCACATCCACGAGATGTGCCTCTCCCCCGTCTGGGGCACGCCGACGCCCGAGACGGCCCGGCTTCTTCCCCGCGTGCCCGCGGTCGGGATCACCGGCCCGGACGGCGAGCGGCTCAAGGCAGTGCTTCGGCAGGGGCCAGTTCGCGCCCGCCTGATCACCGAACCGTTCCTGGGCTGGGTCACGCTGCCGACCCTGACCGCCGACCTCCCCGGCACGGTCGAAGAGGGATTCGTCCTCTTCAGCGGTCACGTCGATTCCTGGCACTATGGGGCGATGGACAACGGGACCGCCAACGCCACTCAGCTCGAAGTGGCCCGCCTCCTGGCCGAGCGCCGGGGGGAACTGCGGCGCGGGATCCGCCTGGCCTTCTGGTCCGGCCACTCCCACGCCCGCTACGCCGGGAGCGCCTGGTACGCCGATGCCTTCTGGCACGAGCTGCATGAGCGCTGCGTCTGCCACGTAAACGTCGACTCGGTCGGTGCCATCGGCGCGACGGTGCTGGAGGAGGCCCCGACGATGGCCGAGACTCACGGCTTTGCCCGTAGCGTCTTGGCCGACACGGTCGGCGTGGAGCTTGATTACCAGCGGATCAGCCGCTCCAGTGACCAGTCGTTCTGGGGCCACGGGATTCCGACCGTCTTCGCCGCGCTCTCGGAGCAGGAACGGGACGACTCGGCCACCGGCGCGGCTCTGGCCCAACTCCTCGGCAGCGGCGGCAAGGGCGGCGGCCTCGGCTGGTGGTGGCACACCACCGAGGACACCCGCGACAAGATTGACCCAGCCCATCTCGTCCGCGACGCCGGGGTCTACGCCGAGACCCTCTGGCGGCTCTGCACCTTGTCGCGCCTGCCGTTCGACCCCGCCGCCGCGGCGGAGGAGATGGCGGCGCACCTTGATCGCTATCACGAGGCTGCCAGCGGGACCCTCGACCTGGCGGGCACGCGGGACCTCGCCCGGGACCTTGCCGCCGCGGTCAGGACCAGCGAGCCCGGGTCATCCAGCGCGGAGGAGGCCAACCGCCGGACGATGGCGCTCTGCCGGCTGCTGATTCCGGTCAACTACACCCGCTCCGGCCCCTTCGAGCACGACCTTGCCCTCCGGACCCCGCCGCTGCCGGGCCTCACCGAGGTTGGGCAATTGGCCGCACTCGCCTCGGATGGCAACGATTTTCACTTTCTGCGCACGAAGCTGATGCGCGAGCGGAACCGCGTCGAGCACGCCCTCCGCGCCGCCTCGCGGGTCATGGACGGCCACTAACGGGCTGCCACGGGATCTGGGAGATCCGTCCAGCTCCTGCGACAGACTTGTCCGCTAGTGACGCCGCAATTCGCTCCACCATGGAGCCGAACTCCCTCCATATTTTCAGGCCGTGCCTGGCTGGGCTCGTCTGGAGTCGGCGCCCGGGATGAGGAGCAGCGACAGCAGCGAACGTTGGACCGCCGGGGATGGAGAGGATATCCACCGGACCGCCGTGTCTAGGCGAGCACTTGCGACCGCCGACATCCCTGGCGCCGGGATGGGCCTGACAGAGAGGATCATTCATGCCAGCGCAGGTCGCGACGGCATCGGCGCCGCGGAACCCGGATCTGCACTGATCTGTCGCCGCCAGGTACGCCGAGCGGCTCCTCTCGCTGCCCGGAGACATTCCCTCGGCAGGCAGGGAAGCGCCAACAGATCCAGCCGCTGCGGGATGACGAGACCGGTCCGGCGGGACGCTGGGCTGGGAGGGCCCAGTCTCAGGGGCAGGACGGTCGCCGAGGTCCCGGGAGATCGTTGCTGTCACTTCGGGGACGAGGCTGATCGACCGCCTGAACTCGGCCTCGGTGAGTGGGAGGGCCGGGGCAGTGACGCCAACGGCTCCGACGATCCGGCCCGCGTCGTCGAAGATTGGCGTGCTGATGGCCGTGGCGTCCTCATCGAGGTCGCGGACACCGACGTGGGAGTTGGCCGGGCTCGACCCGTCCTCCAGCGAGTTCCACTTCCTGCGGACGAAATTCCGTCGGCAGCGCAGCCGGATAGAGGATGCGCTCCTGGAAGCCATGAAGCTTATCGAACCACGGTGCCGCCGATCGGCATGGCGTGCTCCCGAAGACGAAGGGAGCTACTCTCCCCGAGCGAAACGCCTTGCGGGTTTCGGTCACAGCGTGGTGAGCAGCGAGTCATCACCAGCCAAGATACGTCGGCATTGGCTGGCAGCGAAGGTCGAGACTGTAGGCACGCAGAAAGCTCGGGCGACACCCCATAGCACCGCAGAGCAGCCTCCTGTTGAACCAACTCGGTCCGCAGCGCTAGCTTCCCAGACACCACGAGGCACGAACCGTCTAGAACGCGATGGCCGTGGAGTGGTTGCCCTGCGTAGGCAGGTGGCACGCGCTCTGCGAGCCCTCTCCCTACGGCTTGAAGGGTGGGATCAGCAGGAGGTCGTGATAGGTGACCAGGGCGCAGTTCTTGCACTCCGCTGACTGGTAGGGACAGGACGGGACGGCCGGGACTGGTGACAGGCTGGGTGGCGTGAGCGCCGGTGCCGGTGGTCGAGGCAGCGCGGACGCTGGGACGAACGAGGTTGCAACGTCGAGAAGGCAACCTGCCCCGTGTCCCTAAAGAGGAGAGTGCCATCGACGCAGGTGAAGGACGGTGGTACCAGCAGTTGGGTGTAGGCGGCAAGGAAGGAGAGGTCCGAGATGCTCTTCTATTGTCAGTTCACCTGGTTCCCTGGAACGAATCGGGCTCAGGTGGCGCAGCGCGTGGTGCAGCAACACGACGCCGGCAAGAACAATCCAGAACGCATCCGAGGCTGGTACAACCTGGTCGGAGGTGGGGCCGGATTCCTCCTGGTCGACTATGACGACCCGAAGCAGTTGACGGCGTTTCTGCAACCTTACATGGACCTGATGAGCTTTGACGTGCGGGCGATCACCGAGAACCGGTACGACGAGCAGATCGAGCAGTTGCGCTCTGTGGCCCAGCAAATGACCTAGACATACGTGGGGCGGTGGGATCAGGAGGGCTGGCCACCGTCGACTCCGACTGCGGCGGAGCAGGCATCGCTCCGCCGCTCTGCGGCACGGCTCTGTCGGACGATCAAGCGACCCGTGAACGGTCTGACGGCATCGAATTGCCGACCGTTGGCCATGGAATCCCGTGGGCGTGGGCGAGGGTCGCGGTCATCAGTTCATGACGTGACGGTCGTCGGAAATCGTGCCTCGGCCCAACCGTCCGATGCCCCGGGTAAGGATCGCACCAACTCGAGCGGTCCCCGCCGGCAACGTGTCGCTCATCCGGGGGCCGGTTCGAGGTCTGTCACGGGCCGCTGTCGCCCTGCCCGTTGGACCCTCTAGCCAATCAGGCGCTGCAACACCCAAACGAGTGCAGCCCAGAGCGCTAGACTCAACGGGAGTACCCAGGCCAGGCCGCGAAAGAAGGTAAGCGTCGGACGCGCGACCGGGCTGACGCGTCCCGAGACGTGGGCCCGGTACCGCGGAACAGGGGACTTGGTCGTCATCCTATTCAGCATCGGCTGCTCCTCCTTTGAGGGCGCTCCTACTACCGCCCTCGCATGAAGCAGGGAAGTAGCACTCCTGATGCCATGATTCGTCCGACCTTGACGTTCCACCGCTAGCTGGAGGCAGTCTAGGAGTACGCACCAGTGTCCGCCTTCGGGGCGTCGTCAATGTCAGCCGCGTGACGCAGACGGAGCGGACCTGGAACGGATGACACGGAGGACGGTGTCCTAATCGTTCCACGCCACCCGGAGACCGTGATTCTCTCGGCCGACGCCGCGCCGATCAGAGAACATGGTCCCGAGTTGGGAAATGCTCGGCAAGAGTCAATGTTTGCTAGAGAACTGCTTAAATCCGTTCTCCCATATACGTCATTTTACCGATGTGGCCAACCTCGTTCGGATTCATCATGTGAACAAGCCGGTACTGAATTCGAGGTCTCCTGGACCGTCAGGAGGTCGACGCCTGCACCACGCCGGCAAAGGAGGTTGCGATGCGATCCTACGCTCCTACGTACCCTCAACTGGTTACCGGTCAAGTGGAGGCCGGCCAAGCGCGGCCACGTGACCCGCGTGGCAAACTCCTTCGGCCCCGGTCGGCAGGTGGCTATCTGCCCCGTTTTCACCGGCGTCGCCACTCATCCGGGTAGGGTTGTCGCCGGTAGAGTCGGCTTCACTGCCACACGACATGAGCATGCACGGCCCCGGATTGATCGGGGCCGCGTACTCAGGGGCACGGGCAACCATACTCGCGATAGGGAATCCGGATCTCTCAGCCAGCGGCCGGGTGGTGGCCGCGTGAGTTATGGGCGGCTGGGAGACCGCTGGCGTCACTCGAGGTGAGGGCTGTCCCTGAGGGTTCCGTTCTCCACCTCGGGCTGCGGCGGCGTCGCGGTTCATTGCGAAATCAGGGCATCGACGGCATCGAGGACATCGACGAGCTGTGGTTTCTCAATCCGGTAGGACCTGCCATTGCCACCGACGACGAGCACGTTTTCTCCGTCGGGGTGGAAGAGGATCCAGCCGGAAGAGTGGGTGGCAACGACTGCGGTGAGACGACGGCAAATCACGATGGCATGTGAGAGGGCCTGGACCAGCACCTCCAGCTCTTCCGGACCGAGAAGGTGAACCCGGAGGTCGGGACGAAGTTCGGGAAGGATCGTGGCCAACGACTCGGCATACATCGCTAAATCGTGGGCAACCAGGATGCGGGGACGGTCGATCTCGCCCTCTCTTTCCCGCGCTTCGGATGGATCTGCCATTGATCTAACGACCTAGCGTAACCCTCGACAACACCGTTTCCCCGTCCCGTTGAGTCCCAGGTCAGGCACTTTCGTACCCCCTGGCGTCGCTTTTGATTCCTTGACCGTCCCCGCCCCACAGTCCGCCGGATCACATTGGCTCCGGTTCTCCTTGCTCCGCCCGCTTGCATCCTCCTCGGATCTGCATGCGCTTTCATGCGCTCGAGCCCTTCCAATCATAGTCGGGGCATGGATCGGGCGGCGGGCCAGGATCTCAGCCATGCTTGTTCCTGGCCCGGTCATGAGCAACCTGGGTGGCATCCTTCCCCCTGCCACTCCAGCAGGTCTGCCAACTCCCTAACGAAGAGGACGAGGTAGGTTGACCCCACGGCCAGCAATTCGCCCATAGGTCCCGAACCAAAACTCCCGGCGATGGTGTCACGGCCGTTGTTGGGGTCTCCGTTGATGTCGTGTTCTCGCTCGCCAACCATGACGACCCGCTGGTCATTGAGGTCCGGGCAGTCGTCCAGAACGTGATGGATCACCTCCGCCCTGGAGACGTGGGTGTGGTCCAGGTTGCTCCCCACAATCAGGCGGAAGTACCCCGCCAAGGCGACGTGCTTCAGGATGCGCTCCGCAAACACTGTCGGCTTCGAGGGTGCGAAGATCAGTACTTGCCCGTCCGCGCGCAGCCGCGACAGAAGGGCGGGGATGTCTGGGTAGACGGCGTTCTCGAACAGCCCCGTGTTCGCGTACTGTTCCCGAAAGACGATAGCCGCCTCCTCGTCTCGTTAGGAGTCAAGCCGGTAGGAACGAGCACACGATTCGAGCAGCCGAGGGCCGAAGAAGGCTGTTAGGCTGTCAGGATCGTGAATAGTGATGCCGAGGTGGGCCAGGGCGAAGCGGACCGCGTTGGTGATGCCCATCCTCAGATCAGGGAGCGTTCCGTCGAGAGCCAACAGGATGACCTCGTACAAGGCCCGTTACCCTCGTGTGCGCTTCCGGCCGTTCGTGGGGCAACGGGGCTACAATCCGCCGTCTGGGGCGAGGGAGGTGAGCAGCATGAGTGACAAAGAGATGAACAGACTCCCGGAACGGAGCGTCTCCGGGGTCAATCGGAAGACTCAAATTCGGACGCTGGTCTCCGGACTAGTGGCCGACGCTCGGGGTCTGGTGCAGCGGCTGCGGGAGCGTCGCCGCAAGCGCTGAGCCGACTCTACAGGCTCGTTCCTCGATCATCCCCCTCGTCGACGTGGGTGCCGGTCGGAAGGTTCGAGACATGCTCACGGATGGGTCGCTTGCTCCCTACTCCCACATATGGAGTCAGCAGGGCGCGACTCGTTCCCGCTCGCCACAAGACATCCTTGATTCACTGGCAGCGCGAGGGACGGCAGACCCGCGAGTGCGTCCCGTTGACGCGGATCAGCCGCAGTTTCCCTGCGGGGCTCGACCCGGCGTTGGCAGCAGCGAGACCGCTCTGAGCCGGGAATGGCTCCGGGTGGTCGGCGTCAGGGTGCTGCTCCTGGAGGGAGTAATAGCCCCACCAGCCTGCGCCCGGGGGTGGACGACCATGCCGCCGAGGACGGTCGGACCGATCGGATGGACACGGGACTCGAAGGCGGTGGCAACGCCGAAGCTGGCCCCAGCTCCGCGACGCGCCCAATGGAACCGTTTCCAGACTACATCGCCTTTATCTGCTGGCAACTATGTACGGCCACGAGGAAGAAGATGCTGTGCTGCGCTCATAGACCGCGTTTGAGC
>JADDPH010000044.1 GCA_016781925.1 Sphaerobacteraceae bacterium | reverse complement strand
TTAGCGCAACCGCCGCCTTATGTCAAGACGACCCGCCTCTTCCCTCGCACAGATCGCTGGTTCCCCACAAACGAGAACCGCCCCAGCGCTGGGGCGGAGTCGAGCATTGCCCCCGGTCGGTTTCCCGTCCGGGGCGGATTCGGATCGTCGATCAGACGTCCTACACCGCGCTCGCCTCCTGCGCTGCGCTGACTGCCCCATCGGGCCAGTCGCCAGCCGACTCTCGTCGGCGGCACGAGAAATCATACCGCGGATTCTGACCCCCTGTCAACCTGCCCGCCGGGGCGTCTTCGGCCCGGCTCCGGTACTCGTCCGGAGCTTTTCGGCAAGCGAGGTATCTCCAGGGCGAAGGGAATTCTAATCACGGTTGGAAACCGTGTCAAGGTAATCCATGGAGCTGTTTCGACCCCCGTGGGCGGCAGTCAGGGCCGGCCGCCGGAGACCCAAATGGAGGAAAGGAGACGCCGGCTCCGTTTGGTCTAGCCGGTCCCGCGAAGGGTTGTGTTGCGAGATGGCAAGAAGGAGCTCGACAGCGTGTAGGTGTCGATCACCGCGCTGCCTCGCTTCACCGTTCTGGTAATGGAGCTGTCGAAGCCCTCCTGCGCGGTTTCGACCAGCAACTCCTCACCCTTCTGTAGTTCGCTCGACTCCGTGTAGTACATGCGTGGATCGAGCGGAACCACATTTGAAATCTCCGGGCCGTCGACCTGAACGGTCCAATCTGGATCAGTTCCTAAAATCTTCGCGGTGAGGTCTTCCCCGTCGGCGGTCAGCACCACCGCGATCCAGTCGTCTGTTCCGTTCTGGAACTTCATGTCCAACGCCCAGTCCTCCTCGACGTTGACCATCGCATCCAACCCCTTCATGCCGCGCGGGGCTACCCCGTAGCTCGTCAGCCAGTATGGGTGTTGGTAGCGCTCGACGATCGGCATGCCCGCCCAGAACGCCGCCTGGAAGATCGTCGTCGAGACCTGGCAGATACCACCACCGATGACCGGTGCCGTGGTCACGCCGCCACCTTCCTCCGCGACGATCCCGAACCCCGTCACGAACCCATTGGTGCCGTCGATCCGGCCGACGTTCTCAACATAGGAGAAGATCCCGCCCGGCGGCACCAACCAGCCATCTTCTAAAGCGGCAGCCCGCTCGACGTTCTGCCGGCGAGGGTCACTCGAGGTGGCGTAGGAGGTTGAGGCATCGGCAAGCACATCAGGCAACTGAATCTCTGATCGGTCAGCCGCTGTAAATCGCGGCTTCACCGGATCAACTGGCAGATCCACCGAGGGCTTTCCCGCCAGCACCGCTGCCCACACCTGATCGACCGCCTGGTCCAGATCGAGGGCCCGTCCCTCCTTCGCATCCGCGTCCAGCGTGACAACGCCGTCCACCAGCCGGAACCGGGCATCAACCGCCGGCCTATCGATCTCTTCTTGCACGCTGCTCAGAACATCGCCAAGCACAGCCGGGTCCAGGTCAAAGCGGAACGGACGGTTATCACCCGGCTGGGTCGTGACGACCAGCGCCGAGACCAAATCTCCCCGTCCCAACCTGGCCTCGCCGCCATTCCACTCCAGACCCATGCCCCCACGAACCAACGACTCCCCATCAACCACCGCGGCAACCGCTTCGGCATCGATGATCGATGGAGATTGCCGTGCGACGGTGATCTCCACCTCGTGTTCGCCCGTGGACAGCGCGCGGACGATGTTGTCCACGGTCGTGCTGACATCTACCGACGCAGCGTCCGTGCCCGGCACCACCGCCAGAGCACCCTCCGCATTCACGGTGATCCCAGCATCGACACTCGGATGGTCGATCCCCGCCGCAATGCCCTCGACCAGGTGCTGCACGGGAGTGCGGTCCACCACGATCCCACCACTGCCCGGATCGACCCTCACCACCCGCTTCAAATCCGCCCGGGCGACGGTCCAACTGCTCTCCGCGGTCGCCAGGATCAAGTCTTTTGCCACGGCCGCCCGGGCGTCCGGCAAACTGCCCATCAGAAACTCCGACCGGACAGCCGCGGCCAGGGATGGCGTCACCAACGGGATCGGATCGAGATCGAGACGCTGGAAGCTGCTGCTGATCCTTGCCCGGCTGGCCGTCACGTCCAGCCCTACCCCTGGAACGTCTTCGACAAGCGCCGGTTGCCCCGTGACATCCATGCTGACGTACGCGTCCTGAGGGGCCCGGATGATGTCGGGCGCCATGATCGTCAGGCGACCGTCGAGGCGAGCGGCGTCGACCACCACCCGCGGCTCCACGCTGACACCACTGACGATTGCCCGTGCCCAGGCCTGCGAGCGGGACCACCACGACCCCGTTCGTCCCACCGCGAAGACCGCATCAACGGTGGCCGGTCCATCCAGCCGGGCACCCGCCTCCTGCGGCGTGATGGCGAACCGCTGATCACCAGCTGTGAGCCCGATCGGCTGGCTTGCGTAGGCGTCGAATCGGGCCTGGACCGCGCCGATCACCTCAGCCTTGGTCATCCCGCCGACCGGCACGCCACCCACCTCAACGCCCTCAAACACCCGTTCGGCATGGGCGTTCGCGTAAAGACCGAGCCCCGCGATGCCGGCAACCAGAACGGCCGCCGCCGTCATCACGGCCAGTTGGAGGGCCCGCGCAATCCGGTCCTGCACCACCTTAGTCCGACGAGCCTCGTCTGGTCGGCTCATCAGAGCAAGCCGGCGCGGATGACGCCCCACCACAGAACTCATGAATCCCCCACGTGAACTGTCGGATCGCCCCCATTCGGGCAAAGTATAGACGGGCTGGACGGAGGCATCCCGGCACAAGCCGCCTCCGCGCTCCATCCTTCAGATCTCCTTCGATGAAAGAGACCAGACGCGCACCTGGTTCCGTGGCCCCAGAACCCTCGATGACCGCACCACGACATCGCGACACGCGATTGCACGGCCGCGAACCCGTTGCTAGACTGCGCCGCCTTGCGGCAGCGATCGGTCCTTCGGCCCGGTTGACCTCGTTCGCTCGGCCCTGAATCGGATCTGGCGTCCGACCGCCTTAACATCGGTCACCGGACGGCCAGCCAAGAAAAAGGAGAGAAGTGACGTGGAATTGGGTGCTCCCCAGCGAGCGGCGCGCATCATCGCGACCAGCGATGCCCCGGCGGCGATTGGCCCGTATGCTCAAGCAAAGGTGGCCGGCGACTTCCTGTTCACGGCGGGACAAATCCCACTCGACCCCACCACGATGTCGCTCGTTGACGGGGACATCTCGGCTCAGACGGAACAAGTAATGCAAAACCTCGCCGCGGTCCTCCGCGCGGCAGGGTCATCCTTCGGCCAGGTCCTCAAGACAACCTGCTTCCTGGCCGATCTCAACGACTTCCCTGCCTTCAACGAGGTCTACGGCCGGTTCTTCCCCCACGACCCGCCGGCCCGGAGCACGGTTCAGGTGGCCCGTCTCCCCCTCGGATCCCTCATTGAAGTGGAGTGCGTCGCCCTCGTTACAACCACGTCCGCTCCCGTGTCTTCCGAGTAGAACCGCCTTGGTCTCCTTATCAGTATCAGTCATCGGACCTCGTGGACATCGGCCGCCCAACGACCGTCCGCCACGATCGTCCCAAGCCCGCGTGAATTGTCCACTTGCACAGGCCGCGCTATACTCCCAATCGTCCAGGGCGCGTAGCTCAGTTGGTTAGAGCGCGCGGTTCACATCCGCGAGGTCACAGGTTCAAGTCCTGTCGCGCCCACCCCCGGACGAGCTTCATTCTTACCCCATTCTATTAAGCCCTCCTAACCCCCCGAGACCGCCGAACGGGCTCGTCAACCCGGCCTTCCTCTATCCACACCTCCACACTGGATGGCGTCGGTCGGGCACAAAACGGCAATCCGCTCTCCTACTGGCACGGCCAAACGGCACCCGAGGATGGACGGGCGCCGCGTCTCGCTCCCGGTCATCTCCAGGATCCCGGGATTGTGAGTCCATTCCAAGCCGAAAGCCTTGACCGCCCGTAAAGACCGCCCCCACAATACGGCAACGATTGCTCACGCCCTTGTTCCCTGGTTGTCCGCGGTCAGTGCCGCACAGGTGCGTGATCGCATCACCGGGACGGAGAACCGAGAGCCTGCGGAGCAGCAAGCGGATCGTCGATTCAGAGCCTAAGAACGACCGTTCCAGGAGGAAGGGCATGCGGCGAGAACAGACTCTGGCCGATCGTATCACCGGGTCGGCCGTCTGGCGCTCGGTGGTTCGGCACGGCTATCCGGATACCCAGCGCAATCAGGCGCTGATCATTGCCAGCAACGTCTTCCTCCACATCCACCCGGTCAAGATCAAGCGGTACGCCACCAAGGTCACCTACACGTTCTGCCTCGGTGGCCTCTCGTTCTTTATGTTCCTCGTACTGGTCATGACCGGCGTCCTCTTGATGTTCTACTACGTGCCATCTACGGATCTGGCGTACCAAAGCATGCAGGACATCGAAGCCAGCGTCACCTTCGGCCAGTTGATGCGGAACATGCACCGCTGGTCGGCGCAGGGCATGGTTATCGCAGTCTTTCTCCACATGGGCCGCGTCTTCTACACTGGCTCCTACAAGCCGCCCCGGGAGTTCAACTGGGTGATCGGCGTGCTCCTGCTCGTCACCACCTTTCTGCTCTCCTTCACGGGCTACCTACTTCCCTGGGACCAACTCTCCTTCTGGGCGGTCACCGTCGGAACCGCCATCGGCGGTGCGGCGCCGCTCCTTGGTCAGTACGTCAACTTCCTGCTCGTCGGGGACTATCAAATCGGCCAGAACACCCTGGTCCGCTGGTACACCCTGCACGTCATCTTTCTCCCGCTGATCGCCGCCTTCCTTATGGCCGTTCACTTCTGGCGGATCCGCAAGGACGGCGGCATTTCCGGCCCGCTCTAAACGATTCGAACGGAACCGGTAGGGGCATCCGACACGGGAACCGACGCACGGTAAGTACGAGGGGATGACGATGGCGGAACTTGCGGAACGCCAACCTGGCCAAGGCTACACCCCGATTGACGAGGCCAAGCGCCAACGCCTGCTTGAGTTGGTTCGTGGCCGCGCCATGGCTCGCCCGACGGACCTCGCTGAGGACGAGGTCATGGTCTGGCCATCCTTGGTTGTGGTCGAGGCCGTCTCGGCTGTCGTCTTCTTGCTTGGGCTGATCGTCCTCTCGGTGCTCGTCAACGCGCCGCTGACGGCTCACGCCAACCCGAACCAGACCCCGAACCCGTCCAAGGCACCCTGGTACTTCCTGAATCTGCAGGAACTCTTGTTGCACATGAACGCCGGGCTCGCCGGCGTCATCATCCCGACGATCGCTCTTGTCGGCATCGCCGCGATTCCCTACATCGACCGGAGCCCGCTCGGCGTTGGAATCCTCGGCACGTCCGCCAAGGGCCGGAAGATCATCGCTTTTACGACCGTCTACACGATCATCGTTCAAACGGTCATGGTCGTCCTTGATGAGGCGTCGGACCGCCAGCAGTTCGGCCTCGGCGCGGTCCTGAAAGATGCCGGCATGCCCGAGATCGTCTACGGACAAATGCTCCCGAGCCTCATCATCCTCGGCGCGATCGGCGTCCTTATGGCCATGGTCCAGGGCATCTTCCGACCCACCCGGCGAGAGATGATCATCGCGCTCTTCACCGGCTTCGTCGTCACGTACGTCATGCTCACCATTTTCGGCACGTCCTTCCGCGGCGAGGGCCAGGAATTGACGATGCCCTGGAACCTGCCGCTCGAGCACCACTAGAAAATTTGACAAGGTCCCTCCGCGGCTTCGGCTGCCGGAGGGAGCCAGGAGGAAGGACCGGACATCATGGTTCCTGTGCTGAGGACGATCGTCGGGCTATTCATCGGCGGCCTAGGAGCACGCCTCATCGGCCTGCTCGGACGGTTCCACGTCGGTCCGTCAAGCGGCCCGAAGAAGACGAGCCGCCGCAGCTTCACCCGCAACGCGGCACTTGGTGCCGTCGGTGTCGTACTCGCGGAGACGGCGGGCGCATTCGTCTGGTTCTTCTGGCCGAACAAAACCGGCGCCTTTGGTAGCGACATCAACGTCGCCGCCGAGAACATTCCCGCCATTGATGCCCCACCCTTCCGGGTCGCGGAGGGGAAGTTCTTCCTCGTCCAGAATGAAGACGGCCTTCTCGCGCTCTACTGGAAATGCGTCCACCTTGGATGCACCGTCCCGTGGGCGGCAAACGAGAACCTGTTCCACTGCCCGTGCCATGGCAGCATCTACAACAAGAATGGGGAGCGCATCGCTGGTCCCGCCCCACGTCCGCTGGACCTCATGACGGTGAGGGTGGGCGACGGCGGTAATGTAACCGTCGATACCGGCGCGATTTCGACGCGTTCCTCTTACCAGCCAGAGCAGGCGGTGCCCTACAGCGCCTAAATCGGGCGGAGCGGGCCAACGGTAACGTCCGAATGGAGGGGTGTCCTCCTCGGGCCGCCAACACGAGGACAGGAGAGTAGGAGCGTGGGGGCAGTCCAGAAGCTGGCAACGGTGGTCATCATCGGCCTCGTGGGTCTCGCCACGCTGCTTGTCATTTACCTGGCTGACGAGCCCAACCGGCGCGCCGCTGAGGCCCGAGAGCAGGAAGAGGTCGCGATCGAGCGCGGCATCCAGACCTACACGACCTACTGCGTTGCCTGCCACGGACCGGCCGGTGAGGGCTACGCCTTCAAGGAACCAGGGCGCATTGGCATGCCCCTTGGTGGCCGTAGCGATCGCCTTTGGGTCAACCAGACGGACGACCCCGTGGCCTGGGAAAAGCAGGAAACCATAATCCGCAACGCCATCGTCAACGGCCGCGGGGCTATGCCCGTCTGGGGAGAAGAGAACGGCGGCGAACTCAACAACGAGCAGATCGAAGAACTGGTCTTGATGATCCACAAGGCTGACTGGAACGAGGTCTACAACCACGTCATCGAGGCCAACAACGGCGTCTACCCCGTCGCCGAAGCCCCGCCCAGCACGCAGGGAGACCAGGCCAACGAAACCGGCCAGCAGCCGGGTGCGAGTGGCGACACCGGCGCGGTAACCCTTGAAGGCTACGACATCGGCTGGACGCAAAAAGAGATTACCGTCGCCCCCGGTGGCACCATCAACTTGGTCAACTCCGGCGCCGCAGCCCACAACTTCGACATCACGGACCTGGGCATCGTCGTCGACATGCCTGCCGGTCAAACCGTGCCTTACACGCTTCCGGCAGACATCGCACCGGGGACCTACGAGTTCATCTGCAATATCCCGGGCCACGCCGAAGCGGGCATGACCGGTACCCTCATCGTCGAGGGAGCCCCGGCCGCTCCTGCCGGCCAAGCTCCGGCTCCTGAAGCTTCTCCCGCCCCCGGTGGTGTGGCGGCGGGTGCGCCCGCCGGTGGCCAGATTGCCGAGGTGACGGTGGAGGGTTTTGACATCGGCTG
>JADDPH010000129.1 GCA_016781925.1 Sphaerobacteraceae bacterium | reverse complement strand
GTCGTAGACCGCGTAGTAACCGCGCATGCCGTCGGCAAGGAACGCGACCGCGTCGGCAACGGAGCGATCGGGTCTGGCGTCGTCCGGGTAATTGAGTGCCCAGCGGCCAAACTCGACACAGGGCGCTGCTACGATGATCCGCTCCAAGGCGATCTGCTGCCCATCCGTGGTCTGAACCATCAGCCCCGGTGCTAGGTCATCCTCGCCGAGGAGTTGATCGGTCTGGATGAGGATGTTTTCTCCGGCAAGGCCGTCCGCGAGGTGAGGACCGAAGCGCTCGCGCATGGCGTCGTAGTGGGCCGTGAAGCAGAGGGAGACGCCGTTGCTGCCGCCCCGATTCTTGGACGCCGGGTGATCCTGGTGGTGGACATCCTCGATGTCCTCACCCCAGGCGGTCTGCCCGACCGTTCCACGGCCGTCGAGACGAAGAGCCGGCACGGATCGAATGGGGGCCGGGTCGTAGCGGCGACGGAGACGCTCCCCCACCTTCAGGCTTGACGCCTGAACCTGCAGCCGGACGATCGGCCCGATCTCCTGCACCTCTCGCTCCCTCAGCCCTAACCTGCCCGATGAGTTCCTCGTTGCATTCAGGATGGCACCGCGCAGTCCGAGGTCGCAAGGAAGGCACGGGCATCATCCCGGTAATGACAGCCATGGAAATGTTGCCTACGGGGTGCCTGCCGCGGGAACGATGACGTCCCCGATGAGGTAGCGAGGCGAGCGCAACGCCTCCGGTGGCACACGGCGGGCTGCGGCGCTACGACGACCAAATCCAGATCCGGGACCACATAGATGTATTGGCCGCCGTAGCCCAGGGCGTAGAAGGCCGGGCGCCTCCGTCACCTACTACTAGTTGCCCCCAGTCGCGCCACCCGTGCTTCGCCGCTGAACCATCTCGTGGCGGTGGGACGTGGCCGGGCGGATGTCCATCCCGGCGAAGCCCGGCCGACCCTCGCGAGGTGCGCAAGCCACACCTCGCTACAAGATCCGGGTTTCAAGTGTGCCAGAGCCATAGCTGATAACCCCTACGGCCATTGACAACACCAGACCGACGGGGACCACGTTCGCCAAAACGCTCGCCTGCTCGATCGGGCCGTGGACGATCCCTACGAGGTCGCTGAGACTACCTCTCCATACGCCGTGCTGCTGTTCGGTTCGGCGCCTACCTGAGCGTCGGTTCCCTCCTCGTTCACGACGATCATATTGGCCGAACCAAAGATGCCTTCGCCAATGACGATGTTGTGTCCCCGGGCGATAAGTTCGCTCACCAAACTCTCAGGGAAGCCGGCCTGCATCTGGAGTTGGTTGCCGACGGCGTACGGGTAGCGGGTGGCGGGAAACGCGGTGCTCACGAACCGCGGCTGATTGACCGCTTCCTGCGCGCTCAAGCCGAACTCAACCACGCTGAGAAACTGCTGCAGTTGGCCTTGCGGCTGGGTGTCGACGCCGGTATTACCCCCCAAGATATAGGGTCGGTTGGCGCGCAGGGTCATATAGGGACTCGAGGTGTGGCGCACCTTATAGCCCGGCGTGAGTTGGTTGGCGTTGCCCTCCTCCAGCGACAGGAATTGCATCCGCTCGTTGATATGGATCCCAGTGCCACCGACAACCAGGAACTGCGCCCCCAGGCTGGTCGTCACCGCCGCCGCATTGCCGTAGCGGTCGACCACATGAAAGGTGGTCGTGTGCGACGGTGCAGATCGGGCAATCCCACCGGCGACGGGCCACGCCATGGCAGTCTCCATGTCGATCCGCTGCCGCTGCTCGGCGGCGTGCTCCTCTGACAAGAGGACCGACACTGGGATCTCGATGCGATCAGGGTCACCGATGTAGTGGTAGCGATCGGCAAACGCCAGTTTGATAGCTTCGACCTGCAGATGCACCGCGTCGGGATGGTAGGGGCCGAGTCCCGACAGCGCCATGTCCTTGAGAATGTTCAGCGCCAGGAGCATGGTGATGCCCTGGCTATTCGGCGGGTTCTGGAAGACGGTGATACCGTCGTCAAAGGTGATAGAGATCGGCTCGACGATCTCTGCCGCAAACGAGCGAAAGTCCTCCAAGGTCAGATAGCCACCGTGCTCATCGGAGAAGTCGACGATGGCCTCCGCCAAGGGACCTCGGTAAAAGTAGTCGCGGGCGGCCTCCACCGCGTCGGTTCTGCTGGCAGGCGATGCGTCGTCGTAGGCCTGGGCCAGCGCAGCAAACGTATCCGCCATGTCGGTTTGGCGAACCAGGTCCCCGGCACCAGGAAACAGGCCGCTCGGGGCATACGTGCGTAACGTGTCGGGACGGGAGAGGATTTCCTCCGCTTGTAGGCTCAGCCACCAGGCCATCTCGGAGCTGGCTGGATATCCATCCCGGGCCAGGCGGATAGCGGGGGCCAGGACCTGTCCGAGATCCAAACGACCGTAGCGATCCAGCCAGAGCATCCATCCATCCCAGGCCCCAGGAACGATGGCTTGGTGGATACCAGGCGAATCAGCACGCGCTCCGTAGTCGGACAGGGAGGCCTTACGTCCCACCGGACCAACGCCGTCCAGGCTCGTCACCACGTTGGCCTCAGCATCGTAATAGAGCGCCCACGTGCCGCCGCCCAAGGCGCTCGAAAACCACGGCTCGACCACGCTCAGCACCGCGGCAACGGCAACCGCCGCGTCGGCTGCCGTGCCTCCCTCGGCAAGCGCTTCCAAGCCTGCCTCCGTGGCGGCCGCATGTGACGACACCACCGCCTGGACATGGTTCCCCGGCTCAGCTTGGGCACGGGCCGGACGTTGACCGAGTGCTGCGGCGGCCACGCCGGCCACGGCACCGCGAAGAAGTCCGCGCCGGCTGAAGCCGCCCCTCAATGCCCTCGTGACGTCGCCAAACCGTCGCCCGTCCAACGTAGGTCTCCATGATGACATCGTGCAATCTCCTACGTGTCGTCGACCTGCGACAGGCGCAGCAACACTCCATGCTGGCGGTTGCCCGGCACCTGGTCGGCCTGGCAATGAGCGGGTAGTCTCACACGTTTCCTTACCATCCGGCAGTTTTGGGATGTGCAACCCCGTGGCACGTGCAACCTCGGGTGTAGGCCCGGCGACACCTCGGACGCCGGGACGGTTTGGACCCCAAACGATTCCCCTGCATCCGGCATGTTGTGGGGGCTGTAGTTTTTACCTGCCGAGGTCGACGCACCCGGCACCGAAGCACCGAGGAGGAGCGCAAGCGCGACTCGGAGATTGACGGTCATCGGGTTCGGCCTTCCGTCATGGTCCCCGGAGATCTACCCCCCAGGGAAGCGAGCGCCGTAGCGGGCCGAGCCAACCGCCGCCGCCGTGACGAAGGCGATAGCTCCGAGGGCACGGAGCCCAAGGGTTTCCCCAAGAGCAAGAAATCCAACAAGAGCGGCGATGGCGGGATCGGAGCTGAGCAAGATGGCAAAGACCGAGGCGGGCATCCGCCGCAGGGCCTCCAATTCCAACGAGTAGGGCACCACCGAGGAGAGCAAGGCGACGCCGAGCCCGGCGACGAGCAGCTTCGGGTGGAGGATATTCATGCCTCCGCTGATGATACCCACCGGGGTGAGCACGATCGCGGCCACGCCCATCGCCAGGGCCAAGCCGGTACCACGCTCGAAGACCCGGCCGACGCGGACTCCGAGCAGGATGTACCCGGCCCAGAAGCAGCCCGCGAAGAGCGCGAGCGCAACCCCGACCGGGTCGAGCCCGCTGCCGCCCCACGGTGCCAGAGCGGCGAGGCCAGCGGTCGCCAGTACGACCCAGAGCAGATCCAGGCGCCGTCGCGACCCGACGATGGCCACTCCCAATGGACCAACGAACTCCAGCGTGACGGCCGTGCCGAGGGGGATTCGGTCCAGGGCGGCGAAGAAGGCGAAGTTCATGCCGGCCAGCGCGAGTCCGAACAGGATGGCCGCGGTGCAGGCGGGCCGATCGTGCCCCCGCAGGCGGGGCCGTCCGAGGGCGAGCAGCACGATTGCTGCGAACCCGACGCGCAGGAAGACGGCGCCCCCAGGCCCGAGGGTGGCAAACAGACCTTTGGCGATGGCCGCCCCAAGCTGGTAGGAGCCGATCGCGAGCAGCACCAAGCCGGGCGGGGGAATGGTCCCGGCGGCATCCCGGAGGCCGGTGCCGACCCGGGTCACAATCGGTGAACCCGTTGTCGCCTGTGCCGCGCGGTCGCTCAACACGTTGATGCTCGGACTCCTTGCTGGCGACGAGCGACACGCTCTACGAGAACGGGAGGAGGCAATCCGGGGCCCGCCGCTCAGGAGCATACCGCGAACCAGCGCGGGACGGCCGCGGGGAACGAGCGCGGAGTTAGCCAGCGGCCCGTCCTCGACGGTGGGCGGCGAGGAGGAGGAGCAGCACGGCGCCACCCCAGAGGTAGCCGCCGAGAACATCGGACGGCCAGTGCGCTCCGACGGCGATCCGCTCGAAGCCGACGAGCAGGACCGCAAGGGCGAAGGCCACGATCAACGGCCAGCGGACGGCGGGGCGAGACGCTCCAGGGGACCTGACAGCGAGGTAGAGAATGGTGCCGTAGGTGAGCAGCGCGGCCATGGTGGTCCGGCTGGGGAAGCCGGCGCCATCCGACTCGGCGGTGACCCGGATCAGATCCGGAGTCGGGCGGGGGCTGTCGGCGGCGGCCTTGAGCAGCAGACCGAGAAACTGGGAGACGGCGGCCACCAGCACAAGGGCCACGTCTGCCCATCGCCGGCGGATGGCAGCCGCCAGGAGGACAATGCTGGCCAGTCCGAGCAGGACCCGGGTTGAGCCCAGCAGGTCACCGGCGGCCACCAGTGCGTCAACGACTGGGCCGTCAGCGGATTGGATGCGGCGGGCGATGGAGAGGTCGGCCGAGAGGACGCCATCCCCCGCAGCGGCGACCGTGAGCGAGAGCGCCACCACCAGAAGCAGGGTGGAGCCCGCGAGGAGGTTCCGAAGCTCCCCGCTCAGGCGCCGGTCACCAGGGTGAGCTGGATCTTGGATGGATGGTGCTGGCTGCCGGGCTGTGGGAGCTTGCGAGAGGTTCCCGGCCGGGACGGTGGGGGACTGGCGGCTTCGGTTCCGACGATCGTTGTTTATCACGATGGTGAATTCTCCCCGGACGACCAACTTCACGGCTCACGTTGAGCGCAGGCGATCCCCGGGACTGAGCGTGTCTGCTTCTCCCGGCCCGGCCGGTGCGGGGCCGACCAGCGAACGGCTCCCTTCGTCAGCCGACGTGGATGGCCGGGCGCTGCTCCGGGTCTGGCTCGGCTTTCCGCAGGACCTCGTGGGTAACCGGGGCGATATCGCCCTCGCCGAAGAGGATGTAGCGCGCCAGGTATTTGAGGGGGTTGCCCTCGGTCCAACCGAAATAGGCGTGTGGCTGCTTGCCGGTCTGGTCGCGAAGCTTGAGCAAGATGGCGGCGATGGCGTTGGGGACGGAAGGACTCTCCGCCCGGAGGATGCAATGACCGCCAATCTGCTCCCCGGTGACGTGGAGGGTCGAGGCGAAATCGGAGGCATCACGGACCGTGACCTCTAGGAAGAGGACGTGTCCGCCGGGCGGGATGTGGTTGTCCTCCCGCTGCTCGCGCTCCTTCAAGAGGTACTCGCGGGAGTCGCGCTCATCGGGGTGATTGGCAATGATGCGGAGGGCGCCGTCCTGGGCAGCCTCGTCGATCAGGCGCTGGGCGGTCTCGTCGAGGACGACATCCTGGGCACGGAGCTCGGTAGTGCGCCAGACACGGGAGACCAGCGAGGTGACGATGATGGCGATGATGAAGACGATGGCAATCAGGAGACCTTCGAACTGCTGGACCACGGTGATCGCGGTCGTGTAGACGAAGATGACCGCGACGAGACCGAACCCAACGGTTGCCCGCGGCTGTCGGCGGCGGCGGGCGGAAAGGGTCACGGCAATCGTGGCGGAGGTGATGACCGCCAGGACGCCGGTGGCGTAGGCGCCGGCCTGGGCGTTGACATCCGCCCTGAAGAAGATGGTGACGACAAAGCAGATCAGCGTGAAGATCAGGACAAGAGGCCGGGTCGCCCTCGCCCAATCGGGGGCCATGCCATAGCGGGGCAGGTAGCGAGGCACGATGTTAAGGAGGCCCGCCATCGCGGACGCGCCCGCGAACCAGAGGATGAAGATGGTGCTGATGTCGTAGAGCGTGCCAAAGAGATCACCGAGGTACTCGTGAGCGAGGAAGGCAAGGGCGCGGCCACTCGCCTCGCCCCCCTCCTCGAACTCCTCAGCGGGAATCAGGACCGTGGTGACGAAGCTGCTGAAGAGCAGGAGCACGCTCATGATCAGCGCGGCGGCGGTGAGCAGCTTCTGTGCGTTCCTGATGCGCCCAGCCGGATGCTGTGGCGTGTCCGTCGGGTTTCCCTTCACGAGGGGCATGACGACGACGCCGGTTTCAAAGCCGGAGAGACCGAGGGCGAGCTTCGGGAAGAGCAGCAGGGCGGCGGCGACCATCAGCACAGGGTTGCCGTGCTCCTCGAAGAGGGAATCCTGCCAGTTGGAGACCAGGCCCGGGTCCTGGGCGATCTGAACCATCCCGGTGATCACCACGACCACGTTCAGCAGGATGTAGGCGATGACCAGCACGACAGCGATGCCGATGGCCTCGTTGAAGCCTTTGAGAAAGACCGCGCCGAGCAGCCCGATGAGCGCCAGGGTGATCGGGACCTCGAACCCGTGCAGGAAGTCCGTATACGGGTTCTCCGTGACGTGGGCCGTAGCGTCCGCGGCGGAGAGGGTAATCGTGATGACGAAGCCTGTGGCCACGAATCCGATCAAGCAGAGCACGAGAAACTTGCCCTGCCACCACTTGAGCAGGTTCTCCAGCATGGAGATCGAGCCATCGCCGTGGGGGCTCTCGGCGGCCACCCGCTTGTACATCGGCAGGGCGCCGAAGAGGGTGATGAGAATGAGGATCAGGGTGGCGATCGGAGAGAGGGCGCCCGCGGCGAGGGCGGCGATGCCGGGCTGGTAGCCGAGGGTGGAGAAGTAATCGACGCCGGTCAGGCACATCACCTGCCACCAGGGGTGCTGGTGGTGACCTTCCTGCGTGTGTGGACCCTCGACCTTCCGGGTGTACCCCTTAAGCAGCCAGTCCTTGAGAGGGCTGGCGGAAGGCGTTGTGTCGATGCTGGACGTGGCCATGAACCCCCTAGAGCTGGCGGGTGGACGGAAACCGGAGTGGCCGCCAGGAAGGAACATCTCGGCGGTAGACGACCGCCGGGGAGGATACCAGGAGAACGGCGGAAAGTGACGGATGGGTGCCGTCTGGGATACCGCACCTGTGGACTAGGGCGACAAGAACCTTCCGCAGACAAGCAGCGAGCCGACCCTCTGTTCCTTGGATGAGGACTCGGAGGCGCCGGCATGCCCTCCCGACCAGATCACCGGCCCACGTACCGGGATCCCACGGGCCTCCGCGGAACGCTCCGGCAACACAAGGCACGGGTCCGGGAGG
>JADDPH010000042.1 GCA_016781925.1 Sphaerobacteraceae bacterium | reverse complement strand
TTCCCACCAAGGCGGTTCAGATCTGGCAAGAAACCCCTGAGGAGGATCGCCCCGCGCTCGTCGCCACCTACCTCCACGCCGCCGGCGGCTTCGACCGCCCGATCGTCGAGGTCCACCGCCCCCGCTCCCGCTGGCTCGGTGGCGACCCCCTTTGGGCCGTCATCGCGCGACGCCTCGACCACGCGAACCACCCGGCATCGTAGGCGTTGCCATACCCCCACTCTGCACGGCAGGGGAACGAACGCCCGGTTGTCACCAAAGAGAAGGGGGCGGTCGATCGACCGCCCCCTCGCCCGTCAGTGTCCTGGTCGCGCGGCGCCGATTGCCGTCTTCGATTACCTGAGCCCGAGGGTCGTCCAGGGATTCGGCATCGGGCTAACCGGGACGTGGATCAGGGTCGGCTCGTCGGCACGGATCGCCTCCCGGAGCTGCGTCCGCAACGCCTCAGGCGTTTCTGCGCGGCGGCCGGTCACCCCGAAGACCTCGGCCAGCTTTACGAAATCCGGGTTCTGCAGGTCGGAGGCGATGGTCCGGCCGTTGAACTGCTCCCGTTGGATCCGGCGCACGTTCCCGTAGGCGCCGTCGTCGAAGACGACCGCGATCGCCCCGATCTGGTGCCGAGCCATCGTCGACAGCTCGTTCAGGCAGAACCCGAACCCGCCGTCGCCGTTGACCGATACGACCGGCACCCCGGGGTTGCCGACCTTGGCGCCGAGCGCGGTCGGGAACCCATAGCCGAGGGTGCCCTGGTAGCCGGGGGTGATGTAGGTCCGTGGCCGGTAGACCGGGTAGCCGATGTTGGACCAGTAGCCGATCTGGGTCATCTCGGAGACAAAGATGCCCTCATCCGGCAGTTCGGCCCGGATCGCCAGCGCCAGCTCGGCCTGCGGGCTGACGGCATTGACGCGAGCCGCGACACCCTCCTTCAGGGCTTCCAACTCGGCCGTCCGGCTAGGGCGGCTGCCACTGTAGCGGCCGACCCGCTCTACCAGGGCGGCGAGCCCGGCCTTGGCGTCAGCTTCGATCCCGAGCGCTGGCTGGTAGTTGCGTCCGATCTCCTGTGGGTCGATGTCCATCTGGATGACGGTCCGGCCAGGCTCGATCTTCCACCGCGCCGTCGCCGGGTCCACGAACCGGGTACCGACCGCGAGGATCGCGTCGGCGTGGGGGAACAGTTCCATGCCCGCGATGACGTTCTGGGAGAGCGGGTGGCGGTCGGAGATGGCACCCTTGCCGTTGCTGGTCACCACCACCGGCGCCTGGAGCAGCTCGGCCAGGGCCAGCAGTTCGTCCCACCCCTCAGCTCCGTGGATGCCACCGCCAGCGTAGATGAGGGGCTGCTTCGCCTCCCCCAGGCGTTCCGCGGCCTGTTCCAGCAGATCTGGATCGCCGGCGAACCGATCCCTCGGTGCTGCGGCGGGCACCAGACCCACCTCGGCCTCGGCGAAGAGCGTGTCGGGCGGCACCTCGATCTCCACCGGGCGGGTCCGTCCCGTGTGGAGATGGCGGAAGGCCTCTTGGACCAGGTTCGGGATCGCCTCAGGGGTTACCGCCCGGGCGGAGTGCTTGACGACGGAGCGAACCATCTCCAGTTGGTTGGGGATCTCATGCAGCATCCCCCTCCCGAACTCGATCAGGTCCGACTGGATCTGACCAGTGACGCAGAGCACGGGTGAGTTGCAGGCGTAGGCGGTGGAGAGAGCGGCAGTGGCGTTGAGCAACCCCGGTCCCGGCACCACCAGACAGACCCCAACCCGACCGGTGGTGCGAGCGAACCCGTCGGCCATGTAGGCCGTGGCTTGCTCGTGGCGGGTGTGAAGGACCCGAAGTTCACCCCGCTCCTGCGCGTCGTAGAGCGCGTCAAACGCGCCATCGAGCTGGACGCCGGGCAACCCGAAGATCGTCTCGACCCCTTCGCCCCGTAGGGCCGCAACGAGGGCCTGGCCGCCCGTCATCGTCTGTGCCGCCGCGCGTTCTTCCCGAACCGGTGCCTCGACCTGCGCCACGTTCCGTCCCCTCCCGCGCGGCAATCCAGGCGGCCGCGCCTCGCCCCTCCGTCGATCCAAAGACGGGCGAAGTGTACGCCAGTGCCGCCCTGTGGAGTGAGACTTAACGATAACGGTTCGGTAGGGATGCGGTCTCTGCACGTTCGAGACCGAGCAGATGTCACGAGGGGAGGCCGGATCACCGATTGACGGAAACGAAGCCGACGACCATCATGAAGTCAATGCTATTGAGAGGGGGCCAGCATGGCGACCACTGCCGAGACCACGAGCACCGACGCGGCCCGTGCAATGACGTATGCCGACCTGGAACCACTCCCCGAGGATATCAGCCAGCGCCACGAGATCATCTTAGGGGAGTTGTTCGTGAGTCCATCGCCCGTGCCGAACCACCAGTTCGTTCTGGGGAACCTCTTCATACGACTCTACACTCATGTAGCCGAGCGTCGTCTCGGCTTGGTGCTAATGGCCCCAGTCGACGTCAAGCTCTCCGAGTACAACGTGGTCGTGCCGGACCTCCTCTTCGTCGCTCGCGATCGCCTGGATATCGTTGCTCCAAAGGCTATCGCAGGCGCGCCGGATCTCGTAGTCGAGATCCTCTCCCCGTCGACGGCGCGCCAGGACCGCATTCGCAAACTGGCCCTCTACGCCACCTATGGGGTGCGCGAGTATTGGCTGATCGATCCAGACGCTAAAGCACTTCAGGTGCTTACGTTGGTCGAGGGGCGCTACGAGCCAATCCTGGGCGATGGCTTCCCGGGTTCCCGGATCCTCCCCGATATTCAGATTGATCTTGGAGCCCTGTTCGCGGATCCCGGGTAGGACGGTCGCGAGGCCCGCGGGTCACAGGTCCCTTGGGGGGAGTCCGAGCGTCGCGTAACGAGACACAAGGCTCCCCTCTTCCCCATGTCGGGAAATCCCCGGGGAAGAGGGGTTGTGACGCGGGGAGTCGCTACCGCTTGCGCCGGCCGGACAAGCGGGCGACAAGGTTCTTCCAAGCGCGGGTGAGAGCTTCCATGGCCACTCCTCGCTTCCTGACCGCGCCGCAGAGTCCCGCCGCCGGAACGCCCGAGCGACATACGGTCAATGCGTCGCGGTCCGACTGTTTCCATCGTACGGACGCGGTGCACTGCTGTCAATTAGCTCGAGTGGGGGATGCTTGAACGGGGATGGAGGCGCCTGAATCCGTCAGGAGACCCAGTACCACTGGGCGAATTGCGCCGTGAGGATCACCAGCAGCACCGTCGAGATCAGCAGCGCCGGCAGTGCCCAGCGCCGTTGCTTCAGCAGCAGCACGAGCATGATGAACAGCGGGAAGAGGGTGATCCCGAAGCGCGGCAGGCTGAACAGCGGGTGGACGATGGACGGCCCGAAGAGCGGCAGCACCAGCGCCGGCCAGATGTAGGCACTCTGGTAGAGCGGCAGCTGGCGCAGCCCAGCGGCGGCCAGGCCGAGGAACAGCAGCGTGCAGACTAACTCCAGAGTATCGCTATTCATGACCGTGCTTCGAAAGGGCTCACTCGTTAGGTACTCCCATGTCGGGTTGCGGAGAAAATCGGCAACCCAACCCCATTCCGCCCCCTGAACCCGGTAAGGCACTAGCCGTCCATTCTGCTCGATGAGTCGGTCGCAGCCCACCGTGGCGCAGCGGAAGGTCTCCAAAGGCGACGCTGAGAAGCGGTCCCATCCTTGCTGGGCGTCGTAGAAGTCCAGCGGTCGCTTGCCGGCTCGATCGAGATGTAGGGCAAAGGTCGCCGGGCCAAGGATAGGCAGCGCCGCGAACAGGGCATTTGGGAACCACCGGCGCAGCTCGAAGCGGTGCTGCTGGAGGAAGAGCACCGCGAACGGGACAAGCAGCAGCATCCCCTGGAACCGGGTCAGCGCCGTGAGCGCCCCGAGGATCCCGGCCAGCAGCCAGTTCCCCTGCCGAGCCGCCAGCAGCGCGCCGACGGCCAGCATCAGGAACAGCGACTCCGTATAGACCGCGGAAAAGAAAAACGCCGTCGGAAAGAGCGCCAGCGCCAGTAGGGTGCGCCGCGCCGTCGGCCGGTCGAAGTCCAACGCCACCAGGCGGTAGAGCAGCGTGAGGGCCACCAGGAAGGCGACATGGGAGATGACCCAGCCGGCCGTTTCCACGGAGGCGCCGGTCAGCCGGCTCCCCGCCGCCATCAACCAGGGGTAGAGCGGCCAAAACGCGGGGAACGCGTCGTTGGGTGGGGGGCCGCCGTACCCCTGCTCGGCGATCAGCTTGTACCAGAACCCATCCCACTGGCGGAGCGGTTCCACCAGCACGTGGGCAAGTCCCTCCATCGGGACCGGGACGTACCGGTACGGCGCCGAATCCTCACGCGGCGTGCCGCTCAGGTAGGCAATGCTCGCCGCAAGCTGGACGATCACAAAGTGGACGAGCCCCACGAGCACTGGAAAGGTGACCGCCTCCGCGGCGATCGCCTCCCGACGTGCCGCTAAGCCACCCGGCGGGGTGGCGAGGCGAGTCGTGTCACGGGTCCTGCTGCGGGTGCCGTACGTCATGCGGCGAAGGATAGGTCCCCTTTCCCAGCCGCGCTAGCCTCCTGGCCCACGAAACGCCGGGTAGAATGCGACCCGACCTGACCGGGTGGGCGAAGGAAGGGAGCGAAGACGGATGGACCTGGGACTCAGCGGCAAGGTGGCGATCGTCGCTGCCTCCAGCAAGGGACTCGGACGCGCCGTGGCAACGACCCTGGCGCGCGAGGGCGCCTTGGTCACCGTCAACGGCCGCGATCCCGAGACGATCGCGGCGACCGCCGCGGCGATCTGCGACGAGACCGGCGGCGACGTGTTGGAGATCGTTGGGGATGTCAGGAACCCGCACGACATCCAGCGCCTCATCGACGAGACCGTGGCCCGGCGCGGCGGGCTGGACCTGCTCATCTGTAATGCGGGTGGTCCGCCCTCGGGTACCTTCGCCTCTTTCCCCGAGGACGGGCCGTGGCTCGCGGCGTTGGAGCTCAACTTGATGAGTACCCTCCGCCTCTCCCGGGCCGCGCTGCCACACCTGGAGGCGCGCGGCGGCGGCAGCATTACCAACATCGTCTCCATCTCCGTCAAGCAGCCGATTCCCCACCTGATCCTTTCCAACACGGCCCGCACCGCGGTCATCGGCCTCGCCAAGAGCATGGCGACGGAGTTCGCCGGTCGCAACATCCGGATCAACAACGTCTGCCCCGGCCCCACCATGACCGATCGGATTACCAGCCTAGCCGCCAGCCGCGCCGAGACGAGCGGCCGCACCATGGAGGAGGTGCTGGCGGAGGATGCCCAGGAGATCCCAATGGGCCGCTTGGGAGAGCCCGAGGAGTTTGCCAACGTCGTGGTCTTCCTCGCCTCTCCAGCCGCCTCCTACGTCACTGGCGTCACCATCCAGGTCGACGGCGGCTCCGCGCGGGGCCTAATGTAGGGAGAGATATCGCCTGTCACAGAAGCCTCTCCTGCGGCAAGGTCTCCGATCCGACGCGAGGCCGCAGGTCGTGCCGTAAAGGGCGGATACCGAGATTGTGCGCCCGATGATGAACGAGGCGATCTCGCGTCTCACGCTCCACATCATCGCGTCGAGGACAACGAGCTCAACTTCACGGGTAGATGCGGGGGTGAGAGCACGCACTTGCTCGCGTCCGGCTGGTGCAAAGGAGACGGCGGCAGCGTGATGGTGGTCTCCAAGGCCCGGTTCGCCGTCTCCTCCACCATCGACCGGCCTCGGACGGTCAGTGGCTGAATGGTAGCGAGGCTCGAGATGGTGCCGGAGCGCTGGCATATGACGTGCGCCCGACGCCGTATGGATTCCAGCCGGGCGGTCATGGTTCTGGAGCCGGAACCGCGGGATGCTAACGCCTACGAGCCGGGAGGAACGAGGTCATGAATAGCAAACACGTCAAGGGGCTGTCCGTCATCAGCATCGCCGACGGCAAGAAGTTGGGCTCGGTCAACCACATCTTCGTTGATCCGGTCCAGAAGCAGGTGGTTGGCTTCTCCGTGAGCGCGGGCCACGGGCTGCTCAGTTCCGATCCTGACCATGGCCTGGTTGTCGACGCCAAGGATGTCCACTCGTTGGGTCCCGACGCCCTGACGTTGACCGACACGTCCGCAGCCCGCGGAGACGCAACGAATACGACCTACGGTGGGCTCCTCGACGCCGAGCAGTTGACCAAGCGCAAGGTCCTGACCGAGGGCGGCACGATGGTTGGACAGATCGCGTCACTGGAGTTCGACCCGGTGACATATCGGATCACCGGCATCGAGGCGTCACCCGGGTTCTTCAAGAGCAACCGGATGATCCCCGTCGAGCAGGTCACCAACATTGGCGAGGAACTTGTGGTGGTTTCCGATGCTGTCTGCGCAGGCGACCCCAACGACGCCGCGGGGAGCAGCACCGTGACGTCCAGCTCGGCGAGCCGCTTCGTCGTGGGCGATGTAGATACCAAGCCCGCCTAACCCTCCGGGGTTCGCAGGGTTTGGCCTGCAATGCTTCGTCGTCAAAGGATGTGATTTACCGGGGCGAGGTACACCTCGCCCCGGTATGCTGTCGGGACCACCCTGCACCATCGCGCGGTCGACCGGACGGGCCGCGGAATGCAGCCAAGCGGCCCCGCCGCCCTACAGTTCGTCCGCCCCGCTCATCAGGGTCACGTCCTGAAGCTGGCTGACACCCTCCGCCGTCTCGGTGACCCGCCAGATCTGGTTGAAGATCGGCGAGGCGCGCACGTCGTCGACGTGGCTGATGATGAAAAGCTGGTGGAACGCCTCGGTGCTCGCTGCCAGGGAGCCAAGCGTCTCCAGCACCTGAGCCCGCCGCTCCCGGTCCAGCGACCCGAACACCTCATCCAGGACCAAGAAGCCCGGTGGGTGGGCCGCCTGACCGCCGACCATCCGGGAGAGTGCGAGGCGAGCGCATAGCGCGGCGACATCCCGCTCCCCACCGGAGAAGTCGTCCATCGGGAACTTCTCGTCCGCGCCGTCGTAGATTTCCAATCCGTAATTTTCGTCGAATTCGACCCGGTCGTACTTGCCTTCGGTGACGGCAGCCAGCAGTTCCCCGGTGTGCTCGGCGAGTTGGGGCGTCACCCGCTCCGCCACGTACTGATCGAACCGCGTGAACTCCCGGTACATCCGGTCCAGCGCGTCTGCCGCCCTCGTCCGCGCGTCTGCCCGCTCGACTAGCTTCGCGATCCGGGCGTGCTCCTCCGCCAGCCTCGTCCGACGGCTCATCGCCTCGGTGAGCGCCGCCAGGGCAGCGGTCCGGCCGTCGAGCGCGGCCCGCTCCTCCGCCATCGCCACG
>JADDPH010000028.1 GCA_016781925.1 Sphaerobacteraceae bacterium | reverse complement strand
GGCCGGGATGGTCGGCACCCTCACCGTCCAATAGATCCTGCCGTTCTTGGCAGTCGGGGCGCGCCGGCCTCGAACCCGAGGAAGATTTTGGGGCACCGCCCCGCGGGAAGCCGTCCGGTAGAATACCGGCGCCCGCGGGGCGGTGTCGTGCGCGTTGCGCCCCTCACCTGCCTGCCTGTGGGTCCGGGTCATGTTGGGATTCGTGAACACGAGGAGCCGCTGATGACGCCCACGCCGTTTGCCGATCTCGCCCAGCTTCGCCAGGCGATGGATGGCATCGCCACCCCACATCGCGAGGGGCTCGACGTGCGGGACGCGGCGGGGTTCCGTGAGCAGATGGTCGACCGCCTGGTCTACAGCGCCGTTTTCGGGGACGAGCCGCTGAAGGCGACCAGCCGGTGGCTGATCCGGTCCGCGGCCCCGGCGCTTGGGGCGTTCCCGGCCTCGATCCACGATCTGTATAGCGCGGGTGGTCAGGGAGCCTACGCCCATGCGACCGCCCCCGCGATCAATGTCCGTGGTCTGACCTACGACGTGATGCGGGCGATCTTTCGTGCGGCCAAGAGCACGGAGAACAAGATCGTGCTCTTCGAGATCGCTCGCTCCGAGATGGGGTACACCGATCAGCGGCCGGGTGAGTACGCCACCGCGGCGCTGGCGTCGGCGATCAAGGAGGGGCACCAAGGACCGGTCTTCATCCAGGGTGATCATTTCCAAGCGAACGTCGGGAAGTACGCTAAGGATCCGGTGGCCGAAATCCAGGCGGTCCGGGACTTGGCGCGGGAAGCGATCGAGGCAGGGTTCTACAACATCGACATTGACGCCTCGACGCTGGTGGACATCTCCCTCCCGACGCTGGCCGAACAGCAGGAGATCAACTTCCGCCACACGGCCGAGCTGACGGCATTCATCCGTGAGATCGAGCCGACCGGGGTGACGGTCTCTGTTGGCGGCGAGATCGGCGAGGTGGGCAAGGAGAACAGCACCGTCGAGGATTTGCACGCCTTCATGGAGGGGTACGTGCCGGCCCTGCAGCGGGCAGGAGAGGCCGCGGGCCGTGACCTCCCTGGCATCAGCAAGATTAGCGTCCAGACGGGCACCAGCCACGGCGGCGTCCCGCTTGCGGACGGCTCTATCGCTGAGGTGAAGGTGGACTTCGCGACCTTGGCGGCGCTGTCCCGGGCGGCACGGGATGAGTACGGACTTGGTGGCGCGGTCCAGCACGGAGCCTCCACCTTGCCCGAGGAGGCATTTAGTCGGTTCGCCGAAGCGAATGCGATTGAGGTGCATCTCGCGACCGCGTTTCAAAACATGATCTACGAGAGCGGCGCCTTCCCAGCATCCCTCAAGGCTGAGATGTACGCCTACCTGGCAGCCAATCATGCCGACGAGCGGAAGCCAGGCCAAACGGACGCCCAGTTCTACTACACGACACGGAAGAAGGGGTTCGGGCCGTTCAAGCGCCGCCTCTGGGACCTGCCGGCGGAGACGCGAGACGGGATCATGGCGGACCTGGAGCTGCGGTTCGAGTTGGTGATGCGCCGGCTCGGTGTGGCGGGAACAGCTGCCTTGGTGAATCGGATCGTCACGCCAGTAACCGTTGCCACCCCGGCCCCCGAATCGTTGCGAATGGCCTTGGCCCAGTGATCCGTTGCACTGCGTGACCGGGGCGGGGTGCTGTCCACGTCCGCCGATTTCCGCTGGGAAGGTACGGGCTGGATGAGTGGGTGATGATCCGAGGGGGGAACGACGTGGAAGATCGGGACGTGCTTCTCTCGGACGTGGCGGTGACCTTGGTGCCGGCGGCAGAGGGTCCGCCGGTGGCGATTGTCAATACGCAGCGGATCCGGGTGTCCGAGGCGGGCGTCGGCAAGATCGTGCGGGAAGCGATGGGAGAGGCGCAGCGCCGGTTTGATCTTGATGTCCGCTCCGTGGAAAGCCAGCTGCGAGATGGCAGCGCCGACGTGCGCGTGAAGGTCAAGAAGTTCATGATGGCCGCCGAGCTTGGGGTGACGGTCGAGTTGACCGCGACACCGCAAGGTCGGCTCCGAATCCGGATCGCTGACTTGCGGGCACCGGCCGGGCTGCCGGTGGCGGGTCTCGTGGATCGCTTTCTGGAGACCCTCGGGAGCCGTCCCGGGGTCTACCCCGTCGGCCAGCGGACAGTGGAGGTCGACGCCAACGAGGTGCTGGCAAGTCGGGGGCTGCCGGTCCGCCTGGAACAGGGCGTGCGGGAAGCGCGCATCACGCCAGGGTTCGTGGAGATCGCGTAGGCCGGCTCGTGCGCCTACAGCGTTCGTCCGCGTGTGGCCACGACGGCTCGTGCACCGCGCCGATGCTGCGACGTCGTCAGGAGTTTGATGGATCGCTGTTCGCTTCACCCGCTTGATCCCGCTGTGGTGCGTCGCTATGCGGACGCGTTGGTTGGTGCTGACGTCGATCTGCCACCTCATGATCGGGCCTGGGCAGGACAGGCGATGGAGCAGGCTCGCCGGGGTTACGAAGCGGCATGCCAGGGAGACGAGACCGGCGCAAACCTGGTAAGCCAAGGCCTCGGTCGATTCCTCGCGGCCGCTCACCCGTCGTTCCTCGGAGACGGGGTGGTGCCGACGGTGCTCGAGGCGAGGATCGATCGTGGGGTGGGGATGCTGGTCCGCCCCCCGGCACGGCTGTTCGGAGATGCCGGTTTGGCAACAATGGCGGCGCGGTCGATGCCGATCCGGCTGGACTTGGGGCGAGGCGGGATGGGCGGCGCTCATGTGCCGGCCCGCCTGGTACCGGATCTGGAGCGGCTCATTGAGGCGCGAACGGTGCGCCTGCTGCGCCGGCTTGCCGAGGCCGAGCTTGACGCCGTGCCGACGCTGGGGCTCCTCATTCAGGCCTGCGCCTACGCGCGGGAGCGAAACTTTGGTCTCTACGAGGCGATGGATGTCTTCGCCCCGTGGACGCCTGGCGGGAGTCCGCCTGGGGCAGAGGTCGTCTGGCCGGACCGGTCTCACCTGGAGCCAGGACTGCGACGCCGACTGGAAGAAGCGGCGAAGCCACCGAAGCGGCCCGGTCTGTTGCAGCGCCTCTTTGGACGTCGCCCGCAGGATGGGTCGATCAGCGGCAACGGTCATCTTCCCGGCCAGATTGACTGAGGATGCCCGTCTAGGCGTGGCAGTCTCATCCGTTGACCCCTTCGGTCTCCACGCCACGCTTCCGGCTCGTCTCTCTTGTGGGCTCGCACCCGACAGCATCCGCCCGCCCTTCACTTCGTGGTCTCACCTTGACAGCAACCGTGCAACCTTGTTATCCTGCGGCAGTTAGCACTCGGGATTGGAGAGTGCTAATCGGAGGTGGCCATGGCTGAGGGCCAAGCGCCTGCATCGCCGCCCCTGACCGGGCGACAGCAGGCGATCCTTAAGTTGATCGTGCAGGAGTATGTTGGGACCGGGCGTGCTGTTGGCTCGAAGGGGCTGACCGAGCGCTACCCCGTTGGCGTTTCCTCGGCCACGATCCGGAACGAGATGGCCGAACTGGAAGCGGCCGGCTTCGTGCAGCATCTCCACACCTCTGGCGGGCGGGTGCCGACCGACCAGGGCTATCGCTACTTCGTCCATCACCTGATGGACGCGGTTGAGCTGCCTTCCACCGACCAGATCATGATTCGGCACCAGTTTCGGCAGGTGGAAGTCCAGCTCGATCAGTGGATTGGCCTCGCGGCTTCGGTGCTCGCGGAGACGGCGGGCAACATCTCGGTGGTGACTGCGCCCCGTCCAGCGGTGCCTCGTCTCCGCCACTTCGAGTTGATAGCGTTGCAGCCGCGCCTGGCGCTGCTGATCCTTGTGACCCAGGAAAGCCTGATCCGGCAGGTGATGGTGCACTGGCCGGAGGAGGTGGAGCAGGACGCCTTGAGCCGCCTGGCCGACGCCGTCGTGCCGGAGGTCCGTGGGTTGACCGCGGACGAGGTTGCCACCCGGGTCCAGGGTGCCGATCCCGCCGCCCGGTTCGTGCTCGACCATTTGGTGGCCGCCCTGCGGGATCTGGACGCGGTGGAGCGGACGGAGGTTCGCCACTCGGGCCTGGAGAACATTCTTGGGCAGCCCGAGTTTGCCGGGGCGGACGCCCAAAGCGTGCTGGAACTCCTTCGCGGTGGAGCCTTCCTGAGCGCCGTGCTGCCCCAGGTTGGCGGCGGCCGTGAGGTACAGGTCTTCATCGGGGACGAGAATCCGGCCGACGAGCTGCGGCGGTTCGGTGTCGTTCTTGCGACCTACGGGGTGGACGGGGCGGTCACGGGCATCCTCGGGGTGCTCGGGCCGACCAGAATGGCCTACGGGCGCTCCATCTCATCGGTACGCTACATGGCGCGGCTGATGAGTGACTTGATGGCCGACCTCTACAGCGCGTAGACGAGTTGCCGGCAGCCGGGATTCGGGTGGCCGAGCGCCGGCATTGGATGAATGTAGGAGCTTGGACGTGACGGAGACACAGACGAAGCAGGTGGAGGAGGCGGTCGCGGCCACTGCCGACGGTGAAACGGAAGGCCAGGTAGACGGCGCCGAGCTTGAGGCGGTGATCGCGGAGCGGGACGGCTACCTGGATCATCTCCAGCGCACGCTTGCCGAGTTCGCCAACTTCCGGCGGCGGACGGAGCAGGAGCGGGCCACCGCGCGCCAGCTCGCCGGCCGCGACCTGCTGCTTCAGATGCTGCCGGTGCTGGACGACTTTGAGCGGGCGATGGCCTCGGTGCCGGAAGAGCAGCGCGAGACCGGCTGGGTTGCCGGGACGGCGATGATCGGCAAGAAGCTGGCGGCGATCCTGGAGCGGGCGGGGGCGAAGCCGATCGAGGCTCTGGGCCAGCCGTTCGACCCGGCCCTGCACGAGGCGGTGGCGACCGACCCCGGCAGCAGCGGCGAGGTGGTCGTCGAGGTCTATCAGACGGGCTACAAGCTTGGCGACGGTTTGCTGCGGCCAGCGATGGTCAAGACGGGTGACAAGCCGGTTGCGTAGTTGGTAGCTGGCGGTAGGTAGGAACGAGGTACATGCGGGTCCGCGGCGCGGACCTGGAACCGCCGGCAGCGGCGGGAGGAGCAGAGAGCGATGGCACGGACGATTGGCATTGACCTTGGAACGACCAACTCGGTGATGGCCACCATCGAAGGTGGCGAGCCGGTGGTGATCCCGAACGCCGAGGGTGAGCGGCTTACCCCCTCGGTGGTGGCGGTGACGGGCAACGGCGAGCGGTTGGTCGGGCGGTTTGCCCGCCGGCAGGCCGTGACCAACCCGGAGAACACGGTCTTCTCCGTGAAGCGGTTCATGGGTCGCAAGTTCGACGACCCGGCTGTCCAGCGCGACAAGGGGCTGGTTCCCTACAAGCTGCAGGCCGCGCCGAACGGCGACGTTCAGGTCAAGATGGGTGACCGCTGGTACAGCCCGCAGGAGATCTCCGCGATGATCCTGCAGAAGCTGAAGACCGACGCGGAGGCCTACCTGGGCGACAAGGTCGACAAGGCGGTGATCACCGTTCCGGCCTACTTCGACAACGCCCAGCGCGACGCGACCAAGGATGCCGGGCGGATCGCCGGCCTGGACGTGCAGCGGATCATCAACGAGCCGACCGCATCGGCGCTGGCGTACGGCCTGGACAAGAAGGGCGACGAGAAGATCGCCGTCTACGACCTGGGCGGCGGCACCTACGACATCTCCATCCTGGACCTGTCCGAGGGCGTGTTCCAGGTCATGGCAACCAACGGCGACACCCACCTCGGCGGCGACGACTTCGACCAGGTGCTGATCGACTTCCTGGCCGACGAGTTCAAGCGGACCGAGGGCATCGACCTCCGGAAGGACCGGATGGCGCTTCAGCGCCTGAAGGAGGCGGCGGAGAAGGCCAAGATCGAGCTTTCTTCCACCCAGCAGACGGACGTCAATCTGCCGTTCATCACGGCGGACGCGAGCGGCCCGAAGCACCTGAACGTGACGCTGACCCGGGCCAAGCTGGAGCAGCTGGTGAACGGGCTGGTGGAGCGGACCGGTCCGCCGATGGAGGCCGCGCTCCGGGACGCCGGGCTCGGTAAGGGTGAGGTGGACGAGGCGCTGCTGGTCGGCGGCCAGACGCGGATGCCGGCGGTGCAGCGCAAGGTGCAGCAGTTCTTCGGCAAGGAGCCGAACAAGGGCATCAACCCGGACGAGGTGGTCGCGATTGGCGCGGCGATCCAGGGCGGCGTGCTCGGCGGCGAGGTCAAGGACATCCTGCTCCTGGACGTCACCCCGCTGACGCTCTCCATCGAGACGCTGGGTGGCGTGGCCACCCCGCTGATCGAGCGGAACACGACCATCCCGACCCGGAAGAGCCAGACCTTCACGACGGCCTCGGACAACCAGCCGCAGGTGGAGATCAACGTCCTTCAGGGCGAGCGGCCGCTGGCGAACGACAACAAGAGCCTGGGCCGGTTCATCCTGGACGGGATCCTACCGGCGCCGCGAGGGCTGCCGAAGATCGAGGTTACGTTCGACATCGACGCCAACGGCATCGTGAACGTGACGGCGAAGGACCAGGCCACCGGCAAGGAGCAGAAGATCACGATCACCGGCTCCTCTGGCCTGTCTGACGCTGAGGTGCAGCGGATGGTCCAGGAGGCGGAAGCCCACGCCGAGGAGGACCGGCAGCGGCGCGAGGCGATCCAACTGGTCAACGACGCGGAGGGGATGGTCTTCCAGGCGGAGAAGACCCTGTCCGAGCACGGCGACCGGATCCCGAGCGAGCTGAAGGCCGAGCTGGACGGCAAGGTCCAGGCGGTCAAGGAGGTCCTCGACAAGGACCGCGAGAACGCGGACCGGCTGAAGCCGGCTTACGAGGAGATGGTCCAGAGCCTGACCAAGGTCGGGACGGCGATGTACGAGGCGGCGGGCGCCCAGGGCACCGACGGCGCTGGCGCGGACTTCGGGGCCAACGGCTTCGGGGAGACCGCTGGGGCCACCGCGGGGGCCGAGGACGACGCGACCGTCGAGGGCGAGTTCCGCGAGGTCGGTTCGGACCGGTAGACGGCAGAGCCGGCAGGACACCATTCGCACTCAAGACGGCGAGGGGGGCGGCGATGGTCGTCCCCTTCGGCGTTTTTCGGGGGTGATGGGGGCGGGGTGCTGGGGGATAGGGGCTGGGGGAGGGTTTTGACCCCCGGGCCATCGGGTTGGGGGGCGGGGATCCGGCGGCACGGATGGTTGTCGGTGCGGCTTGTCGCAGGGGTAAACCTCCGCGCTCACACTACGAAGCCGGCTCAAGCCGGCTGACGAACGCCGCGGTGGAGAATCAGCCGGGTTTGCAGGCGGATGTTCGGGCGACGGGCGGGCGACGCGTGCGTCGCCCGTACCAGGGCATGGTCCTGGGCCGGTGGT
>JADDPH010000017.1 GCA_016781925.1 Sphaerobacteraceae bacterium | reverse complement strand
GTGGGCCGTGCCGTGCGAGCGTTCGAGATAACCGCCCCGTCGGTCCCATCCGGGAGACCCTACCCCCCTCGCCCGCCGCCTCGGCCGGCGTCCTCGGTGTGGCCTCCACCCCCAGCGCCGCAGGACTCACCACGTCGCGGCCCCCAGGAACAGCTCGTTAAGCACGTCCTGAGCGCTCAGGCTCCGCGTTGGTCGGGCCTTCAGGACGTGCTCGTAACTCTCTCGGCGAAAGAACGCCCGGACCGTGGCGTCGTAGACCACGTCGCCGGGCAGCACCACCCAGACGGCCCGGGTGGTGATCGCCGTCACCGCGAACGGCATCGCAACATCGGCGCTGACCAGGCGGGCCGGCACCTCGGGCGCTTTACGCGCCATGAGACCGAGATACTCCATGCTCCCGAATGGGCAGAGGCCGAGCAGCCGCGGCCCGGGCGGGATCACCGCGACCCAGGCCGGGTCCGGTTCGGCCGGCTCGATGCGTGCCGCGACGGCGTCCATGTAGCGGCCGATCTTGGACCAGTAACCCGGCGATCCGGGCGCCCGGGGATCCACGAGCCAGCCATGGTCCGGAGGTGGCAGAGGCACCAGCGCCCGGCGATAGGTCGCGGCTTGGGCGAGGGCAAGGTCCAGCCGATCGATCGTCGCCACCCGTGCCGCGCCGCGGACAAGGGTGGCTAGCGCCTCTTCCACCGATCAGCCCTGGTACTGGCGCACGAAGCGGGCGCGGGCCTTGTCGTCCTCCGTGCTGGCCCCGGCCACCGCATTGAGCCGATGAAGGCGCCGCAGTTCGGGCAAGTCCTTTTGGAACTGCTGTTCCGTTGCGGTGGCGTCGGAGGCCATGTACCGCCGGCGGAGCTGGGCCACAAACGTCGCGTCGGCCGCCTCCGCTCGTGCCGCAGCATCAGCCGCCCGCTTTTCCTCCGCCTCCCGGGCCGCCTCTTCCTTCAGGGCGTTGACACCCTTCATCCATTCGTCGTGCTTGCGGCGCGTCTCCCGCAACAGCTTCGCTTGGCTCTCGTGGTACTCGATTCCGTCCATCACCGCGCTCCTTTCGTCGCCGCCCGTGCGGCCTTCAGTTCGTCCAGTTCGCCGGCCAAGACGACCAGCGCCTCGGCCAGCACCGCCAGGCACTCAACGTCCTGGAGACTCTTGGCCGTCACGATCGGCTCCTTCCCGGGGCGCTCTTGTGGCGGCTCCATCCCCACACGCGGCGCGAGCGCCGTCGCGGCCGACAGCAGCCGCTCCCGGGCGCGTTGCTCGTGCGGGGCCATCGCTCCTACTGTCGCCATGTCGTCATCCCCCAGCCCTTGCGCTGCAAGGTTTCCAATCGCTCGAGTTGCTCATCCGTCAGGGTGTCCAGCCGCGCCCTGATGTCAGCGCGGCGGCCAAGTGGGACCGGCCCCACGTCGACGGCCTGCATGGATGCGTAGATCTCGCCGAGTTCCGTCGTCTCGTCGTCCGTCAGGAGGGACGGATCGAAGGGTGTCACCTTGCCCGGGTCTTTCGGCCGCCGATACACGATCTCTAACCGGGTGAGGCGCTTACCGTAGTCGCTCATGTCGGCACTCCTTCCGCAGTCAGCTGCCATCCGGTCCGCTCCCGCCACGCGGCAAGACTCGGCGAGTCCCGCAGCCGGTCCTGCGACCCGGTGAAGTACGCGACGTCTTTGGCGTAGCTCTCCGCATCGTTCGGGCGCCCGGCGAGCTGAGGCCAGTCCGCGCCTTCGGCCAGCCACACCTCCCAGCCGGCATCCACGCCGAGCGTCTCCTGAGCGAGGACCAGATCAGCCAGTTCCCGCCGCTCCCGCTCGGCGAACTCGGCACCGTCCGCTTCCTGCGAAGTCGGCGGCTTGCCATGTTCGGCCAGGTAACGACGCTGGGCTCGGACGAAGAGGTGCCGGCGCAACGCGATGGATTCGGCCGTCTCGTCGGCCTCTTCCTCCAGCGCCGCAAGCCAGGCCGGCCGCTCAGCTTTGGACCAGATCACCTCGAGCCGATCGAGGCGTCGGCTTGCGTCCTTCATGCTCGTCTCCGATCGGTCAGGCCCGCGGCCTCTTCCAGTTCGCGGATCCGTTCTTCCAGCTCGCCAGCCTCAGCGACGGTCGTCATCGTCCGCGCCACATTGGCGACGGCGTTGGCAACACCCGGCTCGATCCGACCGGCCAGCACGCCTTTCAGGGCCACGGACAGGAGTCCCTGCACCTCGGCGAGCGTCAACGACTCGGCCGGCAGGCGCTTTGCCGCTCTGGCCCTGTTGGAGCGGGCCGCGCCGCCCTTCTTGCTCCACTGCCGCCGCTTCTCGGCCCAGGCCGGCGAGTGCCACGCGCAGAGGGTGTCTCCGGGCACGGGCGTGGCTCCGCACGGGCTGCCGCTCTTGGTAATGGCCTGGCATCGCTCGGCTTTCATTCGGGTACCTCGGCGTTTCTGCTCCCCGCCTGGCCTCCGCTGCTTGGACCACCCACGCTCGACGTCCAGACGCCGCACGTCCCGCAGAAGGCTTCAGCTCCCAGCACCACCGTCGCCAGCAGTTCCCCGCAGGCGCGGCAGTCGACCGCGACGAGGTCCGCTTCCCGTTGCCGGCGGCTCTGCTCCAACAGGCGACTGGGCTGGCGCGTGGCGGGGAAGTCGTGCCGCTTTCCGCGACGGCGGGCCTTCGGCATCTCCCGCGACATCTAGGCCACCTCCTGCGCTGGCTCGGGTATGTCGTGGGTGGTCATATCCCGCCAGTCGTTGAACGCCATCACCACGAGGCGACGGGCCTTCCGTCCCTGCGACACCTCGGAGAGCACCACGACCGGGATCTCGCCGGCATCGGCGTCGCGTTCGGCTTGCTCCACCGCCCCCGTCAGCCAGGCCGGCAAGGTTGCGCGGGCCTTCACCTGCACGGCGTAGCGACCGGCGCGGACATCCGGCTGACCGGCGCCGTTGTTGGGGAGGCGTGTGCCGCCGAGGGTCGCGGCGATCTCGCGCTCCTGGCGCTTCCAGCGCGTCATGGCGCGTCCCTCCCATAGGCGATGTCGGTAAGCGGGGTGATCGACGTGGAAGCGGGCCACCAGCCGGCTGGCTCCACCGGGATCATGGGAGCGGGGGGTGTGGACAACTTGTCTAGGGGGTCGTCGACGGAGCAGCGAGCGGGTGATCGGTCGCTGCTCTTACGATTGGTGGACAAGATGTCCATACCCTCGGCATCAGCCGGCGGCTTGATCTTGTCCTCGCCCTTGTCGAGCGGCTTGTTACACGTGCCACAGTAGGTCCGCCACTCCTTACGGATTGGCGAGGTCGGGTGGTCGGGACAGACGACGATCTCCCGTGCCCCCCCGTGGGTGTGCACCTTGCCCGTGGCCGCCTTGCGCTCTTCGGCGGTGACTTCGCTGGCCCGCTTGCGCATGGTGCGGGCGTCGATGGCAGGGCGGAACCAGATATCGGTCGATGGTGCGGTCAGAATCACGCCGTCACCATCGACGCCGACATCGACCTGGTGGTCCTCCCGCTTGAAATCACCCAAGCCCAAGCGCTCGACCATCCCGAGGTCCCGGCTGATGGTCCGGGGGTCACGGCCCGTGTTGGCCGCGAGCGTGCGGCGACGGATGCGGACGAAGCCATCAGCATCGGCCTTCTTCGCCTCGATGGCTGATTCGTACTCGCGGGCCAAGGCGACGATCGTCTCCCGCTCGGGCTTGACGTGGGCGTTCTGTCGCACCTGATGGTCGAGGAAGGCCGCTTCCTGCATCCGTTCGACCTGGAGCCGGAGGAGGTCACGTTCTCGCGTAACGGCTGCCAGTTCGGCCTTGAGGGCTGCGATCTCGGCGGCGCCGTCGAAGTCGGCTCGCTCGCCGAGCAACTCGTTGAGGAGGCCGAAGGATGCGAGGCCGGGGATCGGGTCAGCCATTGTGGCCACCTACCTCGGCGATCGGGGTCAAAAACGTGACGACGTCCCGAAACTCGGTGATGCCGAAGGCCAGCATCGTGAAGTGGAAGATGTTCCCGCCGCGCTGGCAGGCGCCCCTGCAGATCCAGACTCGTTTCTCCGGGTTGACGTAGAAACTTGGGGTTCGTTCCTGGTGGAACGGGCAGAGTCCCACCCACTCCTGGCCGGCACGACGGAGCCGGGTTGGCGTGACGCGCTGCACAAACTCCACGAGGTCGACCTCGCGCTTGATCTGGTCGAGTTCGGCGCGGCGACTGGTGCGATTGACGGGCCACTTCGGCGCCCACACGCTGCCCCGGACGTTGCGCCGTTCCTCGAGAACCGTGTTGATCTCGGTGAGCTTGTGCAGGATGAAGTCCCGCGACTCGGGGAAGAACTGAACCGAGTCGGGATCGGCGGTTGCGGAGGCCTCCAGCGAGGCCAGATCCCAGGTCCAGCACTCCGCCTCCTCGATCAGATGGGCCGTGCCCATGTCGCGGTATCCGGAGTGGAGCGGGTGATTCGTGGCTGCAAGGCCCATCACCGCACCCCCACGCCGTGGCGCGAGCGCCGCCGGAGTTCGGCTCTCACGTCATCAAGGCTAAGGCCGCGACGGCGGAGGGTCGGCGGGGTGTCGTTGACGGCTTGAGCGATGACCATTTGGAGGACGAGGCGACGCGTGGAGATCCGGGAGAGGTCAACGTCGAAGACCGGCGGGGTGTCGGGAACCTTGCGTGGTGGCTCGTTTGGTATATGATTCGACATAGGAATCCGCTCCTGTGATGAGACCCCCTGGGGAGTGACGGCGGCTAACCGTCCCCAGGGGGTCTTGTCATGCGACCGACACCCGGTCGCTCTGCTGCCGCCCGGCCGCACGCTTTGCTTCCACGCGCTCCCTGATCATCGTCAAGTCGTCGACGCGGTAGACCCGCCGGCTGCCTGGCTGGACGCGGATCGCTGGCGGGATAAGGCCGGACGCCTCCCACTTGCGGACGGCACCGGGCGTCACGCCCATTGCCTCGGCCACCCCGCCGATCGAGATCACAGGACTCAACGGCTCAGACATGCGCGCCTCCTGGGGCGGTGGATGAACGTTCACCACCAGTATACAGAATCAGAACCAGAATTGGAAGTGATTAGGGGTGAGGGGGGCGGAGCATCGCTGGCACCGGGAATTCGTCTGCGAACACCTCTTCGTCGGCATCGTTGGTGATCGCAATGCGGATGGTGCTCACGTCGCCGCCGACGGTGATCGCCAGCTTCAGGAGGGCGTTCTGGGCCTCAGCTAGTGCACCCCTCAATGGGTCGTGCCACTTGATCACGTTGAGTGCCCACGCTCGCACGAGCGGGGCGATCTGATCCAAGGTCCGGCCTTCCGCCTGGAGTCCGCGAAGGTACGAAATCGTGTCGATCGCGTAGATGGGGTACATAGCTCTGGGGGCGCCGGTGTTCCAACGCCGGACTGGTCGGGGAAGGACCCCGGACTTTTCCCAGTAGACGAGCGTTACTTCGTTGATGTCGACGCCGCGATCTTTGAGCGTCCCGATCAACTCGTCTCGCGTGATCAAGCTTGGCTCTGGGGCGTCATCCGGCAGGAGGTCGAGCCAGGTCTCGCGCTTTGGCTTGGTCGCTGCCTGCGTGGGCATAGTTAGCCCTCTCGATAGGGGTGATAAGATCAACGTGTCCTCCCTGTCCGAAGCAGGTGAGGGGCTGCGACTCGCCGCGTGCTAGCTCACGCGGCGAGTTTTTTTGTTGCGCTCTCCGGCTCTGGGACGAAGTCGATTTCGTCCATGCGAATTTCGAAGACGCGGGCTAGGTCTCGTAACTGGCTCAGCCTCGGCTCGAAGCGCCCCCGCTCCCAGTTGTAGACCGTGGACGGGGTTACTCCGAGGCGGTTTGCCAGTTCAAGCTGGGTCCACCCTTTCGCATCTCGAAGCTCTCTAATGGTCTTCATATGCTCCTCCGTTGCTCCACAGGCGCCACTTACCCAGGCGTGTCAGCATCCTATCATCCGACTATATGCAAGTCCATAGTTACAAACACTTGACGCGGTATAGAGTAGTTGCTACTATGTACTTGTTGAGGGACGCAGCCCCTCACCTATCGGACGGGTGCCGGTGCTTCGGAACGCCGGCGCAATCGAGGAGGATCGGAGTCATGAACCAGGTCGAGACCCGCGTCGCGATGCAGAAGGCGGAGGATCTCTTGCGGCTTGCCGACCAGGGCGAGCGGAACGGGGTCAGGATCCTCGTCGAGCCCATCAGCGGCGAGCACTTCGCCACCTCGGCGACGAGCCCGATCCTGTACCGGGTCTCAGGGGCCGGCTGCTCGTGTCGTGGCTATCAGACGTGGCAGCGATGCCAGCACTTCGGCTTGTTCCTGAGTGAGATGGGCTGGATCCCCGACGTCGCCGAGACGGTCGTCGAGGAGCACCCGGTGCCCTGCCGCTCGTGTCACGGCGAGGGCTCGGTCCGGGCCTACGTTGGTGGTGGACTGAGCGACTGGATCATGGTGCCGTGCGGCTGCCGCGCGGTTGCTCCCGCTGCCTAGTGAGAGCTGGACTCGAAGCATTACTGAATTCAGTAACGCTTCGGATCGAAGAAATACCGGATCCGGTATTTCTTCGATGTCCTGAGGGGCTACAGCAAGTACCAGAACCGGTACTTGCTGTAGCCCCGGCCTAACCCCTTTCTGTCCCCCACAAGGAGCACCACCACCATGAGCCCCACCAATCCGGCTGCCCACGACTGTGAGCCGTACCTCGATGATCCCGAACGCTTTGCCGCTCATCTCTACGCCGAGCTTGCCGCGGCCGGCGAGGCGCACGTCCTGAATCCCGCCGCGACGGCGTCGCAGGCCTTCAAAGACGCGATTTCGACGCTCAAGCGAGCGCACCCGGACGAGGTTGGCGTCGGGCTCCCTGTAACCATTGCCGATGAAGCTGGGTTCGACTGGGCCAGTGAGAGCCACGCGGCCGGTGTTCGCTTTGGCGTCGCGGCGGAAACGCTGCGGCGGGCGTTGCTCGCCGGCGGCGACGAGCTCAGGGAGTCCCGCACCGGGTAAACGCAGAGAGGGCACGCGGCGAGCGCTAGGCGACGACAGGCGCGGGAGGAACCCGTCGCGCTAGTTGACGCGTTCCGCTACGATGGATGGCGGGACATGGCACGGCATGGCGTGGTCAGGGCGTGGCAAGGCAAGGCGAGGCAAGGCTGGGCATGGTCAACCGGTTGACCGTCGATCACCCAGGAGCAGCGCCAGTCATGATGACCGACACACGCGATAAAGCACGAGAGCAGCGGGTCCGTCGCTTGCTCGATAACCAAGGCTACATCCTGCGGAAGTCCCGCCGCCGGGGGTGGCCAACTCCCGACGACCACGGCCAGTACATGATTCTCGACGCCCGCTCGAACATCCCCGCGGCGGGCTGGCGGTACGATCTGGATCTGGACGAGGCCGAAGCCTGGGCGACTGAGGACGTGCCAGACTAACGGACAGGCGAGAGTGACAGCGACGGCCTCGGGCTCCGGCTCGGGGCCGTTCGCTTGCATGTGGCAACGTGCTTGGTAGCATGCCGGCGCGAGACGGGGATGGGTGTGCTGCCTGATCCCGTCCGCCCAGCCCCGCGCGAGATGGCCCCGGCGACGTTGGGAAGCATTGCCGGGGGGAACTCGTGGGTCGTGGTGAGCAGCGCCCGGTGTCGTGTGGTTC
>JADDPH010000031.1 GCA_016781925.1 Sphaerobacteraceae bacterium | reverse complement strand
GTGGGACCCCTGAGGGGGATCGAGCAGAGTGCCATTGACCGGGTGCTGCGTCAACGAACGAATGCTGCCTGGGGCTGGGGTTGGACGCGCGAATGGACGCCGGACTGATGGGCGGCGGAACGCGGCGAAAATCAAGATCTGAGATCCTCCGAGTCCAGCCAGATCGTGACCGGGCCGTCGTTAACCAACTCCACGGCCATCTCGGCGCCGAAACGGCCCTCCTCCACCGGGAGACCAAAAGCGCGAAGGGCTGAGGCGAACTGGGCGACCAGAGGGGCGGCGTGGGCGGGGGGGGCGGCCGCCGCGAAACTCGGCCGGCGACCACGCCGGTTGTCGGCGTAGAGCGTGAACTGGGAGACCACAAGCATGCCTACCCCCTCGCCCGCGCTGCCGAGGAGATCTAACGCCGAGCGGTTGAGGTTGCCGCTTGCGTCATCGAAGACCCGCAGGTGGGCCACCTTAGCCGCCAGCATGTCCGCGTCCGCCGGCCCGTCCTGGTGGGTGACGCCAACGAGCAGGAGGAACCCGCGGTCGATCTCCCCGATGAGCATGTCCGCGACCGTGACCCGGGCATGGCTGACGCGTTGGATCAGGACCCGCACGTCGAGTCCTCCGGACGATAGGGCCAAGGGTTCGGGGCGGGATCGCGACCACCGGCTCTCACTGGTTTGTCCGTTCTAAGGTTGCCACAGCCAGGGCAGCGATGCCCTCGCCGCGACCGATGAACCCCATGCCCTCATTGGTCGTCGCTTTCACGCTGACCTGCTCCTTCCGAATCTGCAAGCACTCGGCAATCGCCGCGCACATGGCAGGAGCATGCGCGCCGATCCGGGGGGCTTCGGCGATAACGGTCGCGTCAACGTTGATGACCGCGAACCCGGCGGCGTGGACGATTTCCCGGACTGTGGCGAGCAGGATTTTGCTGTCGGCGTCGCGGTAGGCGGGATCGGATGGTGGAAAGTGCTCCCCGATGTCGCCCAGCGCGGCTGCACCGAGGAGGGCATCGGCGATGGCATGCAAGAGCACGTCGGCGTCAGAGTGGCCGTCCAACCCGAACCCGTGGGGAATCGTGACGCCGCCGAGCCGGAGGGGCCTCCCCGCGACAAAGCGGTGCACGTCGTAGCCGATTCCGGTCCGCACGGTCACCGTCCGACACTCCAGATCGGGTCTTGAGCGGGACGGACTGATGGATCGTGGCTCGGGTTGCCGCCGGCGAGCAAGGCGGCGGCGAGTTGGAGGTCGTCGGGGTGGGTCACCTTGAGGTTTCGCATGGAGCCTTGAACCACCGCCACCGGGAGGCCGAGCGCTTCAAAGAGACCTGCTTCATCCGTGAAGGTGTGGGATTGGGCAAGAGGGCTGGCGAGGGCGGCGACGAGCAGGTCCCGCCGGAATGCCTGCGGCGTCTGTGCGGCCCAGAGGCTCTCCCGCGCCACCGTCCCTACGACCCGGGCCGATTCGACGCGCTTCAGCGTGTCGGACACCGGCACGGCCGCGATCGCGGCTCCAACATCGACGGCGGCCGCGGCACAGCGATCAAAAAGCGCCGGCTCGACGAGGGGGCGGGCTCCGTCGTGGATGAGGACAACTGTTGCCTCTGCTGGAACCGCGGCAACTCCCGCGGTGACAGAATCCTGCCGCCGCGCGCCGCCGTTGACGATGGAGAGCGACATCGGCCAGGCGTTGGTTTGAGCAAGGCGCTCCGCGGCCTCCCGGGTGTGCTCGCCCATCACCAGCACGACGCCTTGGACGCACTGCGTTTGGCTCACCGCGTCGAGGACGTGAGCAAGGATGGGCCGCCCGGCCAGCGGGAGGAAGACCTTGTCGGCTGCTCCGGCCCGCGTCCCACGACCAGCCGCCACGATGACGATGGCGGCCCCGGGCGGCGAAGGGCTTTCTGACGGACCGCTGGGTCCCACGCCGGTGATCGCCTCTGGGAAGGGTTCAACTGGTGGCATGCTTAGGAATCGCGAACACCATCCGCCCGGCACCGGTCTGGAGTAAGCGGGTGACGGTGACGCTCGTCTGCTGCCCGATCCAGTGCCGCCCACCGTCCACGACAACCATGGTGCCGTCGTCAAGGAATCCGACGCCCTGGTCCGCTTCCCGCCCCTCCTGAACCACCTTCAAGATCAGTTCCTCCCCTGGGAGGACCGGCGGCCGGAGGGCGTTGGCCAGCTCGTTGAGATTGAGCACGGTCGCGCCTTGAATCTGCGCCACGCGGTTGAGGTTGTAGTCGTTGGTGAGGATCTTGAGGCCACGATCCTTGGCCAGCCGCACGAGCTTGGCGTCCACCTCCCGCGCTACCGCTCGATCGATGTCCACGTCGACGATGCCGATCTGGTGCGGTCGATCCTGTTGCAGCCGCTTCAGCGTATCCAGACCGCGTCGACCGCGCTGGCGCCGGAGGGGATCCCCCGAATCGGCGATGTGCTGGAGTTCTTCGAGGACGAAGCGCGGTACCTGGAGTTCCGCGTCCAGAAACCCCGTGCACACCAGGTCTGCGATCCGTCCGTCAATGATCACACTCGTGTCGAGGAGGACAGCGGGGCTAACAGGGTCGGTGGACGACACGAATGGTGTGCCCGTCGCCGTGGTCGAGACGTTCGCGGTATCGGTTGGACCGGCCTCCGCCCGGAGGCGAAGGAGCGGGGCGACAAGATCGCGTTTACGCATCAGGAAGACGGCAATGGCCAGGCCGACCGCTAAGACGGCGGTGACGAATGGCAGAACCGAGCCGAAGGGGTCTGGCAGGAGCGCCAGGGGCACGGCCAGCAGCGCGGCGACGAGCCCACCAAAGGCGGCGCCAACGCCGATCGCGACCAAGTCCACGGCGGAGGCGGATCGCACCTTTTGACCGAGGTTGCGGAAGAGGGCTCCGGTGACGTGAGGACCGAGGATATAGCCGATTCCCCCGACGGCCAGGGCGAGCAGAAAGAGCGAGGTGCCCCGGTTCTGCGGGTCACCGGCGAGCGCCAGGAGGGCTCCCGTCTGCCACCCGATCACCACGCCGATCGCGAGTCCGATAAGCCGGAGCGTGAGCCGGAGCCCTTCAGGCATGGTGGAAGGTGCCGACGGCGCGGGCTGAATCACGGAGAAGGTCCCTTTCCACGACAGCCTGAACCGCCACCGATGGGCGGGGAGGCTGCGGTGGGAGGGCGCTATTGAATGGCACTGGTTCGGCCCGTTCGGTGGGTGGTGAAGAAGAGCCGAAGGTATTCACAGAGTGTAGCACGCAGGATTCCCACGGTCCTTGCCCGCCTATGTCCGTCTTCTCGTCGCGGCTCGCAGAAGCGCTACAGTCTCTTGGGGAACGGGCGCTTGACCCATGTCGCGACCGGGCTTGAACCCGGGCGCATGAAAGTCGCTGCCACCGGTGGGAATAAGACTGTGACGGTCCGCCGTAGCTCTCAGTCCGTTCCGCATCTCGTCGTCGTACTCGCCGTAGTAAACCTCTAAGCCTAGGAGGCCGGCCGGCAGGAGCCGGGCGATCGTTCCTTCGATATCCCCCGTGGTGACTGGGTGAGCGAGCACCGGGACACCACCGGCGTGACGGACGAGTCCGACAGCCTCTTCCGGGGGAAATGGATCGCGAGGAACGTAGCCGGGTCGACCCATCCCCAGGTAGTGGTCGAAGGCTTCGCTCACGTCGGCCACGTAGCCGTGCTCGATCATAGCCCGGGCGACGTGGGGGCGTCCCACGCTTCCTTGTCCCGACAACGCGAAGACGCGGGCCAATGACACCGGGACGCCGATCTCGCCGAGGCGCGCCACCATTCGCTCGATACGCGTACGGCGGCGGGCGGCCAATTCCCCGAGGCACGAGATCAAGGCAGCGTCGTCCGAGTCCACCAAGTACCCCAAAATGTGGACCTCGCGCCCGTCGACCTGGGTGCTTAGCTCGACACCCGGAATGACCTCGACGCCATGACGTGCTCCGGCAGCGGTGGCCTCGGCGATGCCGCTGACGGTGTCGTGGTCGGTCAACCCAAGCACGCGCACACCGCGCTCCGCCGCGTAGGCAATCAACGCGGCGGGCGTAAGCACGCCGTCGGAGGCGTTGCTGTGCGTATGCAGGTCGACCGGGTGGGAAGGCGGCCTCGTCACGCCGCCGGTGTCCAAGGACCGGCTCCGCTAGCGGGGCTCGACGACGAGTCTGATCGCCGTTCGGTCCTCGTTCTCAATCGTCACGTCGATGAAGGCTGGCAAGCAGACGGCCTCGATACCGGTTTCGCGCAGGTAGTCTCGAGCGATCGCGACCGCCTTGACAGCCTGGTTGGTGGCCCCGGCGCCAATGGCTTGCACCTCGGCCCGGCCGGCCTCCCGTACCACGCCGGCGATGGCCCCGGCGACAGCGCTCGGCCGCGACCGGGCAGACACCTTGAGGACATCGCCGTTCTGCCCCGACTGGCCCTCGTCCGCCTCGTCGGCGAATGCAACGCCGTCAGTAGCCGGACCCCCATGGCCGTTGTGTGCCGGGTGGGGAGCAAAGTCAGTGGGTGCAGCGGCTTGGGCGGTTGCCCAGGCGGGAACGTGTGGTTGTCGTGCTGGTGGCTCAGCGCCCGATGCGGCACCCATTTCCGTTGTGGTCACGTCCCCATCCGTTGCGGTCACGTTTTTCGGGGTCGGCTCGTCCGTTTCCTTGGCCTCGTCAGCATCGGGCGGGAAGCGCGAGCCCTGTGGGTCAATCTTGATGTCGCGCAGGTCGAGCTTGCTGAAGAACCGATTCATGCGAAGGATCCCCCATGGGTGCGCGCGCGGTCGGCGGCGCCGGTCGAATCGAAACGGTCGACGCGCTGAATGGCGCGGCAGGTGCCGCGTATGGCGTCAAAATCGAGGAGCACGGCATTGAAGGTAACCGGTCCATCGGCAACCGGTGCTCGGGCGGGTCGTTGCAGCGTGAAGCGGCGAAGGCTCGGCTCGATGGCCACGCCGATCACGGAGTCCTGCGGTCCCACCATGCCAAGGTCCGTCACATAGCCCGTCTCCCCAGGTAAAACGCGCGCGTCAGCCGTCGGCACGTGCGTATGTGTGCCGACCACGGCGGCCACGCGGCCGGCTAGGTGCCAGCCCATGGCGACTTTCTCCGACGTCGCTTCGGCGTGGAAGTCTACGACAACCAGCGGTCGAGGTCTGCCCCCGAGACCGGCCAGAAAGGTGTCGATGGCCCGAAATGGGTCATCCAGGGGGTTCATGAAGACGCGGCCCATCAAGCTGACCACGGAGATGTCTTGGCCGCGCACGCGGAGCGTCCGCGCCCCCTCGCCCGGCAACTCCGGCGGGAAGTTGAGCGGGCGGAGGAGGCGAAGATCGTCGTCGGCAAGCGCCTCATTGATATCCGCCTGCGCCCACACGTGATTGCCGGTGGTAATCACGTCCACGCCAGCATCCCGCAGATCGCGGGCCGTTCGCATGGTGACTCCGCGACCACCGGCGCTGTTCTCCCCGTTCGCCACGACGAGATCGGCCCGCAGATCTGCCCGCAACCTCGGCAGGATCCGGTGCAGGGTGGCGCGTCCCGGGGACCCGATGATGTCACCAACGGCCAGAACGCGGATGGTCTCCGGGTTGGATGGGATCGATCCCGCGGCGGAGTTGGCGGTCACCTCCGCGCGCGGTCGGGCACGCGGCTCCGACGGCTAGCGAGCGTAGTCAACGGCCCGCGTCTCACGGATAACCGTAATCTTGATCTGACCGGGGTACTCAAGACTCTCCTCAATCTTCTTTGCAACGTCACGTGCCAGGCGCGATGCGCCCAGGTCATCGACCCCGTTGGGCTGAACCAGGATGCGGACCTCTCGACCCGCCTGGATGGCGAAGGATTTCTCGACGCCCTCGAACGAGTTGGCGACGCCTTCCAGCGCCTCCAGGCGCTTGATGTAGGCCTCGATCATTTCACGCCGGGCGCCCGGCCGGGCGCCAGAGATGGCGTCGGCGGTGGCCACGATGAAGGCCTCGACGGTCTGCGGCTCTTCTTCGCCGTGGTGGGCCGCGATGGCATGGACGATTTTCGGTGAGCGGCCGAGGCGCTTGGCGATGTCGGCTCCGATCAGCGCGTGGGGGCCTTCGACCTCGTGATCGACCGCCTTGCCGATGTCGTGAAGAAGCCCGGCGGTCTTGCTGACGTTGATATCCGCGCCCAGTTCACCGGCCATCGCCGCGGCGATCATGGATGTCTCAAGCGAGTGGTGCAGCACGTTCTGGCCGTAGCTGGTGCGGAACTTCAGGCGGCCGAGCAGCTTGATGAGATCGGGATGGAGACCGGGGACGTTCGCTTCATAGGCGATCTTCTCCCCTTCCTCCCGCATCACCTGCTCCAGTTCGAGCCGGCACTTGTTGACGACTTCCTCGATCCGGGCCGGGTGGATCCGGCCGTCCTGCAGCAGCTTCGCCAGGGACCGCCGCGCGACCTCACGGCGCACGGGATCGAAGCCGGAGACCATGATGGCCTCCGGGGTGTCGTCGACGATCAAGTCCACGCCGGTCGCTTGCTCCAACGCCCGGATGTTGCGTCCTTCGCGGCCGATGATGCGGCCCTTCATATCGTCACTCGGCAGCGGCACCACCGAGACACTGGTCTCCGCCACGTAGTCAGTGGCGATTCGTTGGATCGTGGTGGCCAGGATCTTCCGGGAGCGCCGGTCGGCTTCCTCCTGGATCTCCTGATCGATCTCATGGAGGCGGCGGGCTGCCATGGCCCGCGCTTCGGCCTCGACCTCGGCGACAAGCTGCTGCTTTGCCTCGTCGGCGGTCAAGCCGGCAATGCGCTCCAATTCCTCTAAGTGCCGGCCGCGCAGATCCTCGATCTCTTGGCGCTGCCGCGCGAGCACCTGGTCCAGTTCGTGGACGCGCCGGATGCGTTCTTGCTCCCAGGCTTCTTTGGCCTGGGTGATCCCGAGTTCCTGCTTCCGGACCGACAACTCCCGCTCGTCCAGACCGGATGTCTTGCGATCGATTGATTCTTCCTTTTGTTCGATGCGGCGCTCAATGCGTTCGATCTCTTTGCGTCGCTGCGTCAGTTCCCGATCCAGTTCGCCGCGCAGGCGAATGGCCTCGTCTTTCGCTTCCAGCGCCGCGTCGCGCCGCTTGGTCTCCGCCTCCTCCAGGAGCCGGTCAGCCTCGGAGCGCGCTTGCCGCACGCGGGAGGTCGCCTGCTTTTCCAAGTACAGGTAGGTGAAGACGGCGGCGATGGTGGCGGCGAGAAGCGCGACGAGGATGAGAGCGATGGCGTTCATCTTGTCGCTCCTAGCTTCCCGTGTGCCCCGAACGGGGCGTTTGATTGCTAAGGTATCCGGCGCCGGACATGCCGCAAGGGGCCGGCAACAGCGTCGCGGCCCAGGGCGGCGAGACCCAGCGCGTTTGCCCTTTCGGCCAGGGATGATACGGGTCTATTGGAGAGACCGTCAAGCGCCGCTTGATCGTTCGTACACTGAGAAGGGCGTCAGGAGGCCAGAATCAGGCCCGTGCCATCAGCAACCGGCCCAGGGACGACAGGCCGATGCGCACGAGGGGATACCGTGGTAGGGCGTCGCCACGGCGATCGTTAAGCATCTGATCGGATGACGGGTAGTTAACAACTACCGGGTGGACATGGTGCCAGAGGATTGACCCATGGATGCCGATGCTGTTGACCTCGAGAAGG
>JADDPH010000022.1 GCA_016781925.1 Sphaerobacteraceae bacterium | reverse complement strand
ATTCGTGGAGGTGGCCTAGCCCTCGACCGCCTTCAACTGCTCAAGGATCGGCTCGGCTGCCTCTTCCAGATCCGTCTTGACTTTCTCAAGCGTCGGTTGGACCTCCGCCTGATTCACGGTGATCTGCTCCAACCCGTCGCCGATGATCCGGTCGCCAGCTGGAATGAAGCGGCGCGCTGGATCCTGTGGCTTGGTCGTCGCAAGCTGCTCGACCGCGGTGCGGAAGTTCGGGTTCGTCTCGTAGAACGCCTGCATCTCCGGGCTCTCGCCGGCCGACTTGCGCACCGGCATGTACCCGGTGTTCTGCGACCAGAAAGTCGTGATCTCCGGGGATGTGGCGAACGCGATGTACTTGAAGGCCGCTTGCTGCTTCTCCGTCGGAGACGTGCTCAGGATGCCGAGGCCGGCCCCACCGGTCGGGCACCCCGGGTTCATCTCCGATGGCAGGAACGCGGTCCCGAACTCGAACTTCCCGGCCGTGTTCGTGGTGATCCTGCCGATTTGGCCGGTGGACTGCATGATGGACGCCGTGACCCCATTTTCGAAGTCCGTCGTCCGGTCCTGAGAGGGAGCGGACCACCCGCCGGTAACCGTCGAGCGAAGCCACTCAGCTGCCTTGATCGCGTTTGGCTCCGTGATCCGAACCGTGAAATCCTCGTCGGAGTAGGCGCCCCCGAAGGCCCAGATGGTGCCCTGGAAGGGCCAGGAGAGGTAGTCCACGGCCGGAGCGTGGAGGAATCCCCACTGAGAGACATTGCTGCCGTCCCTCTTGACCAGCTTCGGCCCCCACTCGGCGAACTCGGTGTAGGTCTTGGGCCCACGATCCTCAAGACCGGCCGCCTGCCACATCTGCTTGTTGTAATAGAACAGCGGGGTGGACCGGGCGAAGGACATCCACCACTGCTTGCCCTGCCGCTGTCCCTCGGTCAGGAACGACTCAACGTAGTCGGTGGTGTCGAGTTCCTCGGCGGCGATGAACTCGTCCATCGCGGCGAGATACTGGTTCGCGTAGAACCGGAACCAGTTCGCCTCGGACAGGACGGCGATGTCAGGCGCCTGGCGCGCTTGGAGGGCTGCAATCACCTTCTGCGCCGTCTCCTCGTACGTGCCCTGGAACTGGTACTCGACGACGACATCCTGCTGCGACTCGTTGAACCGCTTGATGACTTCCTGCTCGACCTCGCCATTCTTGCCGCCGAACGCGCTCCAGAAGAGCACCTTGACCTGAGACCCGGTCTCCTGGATGACGGCCGGAGCGGCAAACGCGGTGCTTCGCTTGGAGACACTGAGCGCGGCCGCCCCGGCCGCCGCCCCAGCGGCGCCCTTGATCAGCGACCGTCGACTGATGTGATTGGTCATAACGCGGTGATCCTCCTTGATCGATGCGTTCGGCCTGGGACGCCGACCTGACGCCCCAGCCTGCTCCCGACATTGAGCCGGTTCCTCAGTCCAGTCCCTGACAGATACGAGCCCACCACATCAGGGAACATGATGAGCCGGTGTGATGTCTGGGCAGGTATGGCACCATGGCCATCCAGTTAGCCTTTGGTGGCTCCCGACGTCAGTCCCTCGATGATGAAGCGCTGAGCGAAGACGAAGACGACCAGCAACGGGAAGATCACGAAGATCGTGGCGGCCATGACGACGCCCCACTGGGTATTCCCTTCCAGATCGTAGAGGGAGGAGATGCCGACGGTGAGCGTGCGCATGTTCTGGGTTTGGGTGATGACGAGCGGCCACAGGTAGTCGTTCCACTTCGCGACCACCGAGATCAGCCCAAACGTCACGATCACCGGCCGCGCCATCGGGAGCACGACATCCCACAGCGTGCGGAGGTGCCCGGCGCCGTCCACCTTCGCGGCGTCAAGCACCTCCCTCGGCAGGCCGAGGAAACTCTGGCGCATCAGGAAGGTCCCGAACGCTACGGATGCACCCGGCAGGACAATAGCCTGATAGGTGTTGACCCAACTCTCGCCAATCAGGTCAAAGACCGTGGAGCCGAAGAAGACGTAGTTCGGCAGAATCGTCACCTGAGCCGGGATCATGAGCGCCGCCAAGAGGATGGCAAAGACCACGTTCTTGAGCGGAAATCTCAGATACGCGAGCGCATACGCACCAAGCGTCGCGTTAAAGACTTCCAGTCCTGAGCCGGCAACCGTCGTGATGATGCTGTTGAGATAGAAGCGGCCAAACGGGGCCGATTCCCAGGCTTCCTTGAAGTTGCTCCACCGTGGATTCTGGGGAATCCAATCAGGTGGGAAGGTGTAGATCTCCTGGGTCGTTTTCAGCGAGGCGGAAAACATCCACCAGACCGGCAGGCCGATGACGAGGACGATCAGCACCATCGCCAGGTACCCCACGACCTGGTTCAGGCGCCGCTGATTCTGGATCGAGAGGCTACCCATAGTGCACCCGCTCCTCTGCAAATCGCAGTTGCACCAGCGTGACGATCATCATGAGCACGAACAGGACGAGTGACGCGGCCGCCGATCGTCCGGCGTTGAAGTCGATGAAACCCTGTTCATACACGTAGTAGATGAGGGTGTTTGTCGCGTCAACCGGTCCTCCTTGGGTCATGACCCGGATGATGTCAAACGCTTGGAAGGTGTTGAGAATGGATGTGATCAGCAGAAAGAAGGTGATGGGTGAGAGCATCGGCAGCGTGACCGAGCGGAACCGCCACCAGACATTGGCGCCGTCGACCCTCGCAGCGTCATACAGGTCCTTCGGAATCGCCTGCAGACCGGCGAGAAAGATCACGGCGGCAAAGCCCAGGTTCTTCCACACGTAGACGATGATGATCGCGGGCATCGCCCATTCTGGGCGGTTGAGCCAGTCCGGGGACGAGACGTTGATCCAACTCAGCCCCTGGGCCATTAGGCCGTAGCGAGGATCGAAGATGTAGGACCACACGATGCCGATCGCTGCACCGGATAGCAGCGTCGGCGCGAACACAATGGCACGCGCGCCGTTCCGCAACTTGAGAGGCTGATTCAGCAAGAGCGCGACAATGAGCCCGAGCAGGAGGGACAAGCCGACAGCCGCCACGGTGAAATAGGCTGTATTGATCAGGACTTGATGAAACGTCTCATCCTTGAGGAGATAGCGGTAGTTCGCCAGCCCGACACTGAGCCGGATGGGCGAGATCATGTCCCAACGCTGCGTGCTCAGACGGACGTTCTCGACCATCGGCCAGAACGTAAAAAGCCCGAACAGGACGATGTTCGGGAGCATGAACAGGATGAAGAGAATCCATTCCCTCTGCGTATCTAAGCGCGAGCGCCGGGACGAACTCTGCGCCACGGCCTGGTTCCCGTATGACGTTCCTTCGCGTCCACGTGCGGTGCTAACCATAGATGGTCCTCGACGAAGATACGGCTAGACCCCAGGCCCCACCCGCTCCACGTCAGGCGTGGAAGCCGCGGGAGCAGTATCCTGCACGATGGCTGGTTTCTCGTCAAGCGAGCTCATGCGATGGTATCACCAACGATCAGCTGGCGCGTCACGCGGTCCATGACCGACGCGGAATGGTGCATCGGCGACCTACACGAGAGGATGCCTGCTCGATGTCTCCGCCAACAGGCTCACAGCCAGCCTCTCCCCTCGGCCAGCCCCATAACATCGCCGCCGGCTACATCTTTGACCTCGACGGCACGCTCTACCTCGGCGACGACCTCCTGCCTGGCGCCCAGCGCTTGATTGAGGCCCTGATCTCGCTGGACCGCAAGATCCTCTTTCTCTCCAACAACCCGACGCGCTCCCCGGACGATTACGCTGCCAAACTGACGCGGCTTGGCATCCCGGCGACGCGCGAGCAGGTCCTCAATACCATCGACACGATGACGAGTTGGCTGGTCCGCCACCATCCCGACGCAACCGTGTTCCCCATAAGCGAAGCACCGCTCAAGCAGGCGCTCGCGGCCGCCGGTATCGGGATGTCGGAGGATCCGACGGAGATCGATATCGTCATCGCCAGCTACGATCGCACCTTTGACTACCGAAAGCTCCAGATCGCCTTCGACGCGATCCGGACCCATGGACGGGCACGGCTCGTCACCACCAATCCGGACCGCTTTTGCCCACTTCCCGGTGGACGCGGCGAACCGGACGCGGCCGCCATTATCGGGGCGATCGAAGGCTGCACCGGGGCCCGCTGCGAGCAGAACACCGGCAAACCAGACCCGTTCATGCTCGAAGCAGCCCTGGAACGGTTAGGACTTGCAGCTTCCGACTGCATCATGATCGGCGATCGATTAACCACCGATATCCGGATGGCCATCGACGCCGGCATGCCCTCTGCCTTGGTCCTGACCGGCGAGACCACGCTGGAGATCCTCCAATCTCACCCTCCCGAGGACCACCCGACGTGGGTTCTCAGCCGCGTCGATCAGATTCTGCCAGCGGCGTCCTGGAACGGGCACGATTAGACCACCGAGCGATGCCACCTTCACGACGCTCCCTCCAGCGTCGCGCCGGGTCCGGCTTCCTCTGCTTACCCCTCGGGGTCTTGCCTCTCCCGGAGCGCATCTAGCCGTTCCTCGTACATCCCCTCGGGCGGCACGGCCTCAATCGTGATCTGACGGGCATTCGCCCCTAGGGGCACCAAGCGCACCAGCAGGTACTCCTCGGGCAGCACCGCGGCCGCCCGCTCCGGCCACTCCACCAAGGTGATCCCGTCCACGGGTGCCAGGTACTGCTCGAACCCAAAGCTCTCCAGATCCGCCTCGCCTGCCAACCGGTAGAGATCGAGGTGATACAGGCGCAGCGTGGTGCCGTCCGGCGCCGTGCCGTCGTGCTCGTTCACCAGCGTGAAGGTTGGACTCTGAACGTAGTCTTCCACCCCTAGGCCGCGCGCGATCCCCTGCGTGAAGGTGGTCTTGCCCGCGCCAAGGTCTCCATGCAGCAGGACCAGGTCGCCAACGCGAGCCACGCCGCTAAGCCAGGAGCCAATCTCCCGGGTTTGCTCCGGGCTCTCGCTCGTCAACACAAGCACCGGTTGCCGGTCCATCCTTCCATCCCGCGTTGCGCGGCGGGCCCCCATCGATCCAAGGCTGCTATGTGCTTCCCGACGACGCGTGCCTCCAGGAAGCGGATGGCGCCGCAACGGGATGTGCCGGGCTCAGCAATGCTTCCCGGTCCAGGCCGATGATCTCGCTGATGCGCTCCAGCGTGAACTCAGCACTCGCCCACGAACCGGCACCAACCGCCGCCGCATACTTGCCCTGGCGCACCAGGACGCCGGTGAAAGGCGCGTTCAGGTTGGCCCGGACCTTGGCGATGTTATCTGGCTTGTCCTCGATCAGGACATACCGGTCGGCCGGGAAGGACGCAGTGGCCTCCCGCAGATGCTCCTCCTTGTGCGGGTACACCAGCACGAAGCCATCCACCGCCGCGTCCAGCCCTGCTCTAGCGATCTTGCTCGGCTGGTAGGCCGGGTCGCCGTCGGAGAGAATCACGACACGACCCAGGCTGCGCAGGTGCGCCAGCGCCTCGAACACACCGGGATAGAGAAAGTCCGCGTAGGGGAACGCGACCGTGAGATCGGCCAGGGCGAAACGCAACTCCCGCTGCGCCGCGTCGTCCCGCGCCGCCGGTTCGTCGAGCCCCGTCTCCTCATGGAAACGGGCCAGCGTCAGCGGGTAACTCACGACCCCGGCCTCCTGTCGCACCTCCTCGTAGAGCCGCCAGAAGCGCTCAGTCTCCTGCTCCCCCAGCAGCCCCCGCAGCCGCCGGTCCAACTCCACCTTCGCGGCGTCGTTGTCCAGCAGCGTGTTGTCCACATCGACGAGAAACGTCAACCGCGGGGGCGTGGTCATAGGATCCAGAAGAACTCCTCGCTGTCTCCGGAGGGGCCAAGCGGTGCGTCGAGGGTGGGGGCGGTCAGGCGCTCATCATGCACCGTGCGAGGATCCAGGCACATGGGTTTGATTCAGCCCAAGCACCTCCTGATCTTGCTTCGGAAAGGTCAGCACGGCACCCCGCACGGTGACCGAGACGCGGTCGCCCGGACGAATGCCACCGTAGGTGCCAAGACGAGCGCGAAGGACCCGGCCCGTGTCCAAACGTACCCGCATGAGCTGGTCGTGGCCGTAGAACTCCCTCGTGAGCACCGTCGCGTTGGTCTCTTCCCCGTCTGGGCCAAGCGCCAAGCGCAGGCTCTCGGGCCGCAGCATCACCTCGACCGGACCCGTCGCGCCACCATGGGCCGGCAACTCCCCCAGATCGCAGGCAACCCGCCGCCCCAACCCCGATCCGGGGATGAACTGGGCGTCACCGACGAACGCGGCCACGGGCCGGCTGACCGGGCGGTGGTACAGCTCCTCAGGACCCGCGTCCTGGACGATCCGCCCTCCCCACATCACAGCAATGCGATCCGCCAGGCTGAGCGCCTCCTCCTGGTCATGGGTAACCAGCACCGCCGTCGCGTGCGCATCAGCCAGAATCTGTCGAACCTCAGTCCGCACGGTCGCCCGCAGTTCCGCATCGAGATTGGAAAACGGCTCGTCCAGGAGGATCACCTCCGGCCCCGGCGCCAGCGCCCGCGCCAGGGCGACACGCTGCTGCTGGCCGCCGGAAAGCTCGTGCGGCATACGCTCCCCGAGCTTCGCCAGCCCGACCACCTCCAGTGCCGCCCGAACCCGGTCCTCGCGATCCGATCTCCTCGGCAACCCAAACGCGACGTTCTTGGCGACACTCAGGTGCGGGAAGAGGGCGTAGTCCTGGAACACCATGCCGACCCGGCGCTTCTCGGGTGGATCGGCACGGCCGGCTCCGGCCACGATCCGGCCGGCAATCTCGACCGTACCACCGTCCAGATCCTCGAACCCCGCGATCAACCGCAAGGTCGTCGTCTTGCCACACCCGCTCGGGCCAAGCAGCGCCACCACCTCCCCGCGCTGGGCCAGCAGATCCACCCCGTCCACGACCAATGTCGTGCCGAATCGCTTCACCAACCCTGTGCAGCGCAGAGCGGGCGGCGAGGACGCGGCATCGCTCTTCCCGTCGCTCATGGGCAGTGCTCAAGGTGCAGCCGGCTGCTCAAGCCCCGCCCCCACCCGCCGGCCGATCCCGAAGAACCAGCAGCAGCGTCGGCACGGCCGAGACGGCAATCAGCAGCAGGGCCGGTGCGGCGGCCCGGCCGAAGGCGCCGGTCCCCGTAGCCGTCCAGATCGCGGTCGCCAGCGTCTCATAGCCGGTCGGGCTGAGAAATAGGGTGACGGGAAGCTCCTTCATCACCGTCAGGAAAACGAGCGCCGCGCCTGCCGCCAACCCTGGCCGCGCCAGTGGCACGGTCACGGCTGCCGTGGCGCCTAACTGGGAGCGGCCGAGCGTTCGCGCGGCTTCCTCCAAGCGGGGACTGATTTGCAGCAAGGAGAGGCGCGCCGCCCCCACCGCCTGCGGCAGGAACCGGACGACGTAGGCCACGATGAGCAGCGGCAGGGTCTGATAGAAGGGAGTGAGGTACCGGGCGCCAAGGAAGACGAACGCGAGGGCGATGGTCACCCCGGGCAGCGCATAGCCGAGATAGCAGATCCGTTCCGCCAGCGCCCCGGCGCGCCCCGCGTAGCGAACCGCCAGCGTGGCGACCGGCAACGCCGCCACGGTCGCCACCATCGCGGCCCACGCCCCCACGGAAACAGAGTGGATGGCGGCAATCCGGAGGCCATCCAACGCTTCACCGCTCGCGATCCCTCGCTCGAACCAGTAGGCGAGGACACCCAACGGCAGTCCGAGCGCAAGGGCCACGACGACCGCGCAATAGGCCAACGCCGGGTAGCGCCAGCGGCCGAGCGGCACCTGGCGCGCTCGCCGCGCGGCCCCGCTGCCCAGCCGGTGA
>JADDPH010000089.1 GCA_016781925.1 Sphaerobacteraceae bacterium | reverse complement strand
CGCTAGCCCGGTATCGACAAAGGCAGTGATTCGTGGGCTTGACGAGAAATCCTACGCGCGGCTCCTCGAGCAGCTCATCCCCGTCTGCCCTTGATGCGTGACGGCTCTCGGAGTCCCGAAGCGGTGGTGCTGTGGGCGGCATCGTCCAGGGTGAGCGGAAGCGGGGTTCAACTCCGCGAGTGGAGCAGCCTGCACCCGGGTGGGAATCCGGGACCGCGAGCGAGGTCTGAACGGCTGCCGCCAGCTGACTCGCCGCGATAAGGATCCGCCACCCGGTTCGGCGTGCAACCATCGGTAACACCATCTCCTCGGGTCCCGCTCCCCGCTTCTCCTAACGTCCCCGACAAGTCTTTGGCCCCTCGGGAAGCCATCAACTCGTGGCTCCATTTGGCCTCCTGGGTTTGACCCTTTATCGAGTGGCGACCTATACTCGGGAACGCTCACTCGCCGGTAGGCGGTTGTTTTATGTCTTTCTGCCAGGCGCACCGCGTGATCGCGGTTTGATGCGCCAGGCCTCCTTGAGGAGCTACGGGCGTGCGACTTCGTCCCCGGCACATGTTGTTGTTTATTGCCCTGCTGTCCCTCGTCGCCGGTTGGATCTCGCTCCCAGGTGACGCCCTCGACATCAACGGCTTCAAGAGGGAGGTGCGGGTCCACGAGGGACTTGACCTTCAGGGCGGTACTCAGGTCTTGCTCGAAGCCAACCCGCCGAAAGGTCAAGCGTTTGACAGCGACGTGCTCAATGGCACCCGTGACACGATCGAGCGGCGGATCAACGGCCTGGGCGTTAGCGAGCCCCTGATCCAGACCCGCGGTGACCGCCAGATCATTGTGGAACTTCCGGGCGTGGATGACCCCCAGCGGGCAGTCCAGGTCCTCCAGGAGACCGCGCTGCTAGAGATTATCGACACGCAGGGGCAGCCCCTCCCGGAGGGGTACGTTGTCACCACCTCCTTAGGAGGGCCGGAAGACCAGGCTATGGCTCAAGCCAGCCCCGTCGCCGCCTCCCCTGAAACATCTCCGGTTGCGTCTCCCGACGCATCACCAGCAGCAGCGGAACCTTCAGCGACACCGGCCGGGCCTGTTTACACCACGATCGTCAAGGGCGACGACATCAAGGACGCCTACCCAACCCAGGATCAGAACGGGCGGTTCGTCGTCGGTTTCGAGCTGAAGGGAGATGCGGCCGACAGGTTCTTCAAGTTCACGAGCGAGAACCTGGGTCGACCGATGGCGATCGTCGTGGATAAGCAGGTGATTTCGTCGCCCACGATCCAGGGCGCCATTTCTAACCAGGGCCAGATCAGCGGTATGACGTTGAAAGAGGTGCAAGACCTCTCCATCCAGCTCAAGGCCGGCTCGCTCGCGGTGCCACTTGAGGTGAAGTCCAGCCGCACGGTCGGGCCATCCCTGGGCCAGGACTCCATCAACCGCAGCATCATCGCGGGTATCGTCGGGCTCGGCATCGTTGCCTTGTTCATGGTGCTCTACTACCGCCTCCCGGGGCTCCTCTCGGTTGTGGCGCTGATCATCTACACCGCGGTGACCTTCGCCCTCTTCAAGCTGATCCCCGTCACCCTGACCCTGGCCGGCATCGCCGGCTTCATCCTCTCCATCGGCATGGCCGTTGATGCCAATGTCCTCATCTTCGCCCGTCTCAAGGAGGAATTGCGGACAGGGCGGACTCTCTCCAGTGCCATCGAAGCCGGATTCGACCATGCTTGGCCGTCCATCCGAGACTCCAACATCTCGACCATGATCACCAGCGTTATCCTCTACTGGTTCGGCAACTTCACCGGGGCCAGCATCATCACGGGGTTCGCATTGACCCTATTCGTCGGCGTCGCGGTGAGCATGTTCACTGCTATCACCGTCACACGAACATTCCTCCGATTGTTAGTTGATTCCGGCCTCGCTCGTCACCGCTGGTGGTTCGGCGTCGAGCGAGACCCGCAGGAGGCATTCGGGGCAGCCGATTAGTTCAGCACGTTAGACCGGATTCGACGGACCAAAAGGCCGGCACGAGGATAGGACGACTCCCCATGCAATATTTGGCAGGCAAGCGCTACCTCTGGTTTGCAATCTCGCTCCTGATCATCATTCCCGGCCTGGTTTCCTTGCTGCTGTACGGTCTCAACCTCGGCATTGACTTCACCGGTGGAACGCTGTGGGAGATCAAATTCGATCGGCCCGTGCAGACTGAAGAGGTGAAGCGCGTCCTGGCGGACCAGGGTTACCAGAGCACGCTCGTCCAGACTGTCGGAGCATCGACCGACAACACGGTCTCCATTCGCATGCCTGAGATTCAGGAAGGGTCACCCGAGAAAGATGCCCTCAGCGCCGCATTCCAGGAACGGATCGCACCGTTCACCACGCAGGAAATCTCCACGATCGGGGCCTCAGTGGGGAACGAGATTCGGAACCGCGCCATCCTCGCGGTCGCGGTCGCCTCGGTCGGCGTCCTGGCCTACATCGCGTGGGCATTTCGCAACACCCAAAACCCCCTCCTCTATGGCGTGTGTGCCATCGTGGCGATGCTCCACGATGTCCTCGTGGTCGTGGGGATCTTCTCGATTCTCGGCAAGGTCGCAAACGTCGAGATTGACGCCCTGTTCGTCACAGCGCTCCTAACCGTGATCGGATTCTCCGTCCACGACACGATCGTGGTGTTCGACCGGATCCGCGAGAACTTGGCTCGGCGCGTCTCTTCTTCATTTGAGGAGGTCGTCAACTACAGTCTGGCCCAGACGATTGTCCGGTCAATCAACACCTCCCTGACCGTGACCTTTACACTTCTGGCGCTGTTTCTGTTTGGGGGTTCGACGACGCGAGAGTTCGTGCTCGCCCTGCTGATCGGCGTCGTCAGCGGGACCTACTCCTCCATCTTCAACGCCAGCCAGCTCTTGGTGGCCTGGGAGAACGGCGAGATCCAGCGCCTCTTTGGAAGAGCACGGGGCCAGCGCCGACCCGCCGTCGCTCCATCACCGTAGTTCCCTCCCGCTCGCTTCACGGAGATTTGTCTCGCCAGTCCCGAACTCGCCTAGACGCCTGAGCACTGAATTGCTCCTCACCGGGCCGTCAGGTGAGCATCGATCCTGTCGCTGGGTGAGATCAGGAGCCCAGGAAGCGGCGTTTACGTGCGACGAAGTCGGGTGGTACACTTGGTTACATCGCGCGTGGCTCAGGCGCTTGCCTCGCCACGCGTATTCATGTCCGTTCCCGCGCGGTCACCTTCCGGTTCTGGTCGCATGGCGGCGCGGCGGCGCTCCGTCACGCCTCCACGCGGATGGACACTGGTAGTGGGCAACACGACAAGCATTGACGTCTAGGGGATCTACGAGGAGGGAGCATTGGACGAGCGAGTTCTTTATTCGCTGCCGGTCATCATCTTTGGGTTCATCGCCATCGGCTTCGCCACTTGGCTCGCCCGTGATGTTCTCGGCCGTGACACCGGAACGACCGGGATGCAGGACATCGCCGGCCGGATCTTCCAAGGCGCGCTCGCCTACCTCAACCGGCAGTACCGCACCATCGCCGTCCTCGCCCTCGGCGTCGCCGTGCTGATGGGCGTGCTGGTCGCCATCTTCGAGAACGAGCACCAGGTCGCCCGCGGGACCATCACGGCGCTCGCCTTCATCGTCGGCGCCCTCCTCTCCGGCATCTCGGGCTTTATTGGCATGTACGTGGCGGTGAGAAGCAATGTCCGCACTGCCGCCGCGGCCCAGCGAAGCCTGGGCGAAGCGCTGATCGTCGCCCTCCGCGGTGGTGCCGTCTCGGGATTCTTAGTGATCGCGCTCGGGCTGCTCGGCGTCCTCGGCGTCTTCTACGCGGTCTACGGCTTCGCGGCAGAGGGTCAATTCGGGCGGGTCGCCGAGACGCCGTTCTGGATCGTCGGCTTCGCCTTCGGGGCGAGCTTCGTCGCCCTCTTCGCCCAGCTCGGTGGCGGTATCTACACGAAGGCCGCTGATGTCGGCGCCGATCTCGTCGGCAAAGTGGAAGCCGGCATCCCCGAGGACGACCCGCGTAATCCAGCCGTGATCGCAGACCTGGTCGGCGACAACGTTGGTGACTGCGCAGGCCGCGGCGCGGACCTCTTCGAGTCCTCTGCCGCCGAGATCATCGGCGCCATGATCCTGGGCGTCGCCCTCTTCCGGGCCTCCGGCGGCGACGTGAACACGCGGGATATCGCCTGGATCTTCTTTCCCCTGGTGATTGGCTCCTTTGGGCTTCTCTCCTCGTTGATCGGCGTCCTCGCGGTCCGGCCCGGTAGGACGCCGAAGGATCCGATGGGCGAGCTCAACAGAGGCTTCTATGTCACCGCCGGCCTCTCTGCCGTGTCGCTCTTTATCGTCTGCTTCTGGATGCTGCCCCACGGCGCATTCCAGTATGCGATCTGTGGCTTGATCGGGATCGCCACCTCCCTCGCGTTCGTCTACATCACCCAGTACTACACGGCTGGCACGTGGCGTCCGGTTCAAACGATCGCCGAAGCTTCCAAGACAGGCTCCGCCACCAACATCATCTCGGGTATCTCCGTCGGCTTCGAAACTGTCGCCATGCCAGCGCTCGCCATCAGCGCTGCCTTGCTATCGTCCTACTACCTCGGCCGATCGGTCGATTTCCCAGACGGCGAGCTGGTCTCGGGCGGTATCTTCGGTACGGCCGTTGCCACCATGGGCATGCTGATGTCCGCTGCCTACATCCTGGCGATGGACTGCTTTGGTCCTATCACCGACAACGCCGGCGGCATCGTCGAGATGAGTGACCAGCCGGATACCGTCCGCGACGTCACTGACGCTCTCGACTCGGTCGGCAATACTACCAAGGCGCTCACGAAGGGTTATGCCGTGGGCACTGCGGCGCTCGCCGCCTTCTTGCTCTTCTCGGCCTTCCTGGACGAGGTCGACCGGTTCAAGGTCGGGGGCATCGGTGCTCGGGTCGTCAATCTGGCAGATCCGAAGGTCTTCGTCGGCGGATTGATCGGTGCCGCCCTGGTCTTCCTCTTCTCCTCACTCGCCATCCGGGCGGTAGGGCGGGCGGCCGGTGACATGATCGAGGAGGTCCGCCGCCAGTTCCGGGCCGACCCCGGCATCATGGCAGGCACGTCGACGCCAGACTACGCGCGCTGCGTCGACATTTCTGTCCGGGGTGCGCTGCGGGAGATGGTGCTGCCCGGTGCCCTCGCCGTTGTCGTCCCAATCCTGGTCGGCGTGATTCTCAAGTGGGAAGCTGCGGCCGGCATGCTGATGATTGGGACCATCGTCGGCGTCCTGCTGGCGATCGTGCTGAACAATGGCGGCGGAGCCTGGGACAACGCCAAGAAGTTCATCGAGGCCGGTGGCCTCAAAGATGACAACGGCACCATCCTCGGCAAGGGGAGCGAGGCTCATGCAGCCTCTGTCGTTGGAGATACCGTCGGCGACCCATGGAAGGACACCGCAGGCCCCTCTCTCCACGTGCTGATCAAGCTCCTGGCGACTATTACCCTGGTGCTCTCTCCCCTCTTCATTTAGGGGCAATCCGCGGTCAGACGAGGGATTCGACGGCGGGCGGGCCACAAAGGACCCGCCCGCCGCACGTTACCTGGACTCTGCAGGAGACCGAGACCACATGGCCGAGCCAGTTACCACCGCGGGGCAGGCGGGAGCCAACCCGAAACACATCGGGGTCATCGGCGGCGGCATCGCTGGCCTGACAACCGCACTGCGGCTCTCACAGGGGGGGCACCGGGTGACGCTCTGGGAGCGGGAGGGTCACCTCGGCGGGTTGGCCGCTGCCCTACCTGTCGCCGGCACCTATCTCGAACACTTCTACCATCACCTCTTCCAGAGCGATCGAGAGATCGTCGCCCTCATCGAAGAACTCGGCATCGCGGACCACCTCCTGTGGCTGCCGTCAAATGTCGGGTACTTCGCTGACGGCAAGATTTGGCGGCTCAACGGCGCGCTGGACCTCCTGCGGCTTGGCTTCATCCCTCCGCACGACCGCCTGCGGGTCGGCCTCGTCACGGCATACCTTCAGCGCGTGAAGAACTGGAAGAAGTTCGAGCGCGTCACGGCTCACTCCTGGTTGCGGAGGGCGATGGGAGCCCGGGCATACGATCGAACCTTCGGGGCTCAACTCCGGGCGAAGTTCGGAAGCTACTACGACCAGGTCGCGATGGTCTGGTTCTGGAACAAGATTTACCTTCGGACAACCTCCCGCCGCTCTCCCTTGGATCAGGAGAAACTTGGGTATATCGAGGGCAGCTTCAACGTGCTGATCGACGCCCTCGTCGGCGCCGCGCGTGCCGCTGGCGCCGACCTCCGAACTGGCCTTGCCCCCACACGATTGGACCAGAACCCGGACAGCAGCTGGAACGTGATTCTCGATGATCCGGATGCGCCGGTCCGCTGTGACGCCGTCATTGCCACGGTGCCGTCACCCATCTTCTCCCGACTGGTACCCGACCTCCCTGCCGACTACCGGGCGAAAATGTTGGGGCTGACGTCGGAGGCCGCGGTCGTTGCGCTGCTTCAGCTCGACCAACCGCTCACGGACATCTACTGGCTAAACATCGCCGATCCCAACCTCCCGTTCACCGCCGTGATCGAACACACGAATTTCATCGACCCTCAGCAGTACGGGGACAAACGCTTCGTCTACCTCAGCAAGTATCTAGAACCCGACCACCCCTACTTCTCTCTGTCGGACGACGAACTCATGGAGAGGTACATTCCCTATCTCAAGCGTATCAACCCGAATTTCACTGCGTCCTCGATCGAGCGACGTTGGGTCTTCCGGGCGCGCGCGGCCCAGCCGATCGTCACCCTCAGCTACGGCGAGAAGATCCCCGACCACCGCACCCCCCTTGCAAACCTCTACCTGGCCAACATGAGCCAGATCTACCCGGAGGATCGGGGCACCAACTACAGCGTGCGACTGGGAAACCAGATCTCGGAGATGGTCCTGGGAGACCTCGCAACGTCCAGTGCCGGGCCAGTTCGGGTGCAGGGGTTAAGCGCTTCACGTGAGGATGGGAGCACGCTGGAGGCCGGGCAGGGCGAGAACCCGTTGTAGGTTCCTGCCACCGCCGAGGACGACATCGGCCCCTCTGTGGGACCAAGAATGGCCCGAGCAGAGACCGGTTGCTCCTGACCCTCCCTCAGCAGGTGACCCACAACGACTGTCCGTTCCGAACCTCATGAGCCAGCCGGCCGTGACGATGCAGGTGGCTGAGGAATGCGAAGACGGTCGGCTGGAGCAGGTAGAACGACGGGGCGTCGGTCACGGCGGCACCGTAATGGTTTAGCAGGCCGGTCAGGATGGCCTCGGCCGTGACGGGTGCGTGGGCAAGTGTGGCGACCTGCTCCATGACCTCCAGCACGAGCGCGCGGTTGGCGCGAACCAACCCCTCCAGCGACTCAACCCGCTCTCCGTGTCCAGGCACCGCAACCCGGCATGGCACCGCTTCAGCCGTGTCCAGCGCCCTCAGATGATCCGTCACGGAAAAGAGGTACGGGATCTTGTACTTCGCGAGGACACTTTCCGGGAGTACCACGTCGGCGCAGAAGAAGACACCATCCACCAGGTATCCGACCTGGTTCAGTGAGTGCCCTGGAAGGGGAATCACCTCCACCTCGAGCCCTTCGACCAGGAGCGAGCCTGGCTGAACCACCTCGTCCACCGGGCTGGGGTCGGCGAGCAGAAAGTTCCCTCGCAGCGTCTCTAAGGGATCGGCACCGGCAAAGAGGGTCATCGGCTGAAAGAGGGGATACCGCAGCACCGCTTCGTCGAAGGCCGGTGCGTAGACACGAGCGCCGGTTCGTTTGACGACGGCCGCGTTGCCGCCGAAGTGGTCGGCATGGGCATGGGTGGTCAAAATGGCGGCCACCTCACATCCCGCCTGCCGGACCGCTTTCAGGGCCTTCTTGGCGCTTGTTTCATTGAGCCCAGTATCGATAAGCGCCATGCGGCCGCCGTCGCCTCGGAGCACCCCAATATTCACCCCGCCTGGCAACAGCGATACGCGATCGCCTAGCTCGACCAACATCCTCACCCTACCCCCTGCCGCTACCTGTTTCCCCCGCCCGTCTCGTTCCGATCATCGTCCCAACCACGGACAGGGATGGGGAGACCCACCGCTATACTCCACCGCGGTACGGTGATAGGTAAGGAGAGAGCCGCGTGACCATCCGCCACATTGTGGAAGTCGGCCAGTTCGACCGGAACTGGGTCGAGTCATTATTCGACCACGCCGACCGCATGCGCCACTTGGCGGGCGGGATCGCTCCCCTCCAGGGGCGAATTCTGGCGACACTCTTCTATGAGCCGTCGACCCGGACCCGCCTGAGCTTTGAGTCAGCGATGCTCCGCCTTGGGGGCCAGGTCATCTCGACCGAAAACGCCCGGGAGTTCTCGTCCACCATCAAGGGCGAGACAGTGGAGGATACGGTTCGGATCGTGGCCGGATACGCGGACGGCATCGTGATTCGCCACTACGAGCAGGGAGCGGCTGGGCGAGCCGCGGCGGCCTCTCCCGTCCCGATCGTGAACGGCGGTGATGGTCCCGGCGAGCATCCAACGCAGGCGCTGCTCGATCTCTACACGATTCGGCACGAACTCGGTCGGATCGACGGGCTGCGCGTGGCGCTCGTTGGGGATCTCCGGTTCGGGCGCGCGGCCCGTTCCCTCGCCCGCCTGTTCTGCTTGACCGAGAACACGGAATTGCTGTTTGTCTCGCCGCCCGCCGTTCCCATGGGCGGGGATGTCCTCGCGGCACTCGCTGAAAACGGCGTTCCCTATCGGGTTGAGACCGACCTCGCTCGGGTGTTGCCCGAGGTGGACGTCGTCTATCAGACCCGAATTCAGCGCGAGCGGTTTGCCACCCCGGAAGAGTACGAGGCGTCCCGCGGCCACTACGTGCTCGACGAGGCTGCCTTCGACCAACTCGCGCCGGTCGCGGTGGTTCTCCATCCACTGCCCCGAGTGGACGAGATTGCCCCCGAGGTCGACGCCGATCCGCGTGCGGCCTACTTCCGCCAGGCCCATAACGGCGTCTTCGTCCGGATGGCTCTGCTCGATCTGCTACTCGGACAGGAGACAACTCACCGCGCCTGAGAAGAGGGCAGACAATCCGGAGGCTCCCGGCGGTGCAGACTTGGAGTCGGGCCGCTATTCTTCCATGCCCAGAGATTCAGGACCCTGACGGTGGCGGGTGCGGAGCCGGCTCCAGCGAGCGGCTTCCGCGGAGCGGTTATGGAGAATGCTGGTAACTCCAAGCGCACCGACCAAGAGGGCGACCACCACAAGCACCTGGACGACGCCGAACAGATCAGCCGCCGCCGCGGCGAAGAAGATGGGCACGAACGAGACCGTGTTGGAGATGGTGAAAAACGTGGCGTAGACCCGGGCCCGGATGTGCTCGTGGGAGCGCTCCTGAAGCATCGTCTGCGCCGGCACGAGGATGAAGGCGTTGCACACCCCCAGGAGGGCCGCGAGCCCGGCCGCGATCGTCGCCTCCACCGCGACCGGGACCCTGCCGCTCAACCAGACAAGGTCAAGCATCGCTTTGCTGAGGGCCAAAAGCAAAAGCATCAAGCCGGCAAGCGCCATTGCCGTGTCGATGACCCTGGTCCGCTCGTAGCGACTCGTCACTCGCCCGACGATCAACACCCCCACCAGCACCCCGAGCCCAGCCGGGCCGACAATGTAGCCGATGTCCTCCTTCGGTAGGCCGATCACCGATGTGATGAAGTCTGCCCCGAGCGCGGCAACCATCAGGAACGTAGCCGCGGCAAGGGTCAGATGAGCAATTGCCTTCATCAGGAACGGGTCTTGGAGAATAAAGACGAGGCCCTCCCGAATATCGGCCCAGAGCCGATGCATTGGGTGGGCAGCGCCCTCGTCGTGCACCCGTGGGGGCACGGGTGTTGGCGGTAGGGTCATAACCAGCCCGGCGCAGAGCCCGAACAACAGCACGGTGATCACGAAGACAACGTCGATGCCCAGGATCTTGATCAGCACCGGCCCGAGCGTGGCGAAGCCGAGCAACTGGGCGGCGGTAAAGGTCAAATTGAACAGGGCGTTTGCACTGAGGAGTTGGTGCCGCGGCACCAGCGAGGGGATGGTCGCTCCCTGGGCGGGCGCGAAAAACTGCCCAGCGATGCCAAAGACGAACGTGCCCACATAGTACGCAACCAGAATGCTCTCGACGTGCCAGTTTGGGCGGATGCTGAGAAAAAAGATAACCGCAACGGCCCGGAGTCCGTTGACGGTGGCCATCAGGACCCGGCGGTTATTCCGATCCGCCATCACTCCGGCGATCGGACCAAAGAGCACGGAGGGCAAGGAGAACGCCAGGATGACCAGGCTAATGGCAGTGTTCGCCTGGGGAAGGTCATGGATCTCGACGACGTCTCGCACCCGTAAGAGCAGCGCGAAGTTGATGATATTCTGGGCAGTTTGGGAGATGGCCTGGGCAATCCAGAGCCGCAAGAAAGGACCATTCCGAAGGACAGCGCGTAAGGACTTGTCGGCGGCAACCCCCTGAGTGTGCACCTCGGTGTTCTGAGACGCCTCAGGGATCCCGTCTGTCTCGGCTGACGCGACCGTCTCCTCGGTCGCGATCATCCTGATGGCCGCGATTCATGAGCGCCAACGGGGTCTAGGAGGTCATCCTGCTGGATAGAATCGCTTCCTGGGACGGAGGCAACGTCGGGCGATCCCCGGCTGACGAAGCACTTGAGCCGCTTCTCGAGCGTGCGCCGGGGAAGGAGAACTTTGTGGTTGCAGCCGTGGCAGCGGAGTCCGATGTCCGCCCCGAGGCGCACGACCGTCCAGTCGAATGCGCCACACGGGTGCGGCTTGCGCAGGCGCACGACATCACCGAGGAAGAGTTCAAGAGGTCCATCACGCATCGGTCAGCACCAGAGGCCCTGTCCGGCCGGTGAGCATACGGTGTGGACCGGGGCAAACGCGCCCAGGCGAGCGGCCACAGTTGCGTGCGTTCACGTTGAGATACGCCGAACCGAACGGATCGGAGACTCGAACGCCCTCCTGATCACGAACGCAAACCATCTAGCGTCCCAGATCGGGTCCACATGCAGACGTACGGAGGTCAGTCGGTGGGGCAAGGCCGAAAGCATCACTCGGGCTGGAGCGGCGCCGTGAGACCGCCTACGTCAACCCTGGGATCTTGAGGCCGCCGGTGAGGACGCTCATCTTTTCCTCGGCCATCGCACCGGCCTTATCCATCGCATCCTTGATGGCTGCTGAGATGAGATCTTCCAGCATCTCCACATCTTCAGGATCCACGGCGCTGGGGTCGATCTTGATGCCATGGAAGGCACGCGAACCCGTCACCTGAGCGGTGACCACACCCCCACCTGCCGTCCCCTCGACGATCGTTTCCTCAAGTTCCTGTTGAATCTTCGCGAGCCGATTTTGCATCTGCTGGATCATCTTCATGTTCGGCTGGCCCATAGATTTGCTCCTGTCCGTTTGCGGTCGACGAGATCATTGGCATGGTGCGCGTGCCCGGCCCGCGTGGTCAACGGCCGGTCCCTGCGCCAGCGCAGCGAGTATAGCAGCGAGGTGTCGTTAGCCCGCTGCGCCGGCGGCAGCGGGCCGCCGGGAATGAGCGTCCTTCCAGACCTCAACGCGGCCGAGCATCTCAAGGGCGTTGCCGCGAGAGGCCTCCGTGACCGGCAGCCCGTCCAGCATCGCGGCCAACTCGTCGATACGTTCCCCCTCCGAGATTGGCTCGACGCGCGACACCACCCGGCCATCTCGCTCGCCCTTGGAGATCCGGAAATGGTCGTCGGCAAAGGCCGCGATTTGCGGAAGATGGGTGATGACCAGGACCTGATGCCCGTCCGACAGGCCCCACAGCTTCTCCCCGACTACCTGTCCCGACCTCCCTCCCACGCCAACGTCGACCTCATCAAACACCAGCGTCGCCGTAGCATCGGCCGTGGACAGGATGGACTTGAGAGCGAGCATGAGGCGAGCGGTCTCGCCGCCGGACGCGACCTTCCCCAAGGGCTTGAGCGTCTCACCCGCATTTGACGCGATGAGGAATTCGACCCGGTCTGCCCCCGTCTCATCAAACGCCACCCGGCGCTTCACGCCCTGCTCGTCAACGAGTGGCGCTCCGTCCGCGTCCTCGACCTGAGTAATTTGGACGGCGAACCGCGCTCTGCCCATGTTCAATTCAGCGATGGCCACCTCAACCGCCGCAGCCAGCTCGTCCCCAGCCCGTCGGCGCGTTGTAGACAGCGTCGAAGTCCTCCGGCCCACGTCTTGAAGAAGGTCGGCCTCACGCTCCCGAAGCGCTTCGACGCTCGCGCCACCGCCGGTCAGCTCTTCCAGCTCCCGAGCGGCGGTCACGCCGAAGGCGAGTACATCCTCGATGGTCGCGCCGTACTTACGCTTGAGCGCCTTGAGTACGTCCAAGCGTTCCTCGACCGTCTCCAGCCGAGCGGGGTTGGCCTCAATGCCATCACGATAGGCTCGGGTCTCGGCCGCAATATCTTCCAGCAGGTAGACCAACTCTTCGGCCCGCGCCGCGAGGGATCGCGTCCCCTCATCCACCGCGGAGATGTCGGTGAGGTACGTGCTTGCCTGCCGGAGCGCTGACAGGGCGGGGGCCGGGGCGGCGGTGTCAAAGACGTCGTCCTCACCCGCGATCAGCGCGTGAGCCGCCGTGGCGTCAGCCGCGAGCCGTTCGGCATTGGCCAGCACGGCGCGCTCGGCCAGCAGCTCCTCCTCCTCACCGCTCCTCAGCGCCGCTGCTTCGATCTCCGCCACCTGGAACTGCAGCAGGTCCACGCGCTGCTCTCGCTCCCGGGCATTGCCTTCGATCTCGGCAATCTGGCGGCGGATGTGTCGCAGCTCCTTGACCACCCCGGCCAGCTCGTGGCGAGCCGGGTGGAGTCCGGCGTAACGGTCCAAGATCTCGAGATGCTCAGCCGGTCTCAGCAGGGAAAGATGCTCGCTTTGCCCGTGGATATCCACAAGGTGGGCACCGACACGACTAAGCATGCTGGCGGTGGAGGCCCGCCCGTTGATCCGGGCGGTGCTTCGCCCAGAAGCAGCCACCTCGCGGCTGACAATTAGCAGGCCATCCTCTGGCTCAACACCATACTCGGCGAGCGCGGCGGCAAACTCCTCTCGTTCCGTGAGTTCGGCAACATCGAAGGTGGCCTCGACTCGGGCTAGCTTCGCCCCCGTGCGAATGACATCACTGCCCACCCGTTCGCCGAGGACGGCTCCGAGTGCGTCGATGAGGATGGACTTGCCGGCTCCGGTTTCTCCCGTGAGCGCATTGAAGCCGGGTCCAAAGGCGACCCGCAACTCGTCGATGATGGCGAAATCTTTGATGGCGAGTTCGAGCAGCATGACTGGCGTCCGCCCGGGCGCGGCCAGCGCCCGATTTACAGATCGTCGCGCTTGAGAAAACCGGTCATGCAATGGATGCCGCCGCCGGCCTTGATCAACTCCGATACATCAACCGTGTGGCAGACCACCCCGGCGGCTTCGTAGGCAGCGCGGAGGCGATTCCCGCCGGCAGGCATCAACAGCACGCCAGGTGCAAGCGCGACGCCGTTCATTGGAAGGCAGGACTGCGCTTCCACCTCGTCCTCCACCTCGATCAAACGAAAGCCCCGCCGGGCAAGGGTTTGAACGATCGCGTAGGGCGTCCGCCTGGGCCAGACCACCGCAAGATCCCGGTCCAACACGCTGAGCAGGCCGTCGAGGTGCATCGCGCCGTACGGCAATCCGACGCGGACCACCTCCCGGACACCGATCTCCCGCAGCATCCGCTCAACCTGGTCCGCCCCCTCCCGGTTCGTCCGCAAGCCTTCGGCCAGGAAGCAGAGGTCGCGATCCACCCAGCAGACATCGGCCCCTTCGAAGGTCCCACCACCGTGGACGGTCATCAGCATCGGAACCCCGAGACAGGCCAGCGCCTCCGCGACAAACCGCTCCTCTCCCGCCCGCACCGTGGAGGCCGGCCGCGTCACGATCGCCCCTTCGGGGGTCATGAGCATCAAATCTCGGATGAAGACGGCGTTCGGCTTGTCGACTCGCGTCCGATCGACGTAGTGGACCGAGACGCCGTGGGCGCGATACGCCGCAGCCAGAGCGTCGTGCTGCTGGCGCGCCACCTCGGGCAAGACGTCAGCACGCATTTGGGCGGCGTCGAAATCGACAACCCCGTCGAGTTCCTCCCCGGGTCGTCGCAGCAACACCGCGTGGAGCGTGCCGCACTCGGAGGAGACGCCCCAGTCACCCCAGGTGCCGACGAGGTCATCGCGAAATGTCGCCGACCGCTCCGACCATTTGGCGCCACCATAGGCCGCCGTTAGCGCCACTTACCTCGCCTCCCGGATAGAGATCCGTGTTGAGTTGTGCGGGGGTTCGCGTGGGAAAAGTGTACCACGGGTTCGAGAGAAGCCCGCCTTCAACGCTTGCTTTGGGTGTCCGAGGACTATCCCGTGAACGCGTATCCCAGAGCAGGCAGGGCGACCTGTTCACCGCCCTGCCCGCTTCCTGCTCGCGCCTCGCAACGCTCGGTCGCTGTGTGGCGCGGAACTTCCTACCTGTGACCGTTACCGCCCCAGAGCCTCTGGGCGAGCGTCTGCGGCTTGATCGGGATATCCGTCACGCGCACACCCACGGCATCGCGAATGGCGTTGGCGATGGTCGCCGGCCCCGGAATGGCAGGAGGTTCGCCTACCCCCTTGGCACCGTAGGGACCGAGGTCGGAGGCAACCTCAACCAGCACCGTTTCGATCGGTGGCACCATCTCCGCCTTCGGCAGCGCGTAGTCCATCAAGCTCGCGGTCAAAAGCTGGCCGTCGGGGTCGTAGGTCATCCCCTCGTAGAGGGCCCAACCGATGCCCTGCGCCACACCGCCATAGATCTGCCCCTCGACCGCGGCGGGATTGATCGCAAATCCGACATCCTGAACGGCGACGTAGCGGCGAACCGCCGTTTCGCCGGTCACCTCATCCACCTCGACCTCCGCGAGGTGCACCGCAAAGCCAGGAGCGCTCTGCGTGATGGCGGAGGAGCCGCGGCCATAGACCGGCTCGTACTTGCCGGCGACCGTCATGCTCATCCCGGCGATCTGCCTCAGGCTCACGCCGGCCGTGGGCACGCCCTTGACCCGGACCATGCCTTCGCTGATCTCCAAGTCCTCAACCGCCGCTTCCAGGTGCTGGGCGGCAATGCCGAGGATCTGCTGACGGGCGTCCTCGGCAGCCTTCTGAACGGCGGCTCCCACGGTGTAGGTGATCTTGGAGCCGCCGGTGCCGCCGGCGTATGGAGCGGCGTCCGTGCTGGCCGTCGTCACCTCGACCTCGTCCGGCGCCATCCCGAAGGCCTCGGCGGCGACTTGAGCGAAGGTCGTATTGGTGCCGCTGAGATCAACAGAGCCAAGCACCAGAGTCATCTTGCCGTTGGCGTCCAGACGGCAGACCGCTGTGGCTGGCTCGATTCCGCCCGGCCAGCCTCCTACCGCGATGCCAACGCCCCGACCCTGCGCCCGGGCGTGCTCACGGTTCTGCCAGGCGGGGTGCCCCTGGAGGGCTTCAAGGCACTGGCGAAGCCCGATCTTCGGCCACACGTTGCCGTTGGGTCGCGGGTCGCCTTCAGTCACGCAGTTATGGAGCCGGAACGCCAGTGGATCGAGGTCAAGCTCCCGCGCCAGCTCATCCATCACCGACTCGACCGCCAGAGACCCCTGCTGGGCACCCGGTGCTCGGTATGCTCCCGCCCCGGGCTTGTGAGTCAGGACCTCGTAGCCGCGGATCTCTAGGTTCGGAAACCGGTAGTAGCCACCCATCAGGATGGCGGCGATCTGGAGCGGTGATCCGGAGCTGGCGCCGGTGCCAAAGACCATCCGGGACTGGAGCGCCGTCAAGGTCCCGTCTCGCTTTGCCCCAATCTTGAGCTGGATCTCGCACTCCGGCGCGGGGTTCGCCGCCAGAAAGTCCTCCATCCGATTGAACTGAAGCAGGACCGGGCGCTGAACCGCAACCGCGGCCGCTGCAACAAGCGGCTCGATCAGGACGAACTTCCCACCGAACCCCCCGCCGACCGGCATCGGCACGACGTTGACCTGGTGAACCGGCAGCCCGACCGTCGCCGCGACCTTTGTGCGGCAATAGAACGCGGCCTGCGTGCTGGTGTACACGGTGAGGTCACCCAGCGGCTCCACGTTGGCGAGGGCGACCTGGGTCTCTAGATAGCCTTGATGGACCGTCTGAGAGGTGAACGTCAAATCAACGACCGCGTCCGCTTCTCCGAAGCCACGCTCAATGTCGCCCCGCTGGAAGTGGATCGAGTTCGAGACGTTGTGCGGCAGATTCTCTTCGTCCCCTCCTTGATCCTGGGCAGCATCGGCGTTGTGCATGCTGGCTTCTTCGTCGTTCCCGGCCGCCGCTGTCTCCCGTACCTTGGGCCCGTTGACGTCCATCCCCTGGCCGAGGGTCACGACCACATCGAGCGGCTCGTAGTCCACGTCGACTGCCGCCACCCCGTCTTCCGCGGCGGCATCGGTCTCAGCGAGCACCAGGGCAAGGACGTGACCCACGTGGAGGGCTTCACCGGTGGCGAGAGGATTCTCGCCGGGATTGCCATGCTCGTCCGGGGCAATTGGGAGATCGTCAGCCGTGAGGACGGCCACCACGCCCGGGATCGCCAGCGCGGCGGTCTTGTCAATTCCCCGCACCCGAGCGTGGGCGTAGGCGCTGCCGACCGGCCGGGCAACAAGCAACCCCGGCAACCGGAGGTCGCCCGTGAACCGCTCCTGCCCAGTCAGCTTCTGAGGTGCATCCAACCTCTTGGTTCGTTTGCCGATCGCGACGTGCGCCACCATGAACGATCTCGCCTCCCTTGTCGTCGCTCTCGACCCGGTGATCGTGTGCAACCACATCGACCCCTATGCGGGGCCGACATCACCTGGGGATTCTAGCACTGCCCTCGGTCGAGCCTGATTCATCCTCTCCAGTCCATCTGCCGCGCGCATCTGGCCGGACAGTCTCTCCTCACCACCTCGGCCGGTCCCAAGCGCCGACGATCTGGGCAGGCGCGCTTGAGAGGCAGCATGCATCTGGGCAGTATCAGGCAGCACGGGGATATCCCCTCGCGTACCACCTAGACAGAGCCGCAAGGGCATCCGCGCTATCGCGCCCCCTCAGCGGCGATCACGTCGGCTGGACCCCACTCCTGCACGCGCAGGGGTTGGGCGCTCATGTGGGAGAGGAAGCCGTACCGGTCGAGAATCTGGCCGATCTCGGCGGCATCTTCTGCTTCCCAGAGGGAGAAGATACGGTCGTCATGGAGATCCGGCGACCAGGTCTTGAGCCACCTTGGGGATGCTCCCTCAGTCCCGGCATCGCGGGCGAGGTCGAGCATCCGCGTCGGTGCCATCACGGTGATGTTGTCCGGATCAACCGGCGTGTGGACCACTAGGTAGAGGGCCATCGCTCCTCCTCCAACCCATGCCTTGCCAGACCCTCGGGGGCGGTCAATCCGCTGGAAAAAGGGACGTGGACGCGCCAAACTGTCCAGGTCCCTTCTTCCTCCGCATGTGGATCTTAGCTGTCGCTACGCTCTCGATCGTTGCTGCCCGCCACCGCGTCCGCGCCGCCGGCGTCGGCGCCGCCCGCCGCTCTCCGACGCCTCTGACGGTGCGACTTCTTCCGTCTCCGGAACCTCCTCGAGAACCGTCTCCACAGGTGCCGCCGGGGCCGGCGGAGAATCGAAGATCTGGGGCTCCACGGCCGCCGGCTTCCGCAGCCCCAAGTCCGCGCTGGCGAACACCACGTCCTTGTTCTCGTCAGCAAGCCGGACCGTGACCAGTTCCCGGATGATCTGCAGGGAGATCACGGTTCCAGGACCCATAGGCGTCTCGATGGGCTGTCCCAGACGCGGCATCACGGCTTTCATTTGCTTGTATTGCTCGTTCTCATAGGAGAGACAGCAGAGCAGCCGGCCGCAGACGCCAGACACCTTCCCTGGGTTGAGGCCGAGGTCCTGCGTCTTCGCCATGCCCATCGAAATCTCGGGGTAGACCGGCAGCCAAGAGGAACAGCAGAGCGTCCGCCCACACCGGCCCAGACCGCCCAGCAGCCGCGCCTCGTCGCGCGGCCCCACCTGCTTCAACTCCACCCTGCAACCGAAATGGCTGGAGACATCGCGCGCAAGATCACGCAGATCGACCCGGTCCTGCGTTGAGTAGTTGAGCGTTAGGTTCGATCCGTCAAAGTTGAACTCCGCGGAAATGGCCTTCAGCGGCAGACGACGCTCCCGGATCTTGGCGGAAAAAACCTTGACGGCGCTCCCGGCATCTCGCTTGAGGGCTTCCATCCGCCGCACGTCATCGTCGTCCAGTGTTCGCAGCACCGGCTTCAACTCGCCCTGGAGTTGGCTCAACGCCACCTGATGGGGAGCGATGATCACCCGACCTACCTCTTGGCCCCGGCTCGTCTCCACGACCACCCAGTCGCCGACATGGAGGTGATGGTCGGTCGCGTCGAAGTAGTAGGTGCGGCCGGAATCCCGGAAGCGGACCCCAGCGACCCGTGCCGCGGGACCGGCGGCTGGATCGACGGTTGCTTGATCCTCCGTATGGCAGTCGCACCCGCCGACCTTCTCGCCGGCCTGGACTCTCGTCTTGAACCGTTCGCGAGCGTGAGCGCGAGCCTCATCCAGGCTCATCGGAGTGAACGGGGCGCCTGTTGCGCCAGTGCCGGTGCCTACGGGCGTCCCGGCGGGGGTGATGTCGGCCATTCGAGCACCATTGCTTCCAATGCCAGTCGCGGCCGGACGTTCGCCTCCAGGTGCCCAATGCACGTCTGCACGCTGCACACGGCCCGGTGGAGATCGTTCATGGTCCAGTCACGAGCCAGCTCGTTGAGTCGTTCCGCGTCCCCGCGGTAGGTCAGGTAATGGGGTTGGTCGGCGTGCAGCAGGAGCGCATCGCGCCACACACCAAGCAGCGTCTCAAGGTCCGTGAAGGTCTCGGGTCGCCGCTTCGAGAAGGTGTCTCCCAGCCGCACCGCCGTCACCAGCCGGTCATAACCGGATCCGGCAATCCAGGAGAAGGCTCGGTCGACCGCCTCCATGCGCCGCTGAAGGACCTTCCGGTCGGCAGCAGCCCGGTGCGCCCACCCTGGGCGCCCGCCGGAGAGCGCCGCGATCTCCTCAGCTCGCTCCCGCCCAATTCCGGCGGCCAGCAGCGACTCCACGACCGCGGCGGTACGAACCGACCGCAGATCAACCGTTTGGCACCGGGAACGGATAGTAGGAAGCAACAACTCCAGGTCGTCCGAAAGCAGCAGGAGAACGACGAACGGAGGCGGCTCCTCCAGGGTCTTGAGCAGGGCTTCCTGAGCGATGTCCTGGAGCGTCTCCCCATCGTCCACGATGACCACCCGCCATGAGCTCTCCATCGGGCGGAGGGCCACGGTGGAACAGATGTCGCGGACGGTCTCGATCGTGAGGGATGTGTTCTTCCCGCCCGACTTCTCGGCAAGGGCCGCTTGGCGGGCCAGGCTGAATGTTTGGACGTCAGGATGGACCCCGCGGCCGATCTTTCGGCAGGCAAGGCAGACGCTGCACATTAGCCCGGGCGCCGGCGGCTCCTGGCAGCACAGCGCCTGAGCGAATGCCAGGGCGAACGTGGTCTTGCCTACGCCCTCCGGACCGGCGATGAGGTAGGCATGGCGAACGCGAGAGCGACGGATCGCCTGCTGAAGGGTAGCAACCGCCGCATCATGGCCCCAGATCGGCCAGCCACTCGATCCCTTGGCCGAAGCGAGTTGCCCGGGAACCGTCGCCGTCGCCACCCTACGCCGCTCGCTTCTTGACCGGCCGGCGACTCTTCACAGGACGGCGGTTCTTTCGCTGCCCCGACACCTCAAGGCGCTCCCCGATCGCGAGCGCTTCCACGAGCGCCTCTCGTTCGTTCTGCCGGAGGGTCGCATCAACCGGGAGCTCCCGGACAAAATCCGCCAGTTCCTCGATCTTGAGGGCCGGGTAGGCCGGGTCTTCCACATCCAGATTCACAAAGGGACTGACAAAGACCACCGCGCCGGACACATCCACTTGAAGCTGATTGGCGGCGAGATGGTCTTCCACCGCGGCGATGCTCTGGGTGGTTTCGTAGACCGGGTTGCCGAGTTGAGGTCCGCTCATGCCGAAGAGCCGGCCAAGGCCCGCTCCCTTCTTCCGCCACCGCCCCTTGCGGACGACCACCCTCCCCGGGACCTCCCGTGCGGTAAGCACAAGAACACCGCCGGGGTGAAGCAGCAGGTGCTCCACGGTCCGCTTGCCAAGCTGGGCATAGTGAATCAGGGTGTATTTGTCGCCGAGACCGTTCAGCCGTGCATCCAGCGCCACGTCGTTGCGCGGGTTGCGGCTCCACTTGCCGACCTGCTGCATGCCACTGTTGAACAGGATGAACCCACCGAACAGCATCGCATAGGCAAACAGGAGGTACCGGGGATTGAGCGCCAGCACGAAGACCGCGATCAGCAGCGTCAAGCCGAGCAGTGCGCTCCACTTGGCCACGCGCTTCCGCCGCTTCACATACCCGACATTACGCACAATCCGCATAAAGCCTATCTCGGGAGCCGCACCGACCGGGCGGTTGGACGCGTAGAACTAGTCTCGCCTGGCGAGCCGAACAGCGCGAGCGCGCCATGGGGACGAGGACCCGCCGAGTGTAGCACAGCGGGAAGACCGACCCGCCGAGCCTACATGAGAGGCGGGGTGCCGGTCGCGTGTTCGAGGACGTACCGTGCGACTGCAATCCCAGCCATGACCGCGATCGCGAGCAGCAGTGCGATGGTGGCCGGCCTCTCCACCTGACGAGGGGAGGCAAAGGTTCCCTCGCCCTGGCTGATGAGCACGACGACGACGAGCATGAGCGCGCCGACGGTCAGTGTCGCCGCAAGCAGGAGAAGCATCGTGATTGGGACATACAGCCAGGAGGCTCCCGAGATCACCGCGAGCCCGAAGGGTGCCTGAAGTAAGGCCAGGAGCCCCACCTCCCCCGGTCCGTGCACGGTCGCGTCCGCCTTGCCCGATCGCCAGAGGGTGGTCGCGAGCAGGAAACAGACCCCCACAGCGAGTGCCAGTCCGGCTCCAAGGCCGGTGATCAAGCGATAGACGTTCTGCGGTGCGTAGGGGTGCCAGAGGCGGAGATCGAGCAGCAGTGAGTTCACGCCATCGATCGCCATCGCGGTGACCAAGACGCCGAGCGCGATGATCGTCCAGGGACGAGGCAGGCCGAACGCTCGGTACCGGCCACGCGCTCCCAGGTAGAGTGACGCCACCAGAAACCCACCGTAGATGCCGGTCATTCGGCCGTCAAACGGCAGGCGGTGCCCATCGAAGGTAAAGGAGTGGCTTGGGCGCTGGGCACAGAGGCCGTGGAGCGCCACGAGCGCCTTCTGCTCCAGCGACGACGGAGAAAGCACGAACCCAACGACGAGCAGCGTCAAAGCCCCGGCAAAGAGCAGCGGTGGACGGGCGGCGTGGCCGGGACGCGCCGGATGGTCAAGGACGTAGCGTTGGAGCATCACACTCTCGGTTCTGACCAGATCGGATCGACGTGCGGGCCCGATGCAGCACTACGGGCAGCAACAACATTCGCTCGGTGATGAGTGCCCGGCATCGCGAGCGACATTCTACCCGGTCGCACTGGCTGAAGACGTGGTCCCGGCATCCGGCAGCAGGACATAGAGTGCCTTCGCATGCCTTCCTTATTCCAGGCTGGGGAGACCGAGATGCCCTAGCCACGCTTCACCGGCGCGGATATCACCAGCTAGGATGTCTGTCCCGGTGGAACCTTGGTGCACTTTGTCCTAGGATGCGGCATCGGCGGCAGACAGCTGCGTGGCTGGAAGGGCGGGGGCGCAACAGGTTGGCAAACGTACGAAGGGGCATCGGCCGGAAGGGCCAGCCAGCGGAGGTGGTGCAGACCGCGCGGCGGCAGGCCCAGGCAGCCACGGTCTCCGACCGTGCCTCCCTCGCTCGAGGACGTGGTGGGCTTGCGGTAGCACTCCTGGCCCTGGCCGGGTTCGCCGTCCTCTTTACGCTGGTACGAACGAAGCGCAGCGCGGCTGCTGACGTGGCGATCACCATGCGCCTTCAGCGACGGAAGTGGCCATGGCTCGGGCGAGTGATGCATCTGGCGTCCTGGCCCGGTTTTCCCCCGCAAAGCCGGATCATCCCGGCCGTCCTTCCCGCTGTCATCTGGACGCTCGGGTTTCGCCTGGAAGCGCTGTTTCAACTCCTCGGCTGGGGTACCTCCGGCCTCTCCTTTTGCATCAAGAGCATCATGAACCGGGAACGCCCGAACCAGCCGGAGATCGCCGTCGCTGTCGCTCGGATTGGGGGATCGAGTTTCCCGAGCGGCCACACGATCAACTATGTTGGCGTCTACGGCTTTCTGGCCTACCTGGTCCACACCTGGGTCCGCCCCGCCGTGCTGCGGCGGACAATCGTCGGATTTCTCCTTGGCATGATTGCCCTCGTTGGCCCGAGCCGCATCTACCTCGGTCACCATTGGGCGACGGATGTCTCCGCCTCCTACCTCCTCGGCACCACCTACCTCATCGGACTCACGTCGCTTTACCGGCGGGTCAAGGCACGCGCTACCGGCGTCTCACGTCCGTGAGCGGAGCGGCTCCTTATCTTCGGATCCGCGTCATCTACAACCCCACCTCCGGGGAAAAAGCCGGTCTCTCCATCAATGGCGCGTCTGAGGAGGAGATACGCGCCCTCATGGAGCGCCACGGTCTCGGTCACGACCTGGTGGTGACCGAGACCGAAGAAGCTGGCGTCCGTGCGGCCCGGGAAGCCGTGGCGGCACAATACGATCTCGTGGTCGCGGCGGGCGGCGACGGCACCGTGGGAGTGATAGCCTGCGAGCTTCTCGACACACAGACGGCCCTCGGAGTCTTGCCCCTCGGCAGCATCATGAACATCCCCCGGATGCTGGACCTGCCCCGGGATGTGGAAGGTGCGGCGGCGACCCTGAAACAGTGCATCGTGCGCACCATCGACGTTGGGGAAGCCAGCGGCCAACTCTTCTTCGAAGCGGGCTCTGTTGGGCTCAACGCCGCGATCTTCCGGGAAGGCCAGCGCTTCGGCGATGGGGAGTACGCGTCGATCTTGCGGGGCATCTGGGTCATGCTCCGGTATCGCCCAGCCCGGATGATGCTTCATCTGGACGACCGCGTCGTGAAGACGCGGGCACTGATGGTCACGGTCGCGAATGGGCCATACACGGGCATCGGCTTCACGATCGCCCCGGGCGCGCGACTGGATGATGGCTTGTTCGACGTCAGGGTTTTCCGCGGCTTCTCCAAGATGGAGTTGCTACTCCACCTCTGGAAGATCGCCTTCGGACGTCGTCGCTACTCGCCGAAGGTTTCGACTTATCGCTCCTCCCGCGTCCACGTTGAAAGCGTCCACCCCCTTCCCTGCCGGGCTGACTCCCACGATCTTGGCACCACCCCCGTCACGTTCACGGTCAGGAGCGGCGCATTGCGCATCGCGGCGCCGCCTCCTCCACACCCGGACTCTGACAGCACGGAGACGTGATGACCGAGCACAGCTCCCGCCCGAATGCCGAGGTTGTGGCTCACGGAGGCGCCAGCGTGCAAGATCTCAGCAACAGCCTCCTCGCGATGGAGCGGGCGCTCGCGTTAGCTGTCGATCGGATTGAGTGTGACGTCCAACGGTCCCGGGACGGCGATCTGGTCCTGGTCCATGACGATCGCATCCGAGGCCCGGATGGCCAACGAAGACCGGTGCGCCGTTTGGCGACCGCCGAGCTGAGGGCATGTCTCCCCGGCCTGCTCCTGCTCGACGAACTCGCCGAGATGGCCAAGGGGCGTACCCCTCTCATGATCGACGTCAAGGGACCAGGGTACGAGGCTGAGCTGGTCGAGACTATCCGTCGCCACCAACTCGCCGCCCTGTCGTCGGTCTCAAGCACGCACGCCATCGCTCTTCTCCGCCTCCACGCCGCCTTTCCAACCATGCGGATGGGACTCTCGACAGGCCATTTCGCTGGTAGCGTCCCAAGTCGCCCAGGGCGAAGAGCCGTGCGTGCCATGCTTCGCACCGGGTTGCCCCTTATCATCCCCCTCGCCCTGCGCCTGACTGCCGCCACTGAGACAATGATTCATCACCGGGTTGCGTCACCGCGCCTGATCGAGGCAGTCCATGCGGCAGGAAAGCGGGTGAACTTGTGGACGGTGGACACCGAAGAAGACATCCGGCGGGCGATCTCCCTTAGGGTGGACGGCATCATCTCGAACCGGCCCGAGGTCGTCCAACGGCTGATCCGAGAGAGCGACAGCGGTCGCTGACGTCCTTTCCTGACCCCGCGGCCCGAGTAGGCGGTCTCCGCTCCAAATCGCTATACTTTCTTTAGCCTGGCGTGGTTCCGCGTCGTGGCAGCAGCACAAGAATGACACCGGCCGCGACGGAAACCGCGCCGGTCGCGCGCGCCGTCCAGCAAGCCCGGGGCGATGGAAGCCGGGTCACCAGCGCCGCGGTCGGACATCGTTCCCGAGCCGTCGCCCGAACGGCGGGATTCCCCGTCCATTAGGCCCGACCGACCTCGTCGCCCGTTACCGCGACCCGCGCCCTGTCCGTCTCGAACGAAGACGGCGGCGCGACCGAGTGGGTCCGGCTCCTGCCGGCCAATCGAGGTGGTACCGCGGGCTCGCCCGTCCTCAGCCGAGGACGGGCTTTTTGTCATCTCGCCGCATCCAGGACAGAGCAGGAGTACGCATCCCGATGGCCACCTTCTCCGAGGTCCCCGCGAAGGTCGACTTCCCCGCGATGGAGCGGGAGACGCTCGCTCGCTGGGAAGCAGAAGCGACCGTGGAGCGATACCTCCATCGCAACGACGCCTCCGACACCCGCTTCTCCTTCCTGGATGGACCCATCACCGCAAACAACCCGATGGGTGTGCACCACGCTTGGGGCCGGACCTACAAGGATCTCTTCCAGCGCTACCACAACATGATCGGGAAGAAACAGCGGTTTCAGAACGGGTTCGACTGTCAGGGTCTCTGGGTCGAGGTCGAGGTCGAAAAGGAGCTTGGTCTCAAGAGTAAGCGGGACATTGAGTCGTTCGGCATCGCTGAGTTCGTGCAGCGATGCAAGGAGCGCGTTTGGAAGTACGCCGCCCGGCAGACCGAGCAGTCAGTCCGGCTCGGCTACTGGATGGACTGGGACAACTCCTATTTCACGATGTCCGACGAGAACAACTACACGATCTGGCACTTCTTGAAGACGTGCCACGAGAAGGGCTGGGTCTACAAGGGGCACGACGTCATGCCCTGGTGCCCACGCTGCGGGACCGGTCTCTCAGAGCACGAGATCGTCACCGAGGGATACCAGGAGCGGACTCACCTCTCCATCTTCGTCCGCTTTCCCCTCCTCGGGCGGGAGAATACCTACCTGCTGGCGTGGACCACGACGCCCTGGACCCTCGCGGCGAATGTCGCCGCGGCTGTCCACCCGGACCTGACCTATGTGCGTGCCGAGCAGGATGGCGCCGCCTACTACGTGGCAAAGGATGCTGCGGCGAACGCCTTGCGAGGTCCCTACGAGGTCACGGAGGAAGTGACGGGGCGGGAGATGCTCGGCTGGGCTTACCAGGGGCCGTTCGACGAGCTGCCCGCCGAGCAAGGCATCATCCACCGGGTCATCCCCTGGAACGACGTCAACGCGGCCGAAGGGACAGGGATCGTCCACATCGCCCCCGGCTGCGGCAAGGAAGACTTTGCGCTCTCCAAGGAGCACGACCTACCCGTGGTGGCGCCGATCAACGAGTTCGGCGTTTACGTGGATGGGTTTGACTGGCTCACCGGGCGGTACGTCCATGAGGTGGCCAACCCCATCGTCAAGAGTCTGGAAGAGAAGGGACGGCATTACCGGGCGGAGCAGTACAAGCACCGGTATCCCGTCTGCTGGCGATGCGGCACGGATCTGGTGTTCCGGCTGGTCGACGAATGGTTCATCGCCATGGATGAGCTGCGCCAGCCGATGATGGACGTGACTCGCCAGGTCACCTGGATCCCGGGCTTCGGTCAGGACCGGGAACTCGACTGGCTCGGTCACATGGACGACTGGATGATCTCCAAGAAGCGCTATTGGGGACTCGCCCTCCCCATCTACGAATGCGCCACCTGTAACACCTTCGAGGTGATTGGCAGCGAAGCGGAGCTCAAGGAACGGGCCGTCGAGGGCTGGGAGGAGTTTGAGGGCCATACCCCCCACCGGCCCTGGGTCGACACGGTCAAGATCGCCTGCAACCAGTGTGGCCAACCGGTGAGCCGGATCAAGGATGTCGGCAACCCGTGGCTGGACGCGGGCATCGTCGCCTTCTCGACGCTCAACTACCGGCATGACCGCGCCTACTGGGAAGAGTGGTTCCCAGCTGACCTCATCACCGAGAGCTTCCCAGGTCAGTTCCGCAACTGGTTCTACTCCCTGCTCGCCCAGAGCACGGCTCTCGTCGGGCAGCCGCCCTTCAAGACCGTTTTCTCCTACGCCCTCATGCGGGATGAACGGGGCGAGGAGATGCACAAGAGCAAGGGCAACGCGATCTGGCTCGACGACGCGGCCGACCAGATCGGTGTCGACGTGATGCGCTGGCTCTTCTGCACCGTCAATCCGAGCGCGAACGTCAACTTCGGCTACAACGTCACCGACGAGGTCCGCCGCCGTTTCATCCTGCCGCTCTGGAACTCCTACTCCTTCTTCACGACCTACGCGCGGCTCGACGGTTTCGACCCGACCGCTCCTAGCAGCACCATCCCCCTCGCCGAGCGCTCACTTCTGGACCGCTGGATCGTCTCGCGGCTCAATCAAGTTGTGGCCCACACGCGTGAGCGCCTGGAGGCCTACGACCCGGACAGCGCGGCGCGCGAGCTCGAGAGCTTTGTGGTCGAGGAGCTGTCCAACTGGTACATCCGCCGCAACCGGCGGCGGTTCTGGAAGCCCGAAAGCGACCAGGATAAGGCGGCTGCTTATGTCACTCTGTACGAGTGCCTCACCACACTCTCCCGGGTCCTCGCTCCCTTTGTGCCCTTCCTGGCCGACGCGATGTATCAGAACCTCGTCCGCTCGATCGACCAATCGGCGCCGGACTCGGTCCACCTTACGGATTACCCCGAGCAGAATCCGGCCGCGATCGATGCGGCGCTCGCTTCCGACATGGCTGCGGTGCTGGAGGTGGTCCGCCTTGGCCGCTCGGCCCGGACCGAGGGCGGCATCAAGGTCCGCCAGCCGCTGCCGGCGATCCTGGTCTACGCCCGTGACGGCGCCACGATGGATGCCGTGCTTCGCCTCAAGGACCAGGTGCTCGACGAGTTGAACGTCAAGGAGGTGCGGCCCCTGGTGGACCTGGGCGACGTCGTCTCGTACGACATTCGCCCTAACCTGAGTGTTCTGGGCCCCAAGTATGGCAAGCGCCTCGGTCAGATCCGGCAGGCGCTCGCGAGGGAAGATCCGTCATTGGTCGCGGCGTCCGTGGCCGACGGCTACGATCTGTCCCTCACCCTGCCCGACGACTCCGTTGTCGTCCTCACGCCGGCGGAGCTCCTGGTGGATCTCAAGAAGCGGTCCGGGTACGCCGCGGCCCAGGGCTCGATGGCCACCGTGGTTCTGGACACATCACTCACACCGGAGCTCATTGAGGAGGGCTTCGCCCGGGACTTCGTGCGCGGCGTGCAGGACGCGCGCAAGAGCGCGGGGTACCGGATCGAGGACACGATTGTTGTTGCCTACGACGCTGATCCGGAAGTGGTGAGCGCGCTCACCAGTCACGCTCCCTACGTTGCTGCCGAGACCCTGGCAGTGGGCCTTGAGCCGACCGAATCCCGAGGCGTCTCTGACGCGGTCGAGCCGGAGGCGACCGAGGGTCCCGGCGGGTCGACCGGAGAAGACGGCACCTACCGGGACCAGATCACGGTCGGCCGCCACCAGGTGCGAATCGCGTTGCGGCGGGTGGCCGCGGCCCCCTCGCGCTAAAGTCACCTTGAGAACCGGGTCGAGGACCACCAGATGTGCGCGACCGAGCTGTGGCTTCCTTTCGGATGAAGCCACAGCTCGGTCGATGTCAATCCGCGGGTTGACATGAAGTGCACGCAACCACTTGATTCGGTAATCGCTCGCCTGCACTCCCCCCGCTTAGGTTCTCTTTAGGCGTGGATGCATCCCCACGCTGATGACGAAGGGAGGAAGACCCCTCAGCGAATGATGAAACTCGCTACGCCGGAGGCGTCGCCTGGGGTTGGCTGGGAATGATGTCGTCAATCAAGAACCGATCGCCATTCCGGACGAAGATGAAGTACACGGGTGTCGCCCCTCCGACGTTCGCGATGTTGCCGCCAATGACTGTGGCGATAACACGCGTGTCTGCCAACACCTGAACGTCCCGCACCTCCTGGATCAGCGTCTGACCTGCCGTGGCAGTAGGTGTCGCCGGTCCCGACTCCGCCTCAGCGGCCGCGGCAATCGCTTCCAATTCGGCGGGATCGAGATCCCCTAAACTCACCCGCAGAAAGTCGTTCGATAACAGGTAGAGGTAGCGATACCGATATCCGGCACTAAAACAGGCCGCAAACTCGTTGACGGTGGCGGTCACCTCGGCCACGGTTGCCTCATCTGCGGGAATACCAGTGGGAGGCGTAGTGGCCGCGACAGGGACAGGTGGGCTCGCCTGAGGTGTGCCCCCCATCTCTCGGAACAATGGGAGCAGGTTGCGGGTCTCCACCATGCATTCGCTGCCTGAAGCCACTGGCGTGGCCTCCTGGGCACGCGCGGCAACAGGCGCCCCCAGG
>JADDPH010000038.1 GCA_016781925.1 Sphaerobacteraceae bacterium | reverse complement strand
GAGGCGATGATGACAGACATCAAGGATTCCGTGATCGAGGCAGGCCGCGAGGGGGAATCGGGTGGTCCTGATCACCTGGAGCGCTACAACGCCAGCGTGGTGGAGTCCAAGTGGCGCGCTCGGTGGGAGGCCGATGACCTCTATCGGGTCGACGATGCGGACCCGAGGCCCAAGTGGTACTCCCTGACCATGTACCCCTACCCCTCTGGCACGCTCCATGTTGGGCACTGGTACGCCTTTTCGGTGCCCGATGTCTATGCTCGGCTCCAGCGGATGCGCGGCTTCAACGTGCTCTTCCCCATGGGGTTCGATGCCTTCGGCCTCCCGGCGGAGAATGCCGCGATTCGGCATGGGATTCACCCGGCCACGTGGACCTCCGAGAATATTGAAGGTATGCGGCAGCAGTATCGGCAGATGGGCGCGATGATCGACTGGTCACGCGATGTGGTCACTTGCGCCCCTGAGTACTACCGCTGGAACCAGTGGCTGTTTCTGAAGATGCTCGAGCGCGGGTTGGCCTACCGCGCGAACGGGTCCGTTTGGTGGTGCCCGAATGACCAGACCGTGCTGGCCAACGAGCAGGTGCTGGAAGGCAACATTTGCGAGCGGTGCGGTGCCTCGGTCTCGAAGCGGGATCTGGAGCAGTGGTATTTCCGGATCACCCACTATGCCGAGGAGTTGCTGCACAACACGGAAGCGCTGGACTGGCCCGAGCGGGTCAAGATTATGCAGCGCAACTGGATCGGGCGCTCGGAAGGCGCGCGCCTGTCCTTCTCACTTGAGACCGGTGATCTTCTGGAGGTCTTTACTACCCGGCCAGACACGGTCTGGGGTGCCACCTTCATGGTTCTGGCTCCCGAGCATCCGCTCGTTGAGAAGATCACATCGGACCAGCAGCGGACGGCTGTCCAGGCGTACGTCGAGCAGGCGCGGCGACAGACGGATATCGAGCGGATGTCGACCGATGTGTCGCGACCGAAGTCCGGCGTCTTCACCGGAGGCTATGCGGTCAACCCGGTGACGGATGAGCGCATTCCGGTCTGGATCGCCGATTACGTGCTGATGGGGTACGGCACGGGGGCAATCATGGCGGTGCCCGCCCACGATGAGCGGGACTTCGCGTTCGCCCGCGCGTTCGACCTGCCGGTCCGGGTCGTGATCCAACCTGAGCAGGCAGCGACGCTCGAACCGGGCACGATGGAGCAGGCCTACCACGGACCGGGGCGCCTGGTGAACAGCGGCCCCGTGGATGGGACGCCGGTACCGTCAGGGATCCCGTCGGTCATTGATTGGCTCGAGGAGCGGGGGCGTGGTCAGCGGGAAGTCAACTATCGACTTCGGGATTGGTTGATCTCACGTCAGCGTTACTGGGGCACACCCATCCCAGTGGTCTATTGCGACGCCTGTGGCATGGTGCCCGTTCCGGAGGATCAGCTGCCGGTCATCTTGCCGCTGGATGCGGCATTCGAGCCGACCGGTCAGAGCCCGTTGACGACCAACGAAGGGTTCTTGCGGACCACCTGCCCATCATGCGGTGCAGCGGCGAAGCGCGAAACGGACACGATGGACACCTTCGTTGACTCGTCGTGGTACTGGTTCCGTTACACCAGCCCACACGATGACAGACTGCCATTCGACCCGGCTGCCGCTGCGGCCTGGTGCCCCGTCGACCTCTACTGCGGCGGTATCGAGCATGCCATCTTGCACCTGCTCTACGCGCGGTTCTTCACCAAGGTCTGCCGGGACATCGGGCTCATCGACCATGGGGAGCCCTTCCTGCGCTTACGGAACCAGGGCATGATCCTCAGCGAGGAAGGAACCAAGATGAGCAAGAGCCGGGGCACCCAGGTTGCCCCGGACGATCTGGTGGCCGCTCACGGCGCGGACGCCCTGCGCCTCCACCTCATGTATCTCGGACCGTGGGACCAGGGCGGTCCCTGGAACTCGCGCGGTATCGTCGGGATGGAGCGGTTGATCAGAACCGTTTTTCAGATCGCGGTCGAGACCGCCGGGAATGGGCTCGACGGCGCCGACCCTGACGCTGAAGCGGCGCTTCGCCGGCTCACGCATCGGACGATTGAGCGGGTCACGACCGATCTGGACGACTTTCAGTTCAACACCATGGTGGCCGCCCTCTACGAGTTCACGAACGAGTTGCGACGGCAGAAGGATACCCCTGTGGCCCGGACTCGCTCTTGGCGGGAGGCGGTCGAGACCCTGGTGCTGCTCATGGCTCCAAGCACCCCCTATGTCGCCGAAGAGTTGTGGGAGCGGCTCGGCAAGCCGTATTCGGTGCACTCGCAGTCCTGGCCAGTGTTCGATCCTGACCTGGCTCGTGAGCAGTTCGTTGAGTTGGTCGTGCAGGTGAATGGCAAGGTGCGGGACAAGCTGACGGTGCCCGCAGCCATTTCCGAAGAGCGGGCGCGGGAACTCGCGCTGGCGAGTGACCGGGTGCAAGAGTTCGTGAACGGCAAGGAGCCGCTGCGCTTTATTTATGTGCCTGGTCGGCTCGCCAATATCGTCGTGAGGTAGCCAAGCTGCTCGACGATCAGAGGAGTGAGGCATTTGAGGAATGGCTTCTCTGCATGCTTGTACGCCAGAACGCGCCATGCCGGTGAGAGGCTGAGGGAGGAACCTGGACACCATGACTGCCGTCCTGAATCCCGAACAGATCGACGCGCTGCGCCGGATCGACAGTCCGACCATCGCGAACGCCATTGAAACCTTCGAAGTGCGGCCCCGAGTGGCGGGATACGTCGGCTATGACATCCGGTGCATCTTCCCGGACTTGCCCCCGATGGTGGGGTATGCGGTGACCTGCACCGTGGACAGCACGACCGAGGGCCGGAAGGGCATTGGGTTCAACCGCCTCTACGAAGTGCTTGCCGAAGCACCGAAGCCGGCCGTGGTGGTGATGCAGGATGTCGGCCAGGACCGTCTCCATTCCTGCCACGCGGGCGAGGTCATGTCCACCAGGATGAAGGGGCTCGGCGCCGTCGGCATCCTGACCGACGGCGGGCTGCGCGACGCGCGGGAGGTCGCCGCGCTCGGCGGGTTCCAGTACTTCTGCGCTGGGTTGGTGGTCTCGCACGGCAACCCGATCTGCGTGAGCGTCGGGGATGAAGTGACAATCTCCGGGATGAGCGTGAAGCCAGGCGACCTGTTCCACGGCGATGTCAACGGGGTCGTACACATCCCTGATGCTTGCGCGAGTGAGGTGGCCGCCGCGGCGTACCGGGTTTGGGCGCGCGAGGGCGAGACGATGCGGCAGATTCAAGCCAGGGTCGGAGCCGTATCGGGGAGGGCAGAGCTCATCCACTAGGACGGGGATTGCCCTCACTCCCCTCATGGCTGGGGACGCACCGGCTCCGGGTTTGCAGAGCATGTGAAGGGGCGCGGGGGGGGGCGCCACGATCAGGAAGATCCTGGCATCGTGGAGTCAAGCGCCTCATGCCGGCAAGGACCGTAGATGGCTGTTTCAGCCTTGTTGATCATCTGACCGTCATAAGGACCGGTCCTCTTGCGCGGATGAAGGCGGTAACGCTGCAGTCGGGCTTGGCGAAGACATCTGACGGTCTTCACCAGCGAAGGGGCCCCGATGCATGCTGCGTCGGGGCCCCTTCATTCGGCTCGGGCGCCCTAGGGGCGCTGATCCCCTAGTCGGCGGCGGCTGGTTCCTTGACCGGTTCGACCGGTCGCGACCAGCGCAGGTTGAGATTGCGGTTGGCACCGACCTCGTCGAGGCGCTTGTACTCCGTCCGGTGCGGGGCTCCCGTCAAGACTTCGGGCTCGCGCTCGGCTTCGTCGGCGATCTGGCGCATCGCGGCGATGAAAAAGTCCAGCGTCTCCTTGGACTCCGTCTCCGTCGGCTCGATCATGATGGCTTCGGGCACGATCAGCGGGAAATAGGTCGTAGGAGGGTGGAGCCCGAAGTCGAGTAACCGCTTGGCCATGTCCAGCGTCCGGACCCCGTTCCGCTTCTGCCGGTTACCCGAGAGGACGAATTCGTGCATGCACGTGCGGTCGTAAGCAAGGTCGAAACGATCCCGCAGATTTGCCAGCAAGTAGTTGGCGTTGAGGACGGCATCCTCGCTCACCTGGCGTAGACCCGCGGCGCCGTGCATCCGGATGTAGCAGTAGGCGCGGACATGCATGCCAAAGTTCCCGTGGAAGCTGTGGAGACGGCCGATGCCCTGGGTGGGTTGGCGCCACTCAAAGGCAGGACCGTCGGCTCCCTCCGTCCGCACTGCCAACGGGCTGGGAAGGAACTCGGCGAGATCTTGCCGCACCCCGACGGGGCCAGAGCCAGGACCGCCACCGCCGTGCGGGGTCGAAAAGGTTTTGTGAAGATTGAAGTGCATGATGTCGATCCCGAGATCACCCGGGCGGGCGATGCCAAGAATCGCGTTGAAATTGGCGCCGTCGTTGTACACGAGACCGCCGGCCTCGTGGACGACATCGATCACCTCACGGATGTGCTCGTCCCAGAGACCGAGGGTGTTGGGGTTGGTGATCATCATGCCGGCAGTGTCCGGGCCGGCCGATGCTCGGACCTTCTCCAGGTCGACGTTGCCGCGCGCGTCTGATGGGATAGTGACGACTTGGAACCCTGCCATCATGGCCGTGGCCGGGTTGGTGCCGTGGGCGGAGTCCGGGACCAGTATCTTCGTCCGTCCGGTATCCCCTCGCAGCTCGTGATAGGCGCGGATCATGAGGACGCCTGTCAGTTCCCCATGTGCGCCGGCCGCGGGTTGCAGCGTGACGGCATCGAAACCGGAGATTTCGGCAAGCATCTCCTGCAGTTCAACCATCAACTCGAGCGCGCCCTGGACCGTGCTCGGGTCCTGGTAGGGGTGGATCTGAGCAAACCCCGGATACCGGGCAACAGCTTCATTGATCTTCGGGTTGTACTTCATCGTACAAGAGCCGAGCGGGTACATGTTCACATCGACGGCGTGGTTCTTCTGGCTCAGCCGAGTGTAATGACGGATGACGTCGATCTCGCTGACCTCAGGCCAGTCAAGTTCGTCGCGTAGCAGCGAGGATGGCAGCGGCGTCTCCGGCACATCCGGCTGCGGGAACTCGACGCCACGGCGCCCGGCTTTGCTCAACTCGTGAATCAGTGGCTCGACGGCCATCGCCTGTCTCCCTTGGCCGGCCACCGGAAGCGACCCAGGCCTCATGCCTCTCATATGATCTCCTGAGAAGCGATGGTAGCATGGCTCGTCGTGGCCATCCAAGGTTCGCGAGATGGCCCCGTGGAGGAAGAGTTACACCTTCGTCATCTGGGACCCCAGGAGCCAGCCCCTGGAGGTGCGTAGCGGTTGGGATGGAGAATTGCGAGAGGAAGGGGAGGAGTTGCCGTGCTCGGTTTCGCGCCTCTAATCATCATCTGGGAAGGTGCGAACTACGCGCGCTGTCGCCGGCCCACCTTCACCTTCCTTCGGTCGTCAACGCGGCCGACCCCGGTATGAGCCGACTGCCACTCTTCTACGGCTGGGTATTAGTTGGCACCATTGCCACGCTCCTGATGGCGACGGCCGGCGCCCGATTCCTCTTCGGGGTTGTGCTGAAGCCGGTTTCGGAGCAGTACGGTTGGGATCGCACCGCCCTCACCGGTGCGGTGCTCATCAACATGATCGCGCTCTCCATCTGCCAGCCGTTCACCGGTCTCCTGTCCGATCGGCTCGGCCCAAAGCGGGTCTTGATCGGCGGCACGGCATTGATCGGCGCGATGTTAATACCCCTCTCCTATGCTTCGGAACTCTGGCAGATCTATCTCCTGTACGGGGTGATCGGTGCCATTGGCTTCGCAGCAACCAGCCCGGTCAACACGACGACCCTGGTGAACCGATGGTTCCGTCACCGGCGCGGCACCGCGCTTTCGATCGCCACCAGCGGCTCGGCTCTCGGTCAACTCGTCGTTGTCCCCGTTGCCACCTGGACCCTGACACTCACCGATTGGGCAACGACGTATCGCGGCCTCGCCATGATCCTCCTGCTGGTCATGGTTCCGCTTGGACTCTATTTGCTGCGCGACCGTCCTGTGGACATGGGTGAGGCGCTTGACGGCCGGGACGAGGTCGTCACGTCGACCCCACGCTCCCGCTCCCGGCATTGGCAGCCGGAGGACTCGTTCGTCGCGCTCGACCCCCCCTCATGCTCCCTGACGCGCTCCCTCAAGACGGCCGAGTTCTGGCTCCTGTCCCACGGCTTTCTCGTCTGTGGTTTCACGATGGCGTTTGCCAACACCCACTTCATGGCCTATGCGGACGACATGGGTATGCCGGTGATGATGGCCGCGGACATCGTCGCGCTGGTCGCCGTGTTCAGCGTCATCGGCACGATCCTACTCGGGGTCCTGGCTGATCGCTATCTGCGCCCTCCGGTTCTGGCGTTCACCTACGCGCTCCGCGGGGTCTCGTTCTTGCTGCTCTTCCTCCTGCCGTCCGGACCCCCGGTTTTCGTCTATGCGATCGTGCTCGGGATCTCCTGGTCGGCCACGACGCCACTCACGGCCGCGATCACCGCGGATCGGTATGGTCGTGAGAACCTCGGTTTGATCTTCGGCACGATGTTCACCTTCATGAATCTCGGAGCGGGGGCAGGCGCTTTCCTGGACGGGGTGATCTATGACGCGATGGGTCACTACGACCTCGCCTTGCTGATCAACGGTGTACTTGGGTTGTCAGCCGCCGCGGCCGCCGTCTGCGTCCCGTGGAGGCCGAATCTGGATGCTGGGGATCCCGCCGGCGTGATGCGGGGGGCGAGGCGCGCAGCAATGCCGCTCTCAGCCGATTAACTGGACCCTCACTGTCATCCACTCAATTGCTAGTTGCCCGGCGAGGGACCACAGAAGGTCGCGAATAGCTCGCCTGCCTCGTCGATGGGAGGGCCGGTGGCATTCTGAGGATCGCCGGTGGAGTGTGCTAAGCAGCTTCAGGTTGGATGGCCGGTTGGCTCACGCCGTGGCGTTGGGCCGCTCCGTGGGCGCGCAGTAACAGCGGAACGAGCACCAAGGCCAGGCAGAAGGCGACCGTGAGCGGTGCTTCGGCTCTCACCGCGAAGAGCGGTCCGGCGACCATGGGCGCGAATGAGAATGCCGAACCGGCGATCATCTCTCCAAGGGCAAACGCCCGCGGCCGGTGACCCTCTGGCGCTACCTCGCCGAGAGCCGCCGAGAAGAGCGCCCAGGACGAGAACAAGCCTCCGCGGAGCACGAAGGCGATTGCCACCAGGGCCGGAAGACTGCTCCCGATGAAGAGTAGAAACCCGGCCGCAGTGCCGCACACGGCAATCGCGACGCCGAGGAACGGCGCTCGCTGAAGACGCCGTACCCGGGTCACCGTCAGCCCAAACAAGGCCGAACCGAGCGCGGCACCCGCCCCGAGCGTCGCGATTCGAGCTGCCGACATGCCGCGGACATCCTCCAGGAAGGTCGGGATGAACGAGGTGCCGAGCGCCAGGACGAAGATGGTGGCCCCCTGCAGGATGAGGACGCGGCGGACGTTGACATCAGCAAACGTTGCCCGGTAGGACGAGGGCTCGGCGGTTCTCGTTGCTCGCGCGCCGCGACTCCGGCCAGCACCGATCCGGGCGAAGCAGGCGATGGACGCCAGCGTCGAGATACCCGCCAGCACAAACGCCGCCCGCAACCCCCACTGCCAGACCAGAAGGCCGGCGAGCAGTGGGAAGAGGAACAGGGCGATGGACGGGCCGACTGTAAAGACCAACGTGAAGGACCGCACCCGATCGCTGCCAGCGTGGGAAGCGACGTGCGCTTGAACCAGGGGGAAGGCCAGTTCACCGACGGCTGCTCCCAGGACCATCAGGAAGAGCTGGGTCCAATGGGTCGCGAGGGCCGCCGAGAGCAGCCCCAGGCCAGCCGCCGACCGTGCCAGCAGGATCAGGCGGCGGGTTCCAAAGCGCTCCCCGAGCGCCGCCGATGGCCCAAGAAAGACCAAGCGCAGCAGACCCGAGGATCCCAGGACT
>JADDPH010000118.1 GCA_016781925.1 Sphaerobacteraceae bacterium | reverse complement strand
CTAGATGTCTCCAAGTACGACGGACCCGGGGTTCCCGCCGCTTCCTGAGCGACCACGGCCCTGCCACGCCCGAAGCCGATGATGGCGATTCCGAGAAGGGCGGCGACGAGGAGGATGAGCGACGGACGCGTCCGGCAGGGGCGACATCGTGATTCAGTCATAAGGTAACTCCTCTCGTAGATTGCGGTCAGCACTGCCGGTGGAAACGCCTATCCCCGGTATTGTCTTGACGCCCCACGCGCACCGGCGGTTCCCTTGGGGCGTCCCCATGTGCCGGACCTTCCTACGTCTGAACCCGCCTGAAGCGCACGATCACCGTCCTCGATCGCCGGGCCGCTATGCACCCGCTCTACGGCCGGCACTGCGTTTCACCCGCTGTAATCCGATGAGGCCGACAAGCAGCCACAACAGGAGGAGCGCAAGTCCCACCTCAGCGAGCCGCCACGCTGAAGGCCGAGTGCTTCCCGTTGCGGGAGCACGATCCGCTGCGGGCTCCGCCTCCGCCGGAGCCGCGATGGACGTTTCAGGTGTTGGATCCGGCTCGGTCGCCGTCGGCGCTGCCCCAGGTGCTGCCTGGAGAGCACGGTCCGCTTGTTCGGCGGCCGGCGCTTCGGCACCGGTACCCGGGCCGGCTTCGTCCGCGGCCGAGGGATCCTCTGATGACTGAGCTCCCTCTGCCGCATTTGGCGCGCCTGGCGACGTTGCGGTCACGCCAGGGATCGCCTGACGGCCCGCTGGCGGCGTGGCGTCCGAGAAGCGGAGGTCGGCCGAGGTGACGCCGACCAGGAGGAGCGCCACGACGGCGGCCGCCACCCGGAGCGCCGGGATGAGGGGCAGCAACCGGGCAAAGCGGTTTGGCTGGCCTTGGGAGGCGTGATCTGGTCCAAGCTCAAACGATCGACGCGGGCGGTACTGAGGCAGCCCCCTAAGGAGCGCGATGGTGGTCCGCAACTCGCCCAGATCGCCCTGACACGCATCACAACGTGCGAGATGGGACGCTGCGATCGTCCGGTCTGGTTCGTCGAGGCGGTTGTCGAGAAACGCGCTCAGCGCGTCTGTATCCAGGTGTTGGTCGGGCTGGGCAGACCGTCGCCAGGGCGCACGGGGCTCGTTATCGCCCGCACCCGCGTCAGCGGGCGCGTCATTCGAATTGGAGCCCAGTTCCTGGTCCTGCCGTTCGTCCATGGTCTCCGCGTCCGGCTGGGCGGTGCGCCGCCCGGCCCTCGGTGCTAGGCGGTCAATCCTCGGTGAGACGACCGAACCGCTCGAACAGTTCCGCACAGGCGGGGTCATCGCGAAGCGTCTGGCGCAGCCGGGCCCGGGCGCGGCTGATCCGGGACTTGACCGTGCCAAGAGAGGCACCGGTCACGGCAGCGACCTCGTCGTACCCATAGCCTTGAACATCGACCAGGATGACGGCCAACCGCTGATCGTCCGGGAGAGCGGCCAGCGCCCGTTCCAGGTGCAGGGCGAGATCGGCTCGGACCGCGAATGCCTCGGGGTGCTCCTCCTGTCCGGCCTGGCTCGTCCAGTCCGGTTCGATCTCGAAAGGCTCGGCCTCCAAAGATCTCATGGGTCGACGGCCACGGGCACGAAGCAGGTCGTAGCAGCGGTTGGTGGCGATGCGCAGCAGCCACGGCCGAACCAACTCGCCACGGAAGGTATTGATCGCGGTCCAGCCTTTGACGAAGGTCTCCTGGGTGGCGTCCTCGGCCGCCGGGGCATCTCGAAGGAGGCGTAGACAGACGTTGAACACGGCTCGTTCGTGCCGGCGGACCAGGGCGTTGAAGGAGGCAAGCTCTCCCTGCTGCGCGGCACGCACGAGCCGCAGGTCCAGCATCACCTCCGCATCCGGGTGCCCGGTGTCGTCCGCCATTTCCAGCGGCGGATCGGTCGCCGTTTCGCCGGCGAGGGGAAGGGGGGTAGCGCTTGATGGATCGACGATTCCAGGCCAAGCCAGGGGGGGAGAGTCACGATCTGGCGAGCGGCGACGGAACACGGCGGCTGGGGCTACTGCAGCGGGGCCGGTTGCCCGGAGCCCTGACCGGCCGGTCGTCTATCGCCGGGTGCCACCCGTGTCGCCAATATCACCTCCATCACGCCGTTTCGCCCCCGCTAAAGCTCGCCGTGCTCAGGCCTCGTTCGTCAGGTCAGACCAAAGAAACCCGATTCAGAACGGCAGGGTTAGCAACGGTGCCCGGTCTCTTGCCTTTGAGGACCGCGAGTGCCGCCTTCAGCGTCTCAACGCGGACCGTCTCGACGGAACGCTCCGAGTAATAGGCGGCATGGGGGGTCAAAATCACGTTCGGCAGCCGGTACAGCGGGGACTCAGCGGGCAGCGGCTCTGGGTCGACCACGTCCAGGGCGGCCGCCGCGAGCTCGCCAGCCTGGAGGACGGCCGTTGCGGCGGCGAGGTCGATGATTGGACCCCGGGCCGTGTTCACCAGGACCGCGCCCGGCTTCATCCGCCGGAGTTGCTCCGCGCCGATCAGCCCGCGGGTCTCCGGCGTCAGGGGACAGTGGATGCTGACGATGTCTGCCCGGTCCAGGAGCGCATCCAGGGTCACCGGTTCGGCACCGGCCGAGGCAATGTCATCGGGGCTGACGTAGGGATCGGCGGCAAGAATCCTCAAGCCAAACGGCGTGGCACGGGCGGCGACAGCCTTGCCGATGCGGCCGAAGCCGATCAACCCCAGGGTGAGCTCGCGGAGTGGGGGAACGGGGCCGCGAAGGATCGTCCCGGTGGAGGCGCCATGCCTGGTCCAAGCACCCTCCCGCAGGTCCCGATCCAGTTCGACGATCCGCCGGTTGAGGGCAAGCATCAACGCCATCGCGTGGTCGGCAACCTCGGAGGTGCAGTACCCGGGGTAGTGGGTGACGACGATCCCGTGATCGGCGGCAGCGTCGAGGTCGACGTTGTCGAGACCAACGCCATAGCGGCTGATGACTTTCGTCCTGGGCAGGTTTTCGAGAACCCGACGCGTAACCGCCTCCCGGGTGCTGACCAGGAGCGCGTCAGCGTTTGCCCCGGCGGCAATCAACTCCTCCTCCGTGGCGCAAACCATGCCGCGCAGGTCGATCTCAATGTCGTCGAGCCCCGCAACAATCTCCCGCTCCATGGTGAGCCCGTCCGTCTCGTTGCCGTAGCGATCGGACGTGACGAGAACGGTGTAACGCGGCGGCATCCAGCATTCCTCCAAGGGTTGGGATCAGATCATCAACGGCCGGGAGCGGTCCGGGATAAGCTCGCGCTCGGGACATGCATAGGCCAATTGCGGCCTCGCTGTCGCCGCCGGTCGCGTCACGGCCGCTGTCCACGTGGCATCGGTACCGTCATGGTACACGTACTATCGCATAGGCGGTGGGCTGCGGGCTTACAGTGGCCGCGTTGGATGGGGTGACTCCTGTCGTCCACTCAGCGTCTCGGCACCCCTTCACGGGGCGGGTCCAATCTTGCCCTACATCGGCGACGCCTAGCGAGATGAGAGGGAGGGGAGACCAGACGGCCTCCCCTCCCTCTTTACCTCCTTCCGATGTGAGCGAATCTAGATTCGGCCGGTCTCAGCCTACGGCTGTGACGCGGTCGGAGCATCGTTCGTGATGGTCAATGTCGACTGTTCGGCGCCACAGGTCGACACCGCTTCGCCGGTGTTGGAGCCGGAGTCACCGGAGTAGGTGACCTCCCAGTACCAGGTGCTACCGGCGCCGGAGATCTCGATCGCCGCGGCGTTAGCGTTGGTAAGCGGATCGTTGTTCGTGACGTAGATGAGCCCGTTTGCCGCCACATTCACGTTCACGGACTCCGTGTAGGTGGCGGGACCGCTGCAGTCGGAGGTGGTGTGGAGCTCGAAGGTGATCGTTCCTCCGGCGTTCGGCGAGACGCCCGAGAGGGTTGCCGAGTCGTTCGGGTAGACGATCGCGGTCTGGGCCGTGGAGATGCCGGCCGGGCACTCGACAGTGACAGTGGCAATGCCGCTGTCGACTGGGTCGTCGTTGTTGGCGTCGGCGGTCGCCTCGTTCTCGACGGTGCCGCAGGTGCCCGTCGTCGTGGTGCTGGTCAGCTCCACGGTGACGCTGGCGCCATCGGCCAGATCCCCGAAGGAGCAGCTCAAAGTCGGGGGGTTGGTGCCGTCGGCAGGTACGATTTCGCAGTCGCCACCCAACGTGCCATTGACGTCGGGGTTGGTCGCGATCGACCAGCTGAGGCCGGCATCGGTCGGGAGCGGGTCGGTCAGCGTCACGGCGCGGGCAATGCCCGGACCATTGTTCGTGACGGTGATGTCGAAGCCGATGGTGCCGCCGGCATTAACCGGGCCGACCGGGTCGGAGGTCTTGACGATCGCCAGATCGGGGCAGTTGACGGTGATCGAGTCGCTGGCTTGTCCAGTGCCGTCGTTGGCCGTGGTGTAGCTAGCGGTGTTGTCGATCGTGCCGCAGCTGTCGGCAGTCGTATCGCTGATGACATGGACGGTCAGGCTTCCGTTGGCTGCAAGATTGATCGGGTTGCAGGCGAGCTGCTGATCAACTCCTGCCTCCGAGGCATCGGCGTCAACCACCGCGCAGGTGCTGGCCGGGTCCTGGAAGTCGATGCTCCAATCGAGGCCCCTGTTGTCGGGAAGGTCATCGACGAGGTCGACGCCGTAGGCTGTTCCGGCACCGTCGTTAAGGACGGTGATGGTGAAGCCAATCTCGTCACCGGCGGTGACGACCGGGTTGTCGGTCGGCAGCGTGGCCCCGTCGGCCAGCTTGGTGATCCTCAGATCGGGGCACTGGACGACGACCGAGACGAGGTCGCTGTCGACCGAGTCCTGGTTGCTGGCGTCGGCCGTCGCGACGTTCTCGAGTGTTGCGCAGCTCTCGAAGGTTGTGTCGCTGGTGAGCTTGACGGTGACGCTTTCGCCCGCGGCAAGGTCACCGAAGGCGCAGTCCAGCGTCTGCGGGGTAGCCGGGTCAGTCGTGGTGTCGGCAGCTAGGATCTCGCAGTCCCCGCCGAGGGTGCCGTCAACATCCGGGTTGCCATTGGCGGCGAAGGCCCAGCTGAGGCCGGTCTGGTTCGGCAGCGGGTCAGTGAGGGTCACGTCCCGGGCGATACCAGGCCCATTGTTGGTGACGACGATGTCGAAGCCGACGTTGTCACCGGCGTTGACAGGACCGACCGGGTTGGCCGTCTTGGTGATGGCTAGGTCCGGGCACTCGACGGTGATGGTGTCTGTCGAGGTGACCTCAGCATGGTTGGTGGCATCGGCCGTGGCGGTGTTCTCGTAGACGCCGCCGACGCAGGCCTCGCTAGAGGGGTCGGTCGGGCTGGTGATGTGGACACTGACGCTGGCGTTGGAGGCGAGGTCGCCGAAGGCGCAGTCGAGCGTCTGGTCGCCAGTGGTGGAGTTAGTCTCGATGGCGCAGCCGGCATCGGAGTTGGCGCTGTCAATGCTCCACGTGATCCCGTCGCCACTCGGCAGTGGGTCAGTCAGGGTGACGCCGAAGGCCGTGCCGGGGCCGCCGTTGGAGACGGTGATGTTGAAGCCGATGTCCTCGCCAGCGCTGACCGTGGCGGCGTCAGCGGTCTTGAGGACGGTGAGAGCCGGATCCTGCACCACCATCGTTTCGGTGCCGCAGACGCTCGTTGACCCAGTGTGGGCGGAGTCGCCGCTGTACACCGCCTGCCACTCGTAGATGCCCGCCGTGTTGAACGTATAGACATCGGAGGCCGGCGCGGTTCCGGCGACGGTCTTGGTGCTCGTGAACACCTCCGTGCCAGGGCAGACCGCGGTGCCAGACGTGGTGGGGTCAACCTCCGACGAGACCGCGTAGGCCTTGTAGGTGACGGTGCCGGTGGCGGTGCTGTCGAGACCGGCAACCTGAGCCGTGTCGTAGACCGCGGCGCCGGTAGAGACAGAAGCGCCGTCTTCGAGGAGCCGATCCGTGGCGCCCAGTTCCTCGTAGAGCTGGGTCTTGGTCTCGCTCGTCCGGATGTTGTTCGCCGACTTGAGCGGGACGACCTGCTGACCGACCTGGACCTTGCCAGTGCCGCCGGCAATGATCCTCGCTGACTCGAAGGCGGTCTGGATGTTGCCGGTGACCTGCCCTGGGGCTTGGCCGCAGACGAGGCGCACCACGTACTGGACGATGATCCCCTCGCCCAATTCGAGGTCGCTGATCGTCGTCGTGACGGTCATCTGCTGGGCGGTATTCGTGACGCTCGGGGAGCCGAGGATGGCTTCGGCCTTATCCCCTGTGTACGCCCCGTCTGTCGTGCGCAGGCTGACGCTGACCAGTTCGCGGAAGCCAATTTGGCCGCCGCTGGTCGTCACCCGGTTGAAGGATGTGACGGCCTCGATGGTGCTGGAGCCTACGGGGGCGTCAGTGTCAACGAAGAGTCCGCCAAAGAAGACGACCAGGTCACCGCACTCGTAGTCGCCGCCCTCAAGGGACTCAACGACACCTGTGCTCTTGTCGATCGTGCGGTTGTTGTAGCCAAAGGTGGGCACGATCGGCTGGGCTGTCTTGTGGTTGTAGGTGTAGGGGCCGGCTGCCAACCAATCGACGGTGACGTCGCCGCCATTAGGGCCGGTCACGGCCGCTGCAGACACGCTCTGGGTTGTAGTCTGGGTCTTGTCCTGAACCTTCTTGGGGGTCGCGGTGGCCGTCGGCTCCGGCGCGGTGGTCGCCGTTGGGTCACCGAGCGGGGTGTCATCGCAGGCGTCGCCGACGCCGTCACCGTCAGTGTCGGTCTGATCGGCGTTGGCGGTTTCGAGGCAGTTGTCGAGGCTGTTGTCAATTCCGTCGCCGTCTGTGTCACCGGTCGGGGTGTCGTCGCAGGCGTCGCCGACGCCATCCCCGTCAGTGTCGGTCTGGTCGCCGTTCACGATGTCGAGACAGTTATCGGAGGCGTCCTCGACGCCGTCACCATCCACGTCCGCGGGAGCCATCTCCTGCGTGATGGTCGTTGTCTCCTCCGTGGTGGCCTGCTGGTTGGCCTCCTGGGGTTTCTCTAGGGCGACGGCGGTTATTGGAGACAACAGCGCCGCGATTAGCAGAAGCAAAGCGAGGAAATACAGAGGGCGGGTTCCCCGAGGTGCGCGTGACAGGGAGCGGGTTCGCCCCTGCGCGTTTTGTTTCATTCGTATTGCTCCTTTGCCTGCCAAATGGTCGTTTTTCACGTCTGAAGCATTGGTGGCACTGCTGCCTGGTCCTTGTCGGGTGCTCAATGCAACGCCCGGATCGCGGTCAGGAACCCCGTCAAGGCGGCCTCGGATGCCCACAAATGCACCTTGCCTGCTGCCTACCGTGATATCGGCACCATGGACGGGCATGGCGGAGCGCAGCCCGGATGGGTATGAGGGAGCAAGTGCTCATGGGCGAGCCATCCCAAGACGCCCGCGGGTAGCCGCGAGCGCGGAGTGGCCCAGATGGGGGGTTTACACGGTTTTGCGCATCACATTAGAATATACAAGACTGTGCCGACCCCACATGGGCTCGCGCGGTGGACGGAGACGAGTGGGGCGTCATCGGTGGCACGGTGGCCCTACTCGTCCTTTTTTATTTGGCGCTGCTGCGGTTATCCGCAGGCCTAATGCGTTCTCTCCTTATACCCGTCTTTCCCCCCTACCGCGTGGGTGAATTCCCCTAATTCTTCAGGGGGCTTTCCCCTAGGCCGTCTGGCCCATTTGACCCAGGTCCCCGGACCGACCGCCCCTTTCCGCTCCTCCAGGGAGTTGTTGGACTGCGTTTCGTCCAAATTTGGGTGCGCGATTCCCGATCTCTCGTTGCACCATCTCACCGTACCGCCGCTAGAGCAACGCGCCGGAGAGCCTAGGACCTTCGGGAGAAAGACCTCGTAGACTGCTCTTGTTCAAAACTTCCCGGCATCGGACCTTCGTTGGTACCCGAGTCCTAGTCTTAACCGGACGGCGTCACGATCATGCGGCCGATGTGTGACCAATTTGTCACGGCGGTTGGAAGGCCTGAGGTAGCCGAGGGAGGCGTTGAGGTGATTCGGCCTTAACCGACACCGGAGACGCTCGATTGGGAGGCAAGATGGAGGGAAAATA
>JADDPH010000102.1 GCA_016781925.1 Sphaerobacteraceae bacterium | reverse complement strand
ACGATCTCGTCAGCCGTGCCGACGAGGGTTCCCCGCTCGCGCACCTCGTCCGCGGTTTTCCCTTCCAGCTTACGTTCCACCTCTGCCGCATCGCGCCCGAACAACACGGTCGTCATGTACGTCCGGCGCACATCCGCCAGCTGCCGGCCGTGGGCATTGAGTATCTCGTCCAGTTGAGCGTTCAGGTCCCGCAGGCGTGGCAGCGGATTGGTGGTAGCGTTCCACTCCTGAGCGTATCGGACCACCAGGGGAAGCGTTCGCCGCGGGCCGTTGCCGCCGATGACGATCGGCGGACCACCCGGGCGATTGGGACGGGGCAGGAGCAGGGCATCGTGCAGATGGTAGAACGCGCCCTCGAACGAGACGGGCTCTTCGCTGTTGAGCAGGCGGGTGACGATTTCCAGCCCTTCCTCAAACCGAGCGAACCGCTGTGGGACATCGAGCAGGTCGAAGCCGAAGGATGTGTGCTCCCGCTCCTGCCAGCCGGCGCCGAGCCCGAGTCGCAAGCGCCCGTCGGAGAGATCGTCCACCGCTGCGGCCGTCCAAGCCGTCCAGACGGGATCGCGGAAGGAGACGGGCGAGACGAGCGGGCCAAACGTGATCCTGCGAGTGTGGCTGGCCAACCAGGTGAGCGATGCCCAGAGATCCAGTGCGTCCTTGCGCGGCCCGTCCGGGTTCGTGAAGTGGTCCGAACGATAAAGCCCAGCGAAGCCGAGCGCCTCGACCGCCTCTGCGAGCCGTTGCCAACGCGGCCAGGTCAACCCGTCCTGGCCCTCGACCATGATTGCCAAATCAAGCATGACATCCCCTTCTCTTGCCATCGACCACGACCAGCCGGGCCGGATCCTATCCACAGCATGGATCGCGGACAAGCGTGGGCGCGACACAGCGGTTCATCATGGCCGGCCGACGCTGGGCTGGAGATTGGCCGTCGAGGAGGAGACCCCTTGGGTCCCGAGATTAAGATGGTGGCACGGTCCGGTGCCCCGATCCTATCTGCCTGATCGCGCCAGGTTGCCTTCTCCGGTGCCGCAAGACCACGGCAAGTGAACCGGCGCCGTCACCCGGCCCCGTTCTAGAACGAAGTTGGCTAGCCGTAAGCGCGCCCTTCCTACCGGCCTAGCTGACCGTCACGGCCACCTCGTAGACGGCGCTCAACTGGTAGCCCTTCGCGTTCCAGGTCGGTTCCTCGGGCTGCTGAAGTCCGCGCTGGTCGGTGGCGCGTGACCGCGGGCGGGCTTCCCCGGCGGCTGCCTCCCACGGGTGCTTGAAGCGGACCCAGGAGAGCGGCCCCGCCTCCTGGGTGATCGTAGCCTCGGCCCAGGTTGCTCCGCCGTCTGTGCTGACCTCGACCGTCGCGATTCCCCCGTAACCCGACCAGGCGTACCTAGCGATGGTTTGTGCGCCGGCAGAGAGCGCGGCGTTCGGAGCCGGCGAGGTGATCGCAGACTTGACCGGCATCACCGTCACCGGACGGAGGATCGTGCCGTCCTCGTCAATGATGACGTAGCTCTCGGTGTTGAAGGTGCCCGCAAAGGGTCGGTCAATCACCTCCAGCCCAACGATCCACTTCGTCGAGGCAATCCCGCCCCAACCGGGGACGAGGAGGCGCACCGGGCCGCCGTTCGGCTGCGGGAGATCCTGGCCGTTCATTTGCCACACCAGCATCACGTCCGGATCAAGCGCGATCTCGAGCGGCAGTCCGCGCTGCATCTCTTCGAAGTCGCCACCCTGGGAGACGCCATCAACCGCGCCCGGCTTGATCCCGGCGCGGTTGAGCACCTCAATCAGGGGGACGCCGGTCCACTCCGCGTTCCCGATCGCGCCGTTCCCCCACTTCGTGCCCTCGGCGGCCTCGGGATCAGCGGGGAAGCGGCCCCGGCTGTTGCCGGAGCATTCAAGAAAGGCGGTGATCGTCCGCTGCTGCATCTGTTGCAGGTCAGCCAGGGAGAGATCCAACTCCTGGTTGACCAGTCCGCTCACCTTGAGTCGCCACGCTTGCGGATCGATGTCGACACTGACCGGGCCGTTGGAGCGGATGAAGAAGAGCTCGTTTGGGGTGAGCAGGCCATCGACGAGCTCTAGCGGCGTTTCGAAGGTGGTGGAGCCATGCATGATCAGGCGAGGATCCTTACCCAGCGCCGCAAGCACGTCGGCCGGCGAGGGGGTCGCAGCGGGCGTTCCCTCCTGCGCCCAAGTGCCACTGGTCAAGATCGACGCGATCACTGGGGCCGAGAAGCCGGCTGCGGCGAGACGACCGAGGAGGCGGCGTCGCGTGACGACAGGGGATTCCGGGGCGGAAGAATCGAGTGGGCGATGAGAGCGGGATGGCACCATGGATGGCTTCCTTCCGATTGCGACCTTGATTCGGTCGGTGACAACCCACGGCTACGAGGCCCCATTCTACCGAATACGGGCCTCACGCGACCGAGAGCAGAGGCGCATGAGGCTCTTCCTGGCAGGCCCCGTAGTCACGACGCGCTCTTGGCGGCCCTGGTCGACCTCCCCAAATAGGGCTGCTGGGGCAGGTGCCGCTTCGCCGAGGGCTCCCCGCACAGATTCACCGGAGCGTGGAGCCGTGTCCACGCCACCGGCACGCTGTTCCCGGTGTGCGCGGCCACGATTGCGATCTGCGTCGCCGCCGGAAGCGTGCAGCAAGGGGGCCGCGGCCGCTGCGTCAAGGCCGGTAGAGGCCTGGACCATGGAGGTCGTGCGCCGGCACCGCTTGGTATTGGTGGCCCGGAGGCTCACGGCGCCGGTGCTGAGCATGTAGAGCGCCATCTTTATAAGCCGTGCCCGCCTTGGGGCGTGTCGACCGGGAGATCCCCTCCCGCCTGACAAGCGCCACGATCATGCTCGCTGCCAACGGCGAGCAAACACTACCGGCGAGACCGATGTCACCGCCCTAGCTGCCGGCATGGTCGATCTCGTCACGTACGCACGGGGTACGTCCGCTGGCGACGATGCCGACCACCGGATCCAGAGTCGTGCCGAAGGTCGGCGGACAGTCCGGCCCCGAGCCATCCCACCGTCGACCGGGGGGCCTGTGCGGTGGTGCCCCAGCGGGACTGACTCGAAGCGGGTTTCGATCCGCGACGGTTCCCATCTGACCGGGTTTGCCATTCTCGCGTCCTCCGCGTTCACGACCTGCAAGATCTCAAGCGAGTTCCTGCAGTCTCGCGCCGGTGGCCCGGTTGATCCCCTCGGTAGCCAGCTACCTTGCGCATCTAACAGGTGGGTTTTCCAGGCAGCACCCGATCAACGCTGTGGATGCCGCCGCTATGGTCAATCGATCGGTCCATTTCGGCCACTTTTTGCATGGCGGCCCGTCGGCAGAAAGCCGCCACCAAGCGACGGTACGATCTCCAATAGCTGAAGGACTGGCTGAGGCGACCAAGCACCGCCACGCTGCCTATTCGTAGAGGAGGAACGGTCGCCGTCGTTCCGCGAACGTACTGGAGGCTTCGGTCCAGCCCGCTATCACCTCCTGGACAGCTGCCCCAGCCGTGAGGGCGAGGCGTGGGCGGTCGCTGCCAAGCAGCAGGTCGACGAAGAAGCCGCCGTTCGGCCGCTCCGTCCAGGCGAACGCATCCGGGTCCAGCCCGCCGATCGCGTGCAGGAGGTGCAGCCCCAACTCCACGGGCCGGAGGGCGTTGCGATCCAGGATATGCAGTTGAACGCCGCCGCACACCCGGTCGGCGTGCTTCGAGAAGGTCGGCGTGAAGTAAGTCGCTCGGAACGCCACTCCGGGAAGGCGCCGCCGCTCCAGGTCGTCCACGAGACGGAACGGGTCGAGCCACGGCGCGCCCACGAGTTCGAATGGGCGCGTGGTCCCGCGTCCCTCCGAGACGTTCGTGCCCTCGATCAGGCAGGTGCCGGGATAGAGCGTCAGGGAGTCGAGCGTTGGCAGATTGGGTGACGGCTGCACCCAAGGAAGGCCGGTCTCGTCGAACCAGCGCGTTCACCGCCAGCCCTGCATCCCGACCACCAGCGGTTCCGGCCAGCCATGCTCTGCCGCGAACAGCCGAGCCAGTTCGCCCGCCGTCATCCCATGCCGTATCGGGATCGGGTGGACGCCGACGAACGAGGCAAAGGCAGGATCGAGCACGTTTCCTTCAACGCTCACGCCGGTGATGGGGTTAGGTCGATCGAAGACGACAAAAGGCAACCCTGCCGCCGCTGCGGCCTCCTGGGCGTGGGCCATCGTGGAGATGTACGTGGCGTAGCGGACGCCCACGTCCTGGATATCGAAGATCAGCGCGTCGAGCCCACCGAGCATGTCGCTCGTTGGGTGCAGGTCATCGCCGTAGAGGCTGTGGACGGGAAGCCCGGTGCGTGGATCCGTCGTCGCCTCAACCTTCTCACCGGCCTGTGCGGCGCCGCGCACGCCGTGCTCAGGACCGAAGAGGGCGACAAGATCGACCATGTCGCTTTCGTGGAGGAGGTCAGCAGCACTCCGCAGGCGGCGGTCAACTCCCGTGGGGTTGGTGATCAAGCCAACGCGCCGGCCGGAGAGCTCTGGGTGACCCTCGGCGAGGAACACATCGAGGCCGGTGCGGGTTAAGGACCGCTCGACCGTCACCATACACCGCTGTGTGCCTGGTCCGCTGGGATGGGAATCGACCTGTCGGGCACGCTCACCCCTTGAGGGCGCCGATGCGGATGCCCCCGAGGAAGTACCGCTGGAAGAGCAAGAAGAAGACGATCATCGGCACGGCCGCAACCGCCGCGCCCGCCATGATCAGACCCACGTTCGTGGAGAACTCCCCTTGCAACGTTGCCACTCCAACCGGCAGCGTGTACTTGGCGCCGGTGCGTAGCACGATCAGCGGCCACAGGAAGTTGTTCCAGGAGCGCATGAACATGAAGATCGCCAGCGTCGCCACCGCCGGTTTGGCCAGTGGGAGCACGATACGCCAGAAGACCTGCCACTCGTTCGCCCCATCAACCCGCGCCGCGTCCTCGATCTCCCGGGGCAAGGTCTGCATGTACTGCTTCATGAGAAAGATGCCGAAGACATCGGCAAAGCCCGGGAGGATGACCCCGAGGTAGCTGTCCGCGAGATCGAGCCGGCTGATGAGCAGGAAGTTCGGCACGAGCGTGACCTGGACCGGGATCATCAGCGTCGAGAGGAGCAACCCGAAGATCAGGTTGCGGCCCGGGAAGGTCTTGCGGGCGAATGCGTAGCCAGCCATGCTGTCGAAGAGGACGTGGAAGACGGTGATCGAGATCGCCACGATCGCGCTGTTGCCCAGCCAGCGCCAGATGTTGCCCTGGGTCTGCGTGCTCAGCTCGTGGAAGTTCTCCAACGTGGGGGAATACGCGCGCTCTCGAATCCAAGCCGGTAGGTCGGTACCGGCCCCCAGCAGCCCCGTCGGCAGAGGGATCAAGCTCGGCGGCGTTTTGATCGTCGCCGAGCCGGGCGTGATCGCCGTGCTCAGCATCCAGAAGAGCGGGAAGAGCGACAACGCCGTGGTCGCGATCAGGATCGCCACGACAATCAACTTCCCGAAGGATCGGTTCACGTCGCGGGGCGTTCGCCGCGTCATCTGCATGACATGCTCCCGGCCTTTGGCAGGCGGCTCAATACTCCACCTCCGACCGGAAGAGGCGGAACTGGACTGCCGAGACCATCGCAACGATCACGAAGAGGACGATCGCCTGGGCTGACGCGACACCGTAGTCCCAGTCGCGGAAACCCGTGTCAAAGATGAGTTGCACGATCGTCGTCGTCGCGTAGGCGGGGCCACCGCCCGTCATGATGTAGACCCGCTCGAACACCTCGAACGCCCAGATCGTGTACATCACGATCAGGTAGAGAGAGGTCGGCTTCAAGAGCGGGATCGTGATGTCCCACCACTGGCGGACTGCACCGGCGCCCTCCAGGCTGGCCGCCTCATAGAGATCCTCCGGGATCGAGCCCATCGCCGCCGAGTACATCACGACCCCAGCGGCCGGGATAGTCAGCACGGCCGAGAGGATCACCGCCCAGAGCGCCAGGTTTGGACGTGAAAGCCAGGCAACGGGGCCCAGATCGAGCATCTGGTTGATCGCGCCGAAGCGGGGGTTGAACATCCAGCGCCAGACCGTCGCCAGGATGACCACGGAGGTCACAGCAGGCAGGTAGTAGGCGGCCCGGAAGAAGGTCTGCCACCGCGCCGCGAGCGGCTTCATCATCCCCGCGAGAACCAGGGCCACCAGCATGTGGACCGGGACGGTAACGGCGGCGTAGATCGCCGTATTGACCAGGGACTTGCGAAAGACCCGGTCGGAAGCCAGGGTGCGGAAGTTGTCCAGACCGTTCCAATCGCGGCGGGTCAGAGAAGCATCCTGGAAGGCGAGCAAGAGCGACCAGATGACCGGACCGAAGAGAAAGATGACGAACATGGCGAGGCTGGGCAGCACGAACAGATAGCCGGTGCGGTACTCCCGCCACCGGGTGCGCCGACCGGATGGTCTTCGTGCGGTTACGTGTTCCAGCGGGAGGGCCCGGGCCATCACTCGCTCTTCCCCGGCGGTCGATACTCCACCGCCGACAGGCGACGAACCGTAGCCGGGAGCCACGGTCCGCCGTCGTCGCCAACCGAGGGAAGCACCGCTCCCCTGCCGAAACAACAGCCAGCTGATATCCAGCCGCTGATCGCCGCCCTACCCTCCGAGGAGGGGCTCGATCTCCTGGCCGGCCAGGTCGAGCGCCTCCTGGGGCGGGACCGAGCCGGTGACGGCACCCTGAATCTGGGCATTGACGGCGGACGACACCTGGCCCCAGACAGGAGTCTGCGGCATGAGCTGGGTGTAGGCGACCATCTCGCCAAACTTCTGCATCGCCGGGTTATCTGCCGCGATGGGGATCGACCTGCGAGCCGGCGGTGCCAGGAAGTACCCCGGGACCGCCGCGGCGACCTCGGGCGAGGTCAGGTAGCGGCCGAAGGCCATCGCCGCCGCCAGCCGATCGGCGTCGTCCTGCTGCCGGACCGCGAAGGTGCCGAGACCGCCGACGGTGACGTGCTCGCCGGCTGCGCCGATCGGCATCGGACGGACCTCGAATGGGGCGCCTTCGGCGACGTAGGTGCCGATGTCGCCCGAGGCGCCCAGGTACATTGCGAGCGATTTCTGATCCTTGAAGGCCGCGACGATGTCGGCCAGCATCTGGTTGCCGAACTCGGGCGGCGTCACCTTATCGGTCAGCGCCAGGTCGGTCAGCTTCTGCAGCCCGCTGACGGCCTCGGGACTGTCGAAGGTGTACTGGGTGCCATCCTCGCTCAGTACCCGGCCACCATCAGCGTAGAGAAACGCCCAGACGTTGATGATGTCCGGCTGAATCGCCGAGGCAAAGCCAAAGACCTGGGTCCCGTCGGCGCGCTGGAAGGTCAACTGCTGCGCGGCCTGCCGGAACTGGTCAAACGTCCAGTCATCCCCGGGCAATTCGACGCCCTGCTCAGTGAAGATTTCCGGGTTGAGGTAGACGCCGACCGGTGGCACCCAGAGCGGCCACGCGAAGTGCTGACCATCCACCTCGACGCCCGCCAGGACGTTGGGGTAGATGTCGGTCCGGTCGGCCTCGGACATGTGCGGATCAATCGGGGCGGCAAGCCCCTCGTCGACGTACTTGATCAGACGGTCGGACGCGATCCGGAAGACGTCAGGTGCATCGTTGCCGCCCGCAGCCAACGCGGTATCGAGCGTCTGCTGGCCACCCTCGAACGGGACACCGACGATGTTGACGGTGACCCCAGGGTAGGTCTGCTGAAACGCGGCGACTGCTTCATCGGCCAGCCGCGAGGCGACGGTCCCGCCACCAGGAGTGTAGCCGAACTGGTACCAGTTGAGAGAGCCGGTGTAGTTCAGCGCAACCGGGCTCGCCATCGGGCTGGCGACGGGACTCGCAGCCGGACTTGCCGCCGGGCTCGCATCCTGGAATGCCACGGCGCCGCCGCCTCGCACCGCGAGACCAGCGACCGGTGCAGCAGCGAGCATTTGGACGGCGCGTCGGCGGGTGAGTCGCATCTACGTTCCTCCTCGTCGAAGGCTAGAACCTGTTATGGACTTCAGGAG
>JADDPH010000121.1 GCA_016781925.1 Sphaerobacteraceae bacterium | reverse complement strand
ATCATTGTCCCGGCCCTCGCTGCGTTCTTTTGCCTTTAGACACGGTAGAGCTATGCCTATCATTCAGTCGTTGCCGGGGTGCCTCATTTCTCCTCGAAAAAGTACCGCTCGGGATCATCGATGTCCTTCTCCTCGTCGACCCCGGGAACGAGGGTGAACACCGCCACCTGTGGAGGCGCCATAAACCGGAACGGGACGCCGGAAACTCCCAGGCCGTTGTTGACGAAGAGCGGGTTGCCCCGCACGACGTGGGTGCCCCGCGGGTAATGCGAGTCGAGGTCGCCGACAATCATCGGGACCTCCAGAGGCGTGAACCGCTTGAGCGGGGAAAATCGAAGCTGTCCGCCATGGGTGTGGCCGGCAAGCGTAAGGGCGAAGCGCCCGGGTGGAGCTTGCTCGACAATGTCGGGCACGTGACCGAGGAGAATAGCCGGCCGGTCTTGCTCAGCCGTCGGGGGAGTGCCCGCCATTGCGCGACCGAGGTTGTCGTAGCCAAGGCGGGGATCATCAACTGCGACGATTAAGATGCGTCCAGTGCCCTGGCGTACCGGCACGTCGGCGTGCTGGTTACGCAGCACCTGCACGCCCTGATCCCGCAGCCGATGGACAATGCCCTGCGTGGCCACCTCATTGGCCAGGTGGTCGTGGTTTCCGAGAACGGCAAACGTCGGGCAGACTTTGGTCAGGGGACGGAAGAGATCGGCGTCGGGGTTCCAGACACCCTCGTGAGTGAAGTCACCGGTCAGAGCGGCTAGGTCCACACCCTCACGGCACACCCGGTCCACGGCGCGTCGCAGGGTGGACCGGCGGGTGCCCTCCATGCCGACGTGAAAGTCGGTGAGGTGGGCGATCCTCACGCCGTTGAGGGCGTGGGGAAGACCGGCGATCCCGAGGCGATACCGGACGACTTGAAGTCGACGGGGCTCAATGGCGTAGGCGTAGCTCCCAGCCACCGCGCCGAGCGCGAGTGCTGAGGCCGCCGCGACGACCACCCTCCGGCCCCAGTCACTCCCAAGAATCGCGGCGGGAAGATTCCCTTGGTCCCGCCACCGGCGCGGGACGTCGCGTCCACGATGAATCATCCGTCCTCCTGGCCAGCACCGGACGCACCGCCGTTCAATGCCCATGTCCACCCGCGCTCGGGTCACCCTGAAGAGAACGCAACCAGCGCGCCAGAGGGTGAGCGCGGACGAGGCAGGCGGGTCTATTGAGGGGGAGGCTTCTGTCCCGGCCATGCTCACGGGGATCATTCAGGCTGAGGAGGTCGGTCGCTATACTGCCTTCCATACCGCGGTGCTTGGCACGCTCTTGGGGCGGATCTAGGAATGCGATGACGCGGATCGATGGGGGACCAGAACCGACTGGTCGAATTCTCGTCGTGGACGACGAGCCCACGCTGCGGGAAGCCGTGGGGTACAACCTGCGCCGGGCTGGCCTCGAGGTCGAGCTTGCCGAGGATGGTCCGATGGCCCTGGCAGCGGTGCGTGCTTGCCCTCCAGACCTCGTGGTGCTGGACGTCATGTTGCCCGGCATGGACGGTTTTCAGGTCTGCCGCGTCCTGCGAGAAGAGTCAACGGTGCCAATCCTACTCCTGTCAGCCAGGGGAGAGGAACACGACCGGGTGCACGGTCTCGAGTTGGGTGCAGACGACTACCTGACGAAGCCGTTCGCGATGCGGGAGTTGCTCGCTCGCGTCAGGGCGATGCTGCGCCGGGCCGACATGGTGACAGCGGTCCGGACGGCTGAGGGGCCGTCGCCACGACGATCTGATGTCCAGCGCCAGGATGAGGCGGGATGGGCCAGCGCGGCCGGCATCGCTTCCCAGCCGGATCGTGCCGTTCTCCGATACGGAAAACTCTTGCTGGATCCGGCCCGGCGGCAGGCCTGGGTAGCAGAGGTTCTCGTTCCCCTCAAGCCGAAGGAGTTTGATCTGCTCCACTATCTGGTACGACACCCCGGAATCGTCCTTTCCCGCGAGGCCCTCCTGCGGGAGGTCTGGGGCTACCACTACCCGGTGGACACCAGGACCGTCGATGTCCATGTGAGATGGCTGCGTCAGAAGCTCGAAGAGGATCCAAGCCGGCCCCGTTGGATAGAGACGGTGCGCGGGTTTGGATACCGCTTTGTGCCTTCAGACTGAGCCGCCCCGGACTGTCGTAGGACCGGCTGTGTGGACCTGATTACCTCGAGGCACGAACGAGGCGCTCTCCATGGTTAGGCCGGGCACCCTCCGCGGCCACCTGGCGCTGCCCTATGTCCTCCTCATCTTGGCGGTCATGCTGGTGCTGGGCGCCTACCTCGTCATCGCCGCGAGGACGCTCTACACGGACCGGCTTTCAGAGCAACTCGAAACCCAAGCTCGCCTGGTTGGAGAGATCGTTGGCCCGGACCTCGAGGCGGGAAAGGGGGTCGCGGAGATCGACCCAGTTCTCGAGCGCCTCCATCGCGAGATCGGCCCCCGGGTGACCATCATCGCTGCCGACGGCGTGGTGGTTGGAGATTCCGGTGTTCCCGGGGTGCCGGCCGAGAATCACGGCCAGCGTCCTGAGGTCCTTGCCGCCCTGAGGACTGGAACTGGGATTGCCCGGCGGATGAGTGTCACCACCGGCGGAGAGTTCCTCTATGTGGCTGTGGCCCTTCGAGATCCGCCGGGCGCGGTCTCCCGCGTTGCCCTGCCGCTGAGCGAGGTCGATGCGGCCGTCTGGCGCATCCAGAGAGATATCGTCATCGCCGCTTTTTCGGCCTCGTTGCTCGCGGTCGGGGTGGCAGTTTTCGTCGCCGGTCGGATTGCCAAGCCCTTGGACGATCTTCGCCGGCAAGCTCACGCGGTCGCCGCTGGACGCCTCGATGTCTCGGTGGAACCTGCGGCGACGAAGGAGATCGGAGAACTGGGCCGCGCGTTCAACACGATGGTCGCGGAGCTACGGCGTTCCATGGAGGAGACCGACCGTTCTCGATCGCGGATGGAAGCGGTGCTTGCTTCTCTCAGCGACGGAGTCATCATCACGGACCGTGAGGGGGTCGTCGCTCAGGTCAATGATGCGGCGGCCAGAATGCTGGGCACCGACACGACTGAAGCGATGGGCCAGCCCTTCATGCTGATCTCTCGCGATCACGAGCTGGCAGCCCTTCTTCGATCCGCACTCACCTCCCACTCGCCCGCCACGATCACGGTTGAGCATGGGCTCAGACGCAGGATGCTGGAAGTATCGGCCCAGAAGGTGATCGGGATCCGCGAGGAGCTTGGCCTGGTCGTGCTGCGAGACGTCACGGATCTGCGCCGCTTGGAAGCTGTACGGCGGGAATTCGTCGCGAACGTCTCCCACGAACTACGCACACCCCTCGCCTCGATCAAGGCCCTGGTCGAAACCCTGGAAGCGGGTGCCGTCGATGACCCGTCGGTCGCGTTGGACTTCCTCGGGCGGATCGTCGGCGAGGTGGATCGGCTCGCGGCCCTGGTTGACGAATTGCTGGACCTGGCGCGGCTCGAGAGCGGGCGAGTCAACCTCCGATGGCAAGCGCTTGAACCGGTGGATTTGGTGGTGCGAGCGGTTCAGCGCCTCCGTCCTCAGATCGATCGGGCTGGGCTGAACCTCATGGTGGATGTGCCGCAGGGTTTGCCGTTGGTGCGAGCCGACCGGGCGCGGGTCGAGCAGGTGCTTCTCAACCTCGTTCACAACGCGGTCAAATTCACGCCGGCCGGTGGGTTGATCCGCGTCAGCGGAGACGTGGATGACGGGATGCTTCGCGTCGATGTCCACGATAGCGGGGCCGGGATTCCGAAAGACGAGCAGCGCCGGCTGTTCGAGCGCTTCTATAAGGCAGACAGGGCGCGGCGCTCCGAGGGGAGCGGCCTCGGCCTGGCCATCGCCAAGCACATCGTTCAAGCACACGGCGGCACCATCGCTGTGGAGAGCGAGCCGCACCATGGCGCGACCTTCTCCTTCACGCTGCCGCTTGTTCCTGGTGAGCAGTCTCCGGACGGCGATCAGGCGGACCCGGGCGGTGCCGGTACACCGTGATCCCTTGGCAAGCCGAGCGGCGCTTCCACCTCCGCTGCCGCCCTGTGGCTCCAAACTCTCGTGGAGTCGGGATTGCCCAGCGAACAGGATCGCCCGTGAAGCGCGGCTAGCGGCGGGACGATCGCGGATCGAGAGCGTCCTGAAGGCCGTCACCGAGCACATTGAAGGCAAAGACCGTCAAGGTCAGGGCGACGCCGGGGAAGGTGGTGTACCACCAGGCGTCGCGGAAGTAGCTGCGGGCGTCGGAGAGCATCGTGCCCCATTCGGGCGACGGCGGCTGAGCGCCGAGCCCAATGAAGCTCAGGGAGCTTGTGGCGAGGATGGCATATCCCACGTCCAGGGTGAGCTGAATAATGACCACCGACACCGAGTTCGGAAGGATGTGGCGAAGCAAGAGCCGGGACGGCGAAAGCCCCAAGCTTCGGCCCGCGGTCACGAAGTCCCGCTCTTTGATGGACAGCACTTGCGCCCGAACCAGGCGAGCGTACCAGGGCCAGAACACCGTGGAGAGCGCGATCATCGTGTTAGTGAGGTTCTTGCCCAGTGTCGCGGCGATGGTCACCGCAAGGACGAGGGCTGGAAAGGCCAGGAACATGTCCGTGATACGCATCAGCACCTCGTCGGCCAACCCACCGAGGTAGCCGGAGAGGGCACCGATCAGGGTGCCGAAGCTGACCGCGAAGGTGAGTACGACCACCGCCACCTGGAGCGAGATTCGCGTGCCCGTCATCACGCGGCTGAGGACATCGCGGCCGAGTTCGTCGGTGCCAAGGGGATGTTCTAGTGAAGGAGCCCTCAGCTTGCTGCCCATGATGTCCTGAGCGTAGGGATCGTGGGGGGCGAGGACTTCGCCAAACAGGGACAGGATGATGAACAGGCCGACGATGCAGACGCCGACCAGGTTCAGCCGATTGTCCAGCAGAAACCGCTTGAGGTTCCTGAGAAGGTGACTCCGCTCCGCCTGGCGATCAGCACGCCCCAGGGATCGGTACCGCTCCTCCGAGACTGCCGTCGCAGCCGCCTGTCCGGCCGGCATAAGGCCCGGCTCCGAGCGACTGCCTGACCCGGAGCCGGGGGTCGCGCCGCCGGCGATGGGATCGGCACTCACGAGAATGAGATCCGGGGATCGAGGAACAGGTAGAGCACGTCGACGATCATGTTCATCAAGACGAAGACGAACGCCACGATCAGCGTGGTCGCCATGATCGCGTTGTAGTCGACCTTCTCGATCGCGTTCACCGCGTAACGCCCGATCCCTGGCCAGGAAAAGACGATCTCGACGAGGAACGCGCCGGAGAGGAGCAGGCCCACCTGAAGACCGAGAGAGGTCACGGTAGGGAGGAGGGCGTTCTTCAGGGCGTGGCGGACCACCACCGGACGATTCTCTAGCCCCTTGGCGCGAGCCGTCCGGATGTAGTCCTGATTGAGCACCTCAAGCATGCCGCCCCGAACCATCCGGGTCACGACCGCGAGCGAGCCGTAGGCGAGAACGCCCACGGGCATGAGGAGGTGTGTTACCGCTTCCTTCAGGACCGCCCAGTTCGCGGTCAACAGCGCGTCGAGGGTGTAGAGCGTGGTGATCGTCCGGGGTGGGTCGATCCCTGCCGGCAGACGTTCTCCGTCCGGCAACCACTGGAGCTTGCCAAAGAACAGGAACTGCGCCATGAGGGCCAGCCAAAAGACGGGCAGGGCCAGACCGGAGATGGAGACGAATCGGGAAATGTGGTCGATCCAGGAGTTGCGCTTGACCGCCGAGATGACGCCGAGCGGTACGCCGACGACTGTCGACAGCACGAAGGCGGAGAGGCCGAGTTCGAGGGTTGCGGGCAGATAGCGCCTGAGATCGTCCTTGACCGGTCGCCGGGTTGCGGTGGAGTCCCCAAAGTCGAGACGGACGACCCCTTTGACGTAGCGGACGTATTGGACCATCACGGGCTTGTCGTAGCCTTGCTGCTTTCGAATCTTCTCCACGGTGGCGGCGCTGGCACGGGGTCCCGCGATCAACCGGGCGGGATTGGCGGGAACGAGGTGGGACAAGGTGAATGTGATCAGCGAGAGCCCGAACAGCACGAGGACGAGAAACAGCAGGCGCCGAACAAGCAACCGGACGAGCATGCACCGTCTCCGTTCCGCGCGTATCTCGTTTCTACCTCAATCCCTCTCGGGAGAGGCATACTCCAGCTGGTTCCCCAGGTGCCCGGCCGAGGTCGCTCTGGAGGCACCAACGTACGGTCAGCGCCTCCAAGCCAGAACCTACGCCTCTAGGCATCACCTCGGTACATGTTGTAGAAGGGGTAGGCGCCCAGGTAGAGCGGGTTGCTGTAGAAACCCTGGATATCCTTTCGCAGGACCGTGTACCACTTCAGCGTGCCGTAGTAGATGCAGGGGGGGTCTTGCTCCGTGAGGATGTTTTGGGCTTCCCGCATGAGCTCATTGAGTCGAGCCTCGTCGGTGTAGGTCTCCGCCTCGGCCATGATCGCTTCGAACCGCTCGTTGACCCAGTTACCGCTGTTGCTCCCCCCCGACCCAAAGGACGATGCGAGGAAGTTCGGCGCCAGCTGATTCCATGGATCGTTGTAATCAGGCCACCAACCCCAGCCGCCGATAAAGTCCGGCCGCTCTTCGGCGGGCGAGTCACCGTAAACCAAATCAGACAGGGCGGCGTAGTCGATCTCCTGAATCTCCAGGTTGAACCCCATCGCCTGCACGTTGGCCTGGAACAACTGGGCGACGACCCGCTCCACCTCGTCTTCAGCCGGCATTTGATACGTGAAGGTGTCGCCCTCTTTGAACCCGCCGGAAAGGATCAACTCCTTCGCCTTGGCGAGATCGGTCTGATACAGAAAGATGTTTGGGTCGGCCCCGCGGGTGCTCGGAGCGAGCGGGCCGGAGCGCTCCAGCAATCCCTTGTAAGCGCCGTTCAGGACGTCGTCGTAGGGGAACGCGTAGGAGAACCCTTTCCTGACCTCCGTCGTCTTGAGGCGGGGCACGTTCATGATCACCCAGACGGCGTTCGTGCTTTCGTAGATCTGGACATCCAGATCCGGGTTGGCCTGCAGGGCCGTGACGTCGTCCGGCGTAAGGTTGAGGGTGATCGCGTCGGCCTCGCCGCTCTCGATGAGCTGGCGGCGGGTGGCGTTCTCGGGGACGACCCGGATCACGATCTCGTTGAAGTGATTGCCTTCCCAGCCGCGGTGATAGTCCTCGAATTTTCGCAGGACGATCCGTTCGTCGACCTCGAACTCCTCTACGGTGTACGGGCCGCTGCCCGCGGCGTTGCTCCGGAGCCACTCGTGGGCAAAGGGATCGTCCTCGGTCTTGTTCTCCTCCACCACCCGCGGGTTGACGATGAAGGGACCGTATTCGGAGGCCATCGCGGGGAGGAAGAGTGGCTGGGGCCGGCCGAGATCGAACCGGATCGTCGTCGCATCAACGACGACCATCTGCTCCGGGTCATCGACGAAGCGCGCGATCACGAGGTAGGGCCCTGCCTCCTGCTGAAGGAAACGGGTGAACGAGGCTTTGACCGCCTCCGCGTCGCACGGTGAGCCGTCATGGAACAAAGCATTGGGGGCGAGCTTGAAGGTGTACTGGGAGCCGTCCGCGTTCGACTCCCAGGACTCGGCCAGCATCGGCTCGTATTCGTCGGTGCTGGACCCCTTGAGTTGGATCAGCATCTCGTAGGGAGCGAGAAAGACCGTCGAGGAGACGTTGTTGTAGGCGTAGTGCGGATCGAGGTCCGACGGGCTGCTGGCCGTGATCAGGGTGAACGTGCTCCCCCCCTCCCCCTGGTTGCGGGCCGGAACAACGCGCAACGACGGTGGCGCGGCGCCGGTCTCCTCCGGGGCAGCTGCCATCAGCGCGGTGATGACGGGGCTGGCGAGTCCGAGCCGGAGACCGGCCGAGAGGACCTGCCGGCGGGTGATGCGTCCTCGCATCGTCTCGGTCACCAGGCGTGCCACGCGTACGTCGGACATAGTATTTTCCTCCATGTCGATCAACGTCGACAGACAACGAGGACGGGCCTCA
>JADDPH010000113.1 GCA_016781925.1 Sphaerobacteraceae bacterium | reverse complement strand
GGAAATGAGGTAAAATTGGGTCCTCGGATGGGCGCGTTCGGCGGTTCGTGGCCTAGCCCTCCGACACGTGATCGGGGAAGTCCGCGTGTCCACCAGAAGCTCTTCGGTCACGGCACAGCCGGTTGCCCATCTTATCGACGAGTTCGCCAAGCTTCCCGGCATTGGCTCCAAGACCGCATCCCGCTTGGCCTATTACCTCTTGCGCGGGCCACGGGAGGAGGCAACGGCGCTGGCGGAGGCGATCCTTGAGGTCAAGGAGCGGATTCGCCTCTGCTCCAACTGCTTCAACACCACCGAGGACGACCCCTGCGGGATCTGTGCAGATCCGGGGCGAGATCGGGCGATCTGCGTCGTGGAGGAGCCGCTGGATGTCGTGGCGTTGGAGCGGACGGGGCAATTCAAGGGTCGCTACCATGTGCTCCACGGCGCGGTCTCTCCGGTTGAAGGCATCGGACCGGAGAAGCTCAAGATCCGAGAGCTCCTGGAGCGTGTCGGGCGAGAAAGTCCGGACGAGGTGATTGTGGCGACCAATCTGGACATCCCAGGGGAGGCAACCGCGACCTACCTGCACCGGCTCCTCGTCCCACTGGGGGTCAACGTGACCCGGCCCGCGAGCGGACTTCCGGTCGGTGGCGATTTGGAGTATGCCGACGAAATCACGTTAGGGCGCGCCCTGGCTGGTCGTCGTGCATTGTGACCCTCGGAGTGCCGTCTCAAAGAAGCCGGCTGGTGTCCGTATTGCGGTTGTGCGAGGCCCGGTATAGAATGGGCAGAGATGGAAAAGCCTCCGGTTTTCGGCGCCATCATCCCCAGTCCTGCTGAACACGAGCGGGACAGTGACGAAGTGGGCGGCTTCGCCCAAACTTCGTTGCCCCCGCGCTTGTCCCACTCCCCGCTCGAATCATCCCCTGAGCCTGCCGGCGTCCGCCGTTTGGGGAACCCATCCTCGGTGGTGGTTCGCGGTGTCCGCCCGACGGATCTCGGAAATCTTCGCCGCATTGGTTCAGTGATGCGCTTGGACCAGCCGGACTCTTTGCTAGCCCCATACAGCCCGCTGCGAGTTGCTCTTCGCACGTCGCTCCCGGTGTTCGCGGGGCAACCCCTGTTCGTCGCCTCTGTAGGAGACACCTTGGTCGGCTTCGCCCATTTCAGGCTCGTCTCCCCGGATCAGCGATGGGTCTTCCACGCGCTCGGGTCTGCGACCGGCGTCTATGGGGCGGAGCCGGTTTGGGAGGAGTTGATTGGACACGGGATCGTGGCCGCCGGATTGAGTGGCGTGAAGCGGCTCTTCGCCCGGGTACCGCAAGGCTCCCCCCTGGCCGCCAGCATGAAGCTGCTCGCGTGGTCTCCCTACGCCTCGGAGACGGTGGTGGTGGCGCAGGCATTGCGTCCCCGTCGGGGTCCGACCCGCTTCCGGGCACAGGAGCTGGCCGACACCTGGGCCATCCATCAGCTCTATAACGCTGCGGTCCCCCGCCAAGTGCAGTACGCCGAGGCGTTCACGAGCCATCGGTGGGAGGTGGGCTCATCCGATCGACGTCGCGCCGGTGCTGGAGTGACCGGTTGGCTCATCGAGGAGGGCTACCATGTCATCGGGTACGCCCGCGTGGCGTCTCGGGACGGGAGTCACGTTCTGGAGTGCGTCTACCATCCGGAGCGGCTGGAGGTGCTGGGTGACCTGATTGATGGGGCCCTGGCCCATATCACCGCCCAGCCCCAGAAGCGCGTGTACGCCGTCGTCCGCCATTACCAACAGGAGGCGCTCACGACTCTGGTGGACCGGGGCTTCACGCCAATGCTCGAGCAGGACTTGCACGTCAAATACACGACGGTCAGCCTTAGATCGGCCGCCTCCGACACAATTCCGTTCCATATCGACGTGATGGAGAAGTTGCCGAAGCGGGTCCCGTCATTTCTCCACGGTCACCCGAGCGACGAGTCCGTTACGTGAGCGCACCGGTGCCGTGACGATGACGGTCAACCATTGCCCCCAATCTTCCCGCTGGACAGGCGCCGACCCGGACCGGCGCTTCATACCGCTCAGGAGTAGCGATTGAGCAGCATGCCGCAACAGTCACACACATCGCCCGCGTTCGATCGCAAGGACTACGAGCAGGAGGTCACGGATAACCTCGAGGATCTGCTCGGGGTCATGCCGCCGCGTTTAGCGGAGCCGCTGGCGAGCCTCCAGGCCGACACCGAGCGAGGCGGCCTGATCGAGGTCATTCTTGACTTGGGTCGCCAGCCGGAGGCCCGGTTCCAGGACGAGGAGGTGTTGCTGACCGAGCAGGACGTCACGCGCGAGGATCTCGCGCACGTCTCGGAGCGCATCGGACACTTCGGCGAGGACAATCGGGCGGGCATCGAGCGGACTCTGCATCGCATCTCCGCCATCCGGAATCGAAAGGGCGAGATTGTCGGTCTCACCTGCCGGATTGGGCGAGCGGTCTACGGCACCATCGCCATCATCGGCGATCTGATTGAGTCCGGCGAGAGCATCCTGCTGCTCGGCCGGCCCGGCGTCGGCAAGACCACGATGCTCCGTGAGACGGCCCGGGTCCTCGCGGACGACCTTCGCAAGCGGGTGGTGATTGTCGACACCAGCAACGAGATTGCCGGAGACGGCGATATACCGCACCCGGCGATTGGTCGGGCGCGGCGGATGCAAGTACCGACCCCGACGGCTCAGCATGCGGTGATGATCGAGGCGGTCGAGAATCACATGCCCGAAGTCGTCGTCATCGACGAGATCGGTACCGAGCTGGAGGCCATGGCAGCCCGCACCATCGCTGAGCGAGGTGTGCAGCTGATTGGTACGGCCCATGGGATCACGCTTGAGAATCTGATGATGAACCCGACCCTGTCTGACCTGATCGGCGGGATTCAGTCGGTCACGTTGTCGGACGAAGAGGCGCGTCGCCGCGGCACGCAAAAATCCATTCTGGAACGAAAGGCGCCGCCCACCTTCAACGTCATGGTAGAGATCATCAGCCGGGACGAGGTCGCGGTACACCGTGACGTCGCGGCTACCGTGGACGCCATTCTCCGTAACGCCCCTGTCAGGCCGGAGCAGCGTCGGCGGGCGGACGACGGCGAGGTGGCGATCACTACCGCCGATGCGGCTCGCCGTGACCCGACCCAGCCGGCACGCCAGCCAGGAGGCGCAGGGGCGACGCAGCAGCGGGGCATCGTTGACATTACGACGCGCCAGGTCGCGACGCCTCGGCAGGCGGCGGTCGATCCGGTGGCGGAGGAGGCTGCTCCTGAGGCTGCTGCCGTAGCGCCGTTCATGCCGCGCGGGCGGGGAACGCCGGCGAAGCCCCTCCGTCTCTACCCGTTCGGCGTCAGCCGCAACAGGCTTGAGCAAGCAATCACGCAGCTCGGTGTGCCGGCCGCCATCGTCCGAGATCTGCGGGATGCGGATCTCGTCATCACCCTCAAGAACTACTACCGGCGCAAACCGCAGCCGCTTCGTGAGGCGGAGGGAAGGGGCACGCCGGTCTACGTTCTTCGATCTAACACCGGCACGCAGATGGAGACCGTCCTCGTCGGTCTGTTCCCGAGCGCGACCGCACGACGGACAGGGTTCTCCAGCGTTGTCGCCGCGGACGAGGAGGATCGGCCTCAGGAAAGCGAGGACGCGGTCACCAGAGCGATGTTTGAGGCCGAAGAGGCCATTGGAGCCGTCATTGACGGCGCCGCACCGGTGTCGCTTGCACCACAGGGTGCGTACGTCCGTCGGCTGCAACACCAACTTGCCGACCGCTACAACCTGGCCTCTCGGAGCCGCGGGCGTGAGCCGAACCGGCGGGTCGAGATCTACCGCGAGGGCATTTAGGAGGGCGTGACGGGCTTCTTCATCGCCTTGGAAGGGTCAGAAGGCGCTGGGAAGAGCACGCAGGCTCGCCTACTGGCCGAGTGGCTTGAGGCAGCGGGGCACTCTGTTCTCCTAACGCGCGAGCCGGGGGGGACCGACGTCGGGGAGCAGGTGCGCCACGTGCTCTTGGCTCCTGGAGCCTATGCTATCCTGCCAGAGACCGAGACGCTGCTGTATGCGGCGGCACGGGCGCAGCACGTCCGCGAGGTGCTGCTGCCGGCCCTGGCTGCGGGCTGGGTTGTCGTCTGCGACCGGTACGTCGACTCGACGCTGGCCTACCAGGGTGGTGGTCGAGGACTCCCGCTTACTGCGCTGCTCCAAGTGCAGGAATTCGCAACGGGCGGCCTGCTGCCCGATCTTCGACTTCTGCTCGATCTGCCCGTCAACGTCGGTCTCGCTCGCCGCCTCGCCGGGCCGGACGCGGTGAATCACCTTGACCGGGCAGGCGTGGCGTTCCACGAGCGCGTTCGGAGCGCCTACCTTGATCTGATCGCCGCCGATCCCGCGGGCTGGGCGGTGGTCGACGCTGATGGACCCCCAGAGGTCGTTGGGAAGCGGGTGGTGGAGGTGGTTGCTGAGCGACTACCAATGTCTCCACGCGCCGATTCGGACGGTTTGACACGAGATGACAGGGCGACGGTGGTTGAAACGCGATGAGGTTGATTGTTGCCGTGGTTCAGGGCAGCGATGCCGACGGCCTGCTCCGTGCATTGACAGCACGGGGATTCCGAGCCACTCAGGTCAACAGTGCTGGAGGATTCCTAAGGGAGAGTAACGTCACCCTGCTCGTGGGCGTTCAAGAGGAGCACACGGCCGAGGTGTTACGGATCGTCAAACAGAACTGCCACTCCCGCACGCGATTCGTGAACCCGCTGATGCCGATCATGGAGCCGGGGGAGTTTTACGTCGCGAATCCTGTGGAGGTACAGGTCGGCGGCGCCACGGTCTTCGTCTTAGAAGTGGAGCGCTACGAACGGATCGCCTAGCTGTCGTGGCCGGGTGAGGAAGGGGATCGACGAATGGAGGCAGTGCTCGCGCGCGGTGCCCAATTGCTGCTCGCATTGGCCGGGGCCTACGCTATCGCTCTGTGGTGGGCGTCCATCGTGTGGACGTTCCGCGACATCGAGGCCCGGAGCCGAAATGTGGTCACCCAGGTGGTGTCTACCCTCATGGCGGTAATCTTCCCCTTCGTGGGTCTGCCCTTGTACCTGATTCTCCGGCCCAAAGAAACCCTTGACGCGGCGTTTCAGCGCTCCCTGGAGGAGGAGTATCTTCTGCAGGACTTGGAGGAATTGCCCCTCTGTCCAGAGTGTCAGCGCTACGTCCAGGATGATTTTGTGCTCTGCCCGCATTGCCACGCGCGGCTGCGGGACGATTGCGGGGCGTGCGGCCGTCTGGTCGATTTGCGGTGGGCACTCTGTCCGTATTGCGGCGTGGTGCAGCACGACAAAGATTCGGTCGCGCCGAGGGTCGAAGAACCTGCATCGCGTTGGACCGCTCCAAACCTCCGGCGTCGACGGAGCCTCCCGGCATCCGTGCCCGGTGACCGCCTTGTATCCGGCCACGCCGCCATCACGGCTCCTGCTCCTGGCGTGAGTGACGGCGTTGGCCCATCTGTCGCGGCCGTCACAGCCGGACCAGCCACTCCAGACGACGCCGAGCCCACACCGTTTACCGTGGTGGTCGGAGCCAAAACCCTGGGCGAGCGGATTGATCGCCTGCGGAGTTACACCACGAGCCGACGGCCTGGGCTGATCGGGGACGGCAGTGATCGGCTTGCGGTGGGGTCCGATGGGGAGCAGGCAACAGATGACCAGCTGGCGCTTCCCTCGACTGCTGGCGATGGTTCTGCTGCGAGCGCAGAGCGGAAGACACCTCGCTTCGCTCGCCTAAGTGGCAACCCGTCGAACGGCGGGAACGCAGGTCCGCTCCCCGGCGCGACTGGCACACCGGACGGGACGAACGGAATTGCCCCGGTCGCGGAAGGCAGGTCAACCGAGCAGCTTGAGCCGGTTGCCGTGGGCCGCCGGGTGGATGGTAAGTAGCCCGCCCACGGCTGCCCGCCCTGGTTCCGGCTGGCAAGACAGTATCACCGGAGGTGACCAAGACGGAGCCCGCGAAGGCGGAGGGCTAAACGGGAACGACGTGCTTCCAGAAGGTGCTGCCTGCTACCACCCCATCCGCTGCGGCCGCCGGGTCGGAACAGCGTTGGGCCGGATCTGAAAATTGAACTTCGTCCGGAATGCTTCGTAAAAATTGGTGGACGCCAGGGCGACGAGTTTGAAGGTGTGAGCGCCGCGGCGGATCTGCACGAGATCCCCCTCGATCAATTCCAGCGTTGGCCGTCCGTCAAGGATGAGTGACGCCTGATGATCGCTGGCGAAGGAGAGCTCAATGAGCGCCTCCTCTGACACCACGAAGGGCGTGCGGATCGGCGAGTGGCAGGAGATGGGGACAATCGCCACGCCCCGGACTCCTGCTGTCAGGATGGGGCCGCCGGCTGCCATGCAATACGCGGTGCTTCCGTGCGGCGTGGCGACAATCATGCCGTCGCCCGGGTACGTGTTGACGAAGTGACCATCGATGTAGACCTCAACCTCGACCATCCGCAGCCCGCCCCGGATGACCACATCGTTGATCGCCCAATCCTGATCAAGGTGGCGAGTCCCACGAACGACGGTTGCCGCGAGCGTGGAGCCTTCTAAGACGGTGAAGTGCCCCTCTACTAGAGCCTCCAGGGCCTCCTGCCACTCGCGGCGCTCCACCAGGGCGAGAAATCCCACCTTCCCGAAGTTGATCCCGAGCAGTGGAACATCTGGGTAATGGTTGGCGGCACGCATCATGAGGCCGTCACCCCCTAGGACCACGATCACGTCGGCTGAACGGCCGGCGTCCACTGCCAGTTCCTCCTCCGACAGAACGCGACAGGCACGGTCCTTCAGCCAGGCGGCGATCTCCCGGGAAAGGTCTTCCGCCTCCGCCTTGCTCCGGGCGGCTACAAGCCCGATGGTGGCTGTCACGATCGGGGGCGCCTGGCCCGGATAGAGGGTGAGGCCAACGGACAAGCCGGCCTCCCCGGAAACCGGCTCGTCCGACCGCACCGGTCCACCCTGTGGAAGCCATCTATCCATGCTGTCGGGTGGCCCATTAGGCCCCTTCCGCCCACGGTGGGGTCAGGTACGTCTCGTGGTCGTCATCGGCCCGGAAGCGATATAGGACGGCCGGCCGATGGCTGCCGTCGCGGCGCTTCTCCGAGGTTGGGAACAGGATACCGGAGGCGATCACCCGGCGGCGAAAGTTGCGCTTGTCGAGGCGCCGGGAGAGGATGGTCTCGTAGGCGCCTTGCAGTTCGCTCAAGGTGAAGGTCTGGGGGAGCAGGTGGAACGCGATGTTGGTGTAGCCCAGCTTGGCCCGGAGACGGACCAAGGCATAGTCGATCACCATCTGGTCCGCATGGGAGAGCTGCGGCAGCGCGGTGACGTCGTGCCATAAGCCTGCTAAGGGCGGCGGCGGGGCCTGGCCAGAGCAGACCAAGGCCATGTAGCCGACGATGATGGTCCAGTCAGGCGCGTCGCGGACACTCAGGGTGTAGAGCTGCTCCAGATATTGCTCCTGGAGCCCGGTGCCCTCACGGACGATGCGTCTCGCGGCCACGTCCAGCGTGTCGAGTGGGGATGGTTCGCCGCGTGGCAGCCCCCAACCGGGATCGTGTTCACCCAGGGCAACGAGTAGTGCCCCGTCCGCTACGGTGAAGAGGATCGCCCGGATGTCGACGGCGGGATGCGGGGCGTTGGTGGACAGCACGTCCGGCAACGATTCGTCGCGGACGGAGGCCGCAGCGTCGGGCGCAGGCCGTCCGCTCCTAGGATCGCCCATCACGCGCTCATCGACCATCGGCATTGCTCCTCCGCCGGTCCTGCCGGCATTCCGAGTGTACGGGAGCGGGTAATCGGCAGCAAACATTTCTGCCTTCACCGGATTCCCTCTTGAAGGCATTGCGGAGGGGGAGAACGGTTGCTAGGATCCTCCGGCTTGCCGCCGGGAGCGACATTTGGAGTCGCAGGCTTGGCCAACTGGGGCCGGGGCCCGGGGCGGTCGTGCGAAGGGGGGAAACGGATGCGCCGGGGGATCGTTGTTGGGCGTGTGGTTGGGACGCTCCTACTGGTCGTGGCCTTCGCGGATCTGACCTCAGCCCGGGCGCTTGAGAGTCACCGGGGCCAGCTGTTCA
>JADDPH010000054.1 GCA_016781925.1 Sphaerobacteraceae bacterium | reverse complement strand
AGCGCTTGCTCACCCTCGCCGCCCAAAGTCCATAACAGGCTCTAGCCTCGGTCCACTCAGAGATGCGCCACCTGGAGCCGCCGTCGACCCAGATCAGGTCGATGCGGGGGGAGCGCCCATCCGGGCCAGGCAGCGACGTCTTCGCTCCCTCGGCGTCCACCTAGTCGATTTGAATGCACTTACGCCGTCAGGACGCAGTCTTCGGTGTCAATGGAGGCAGGGCGTGCGGCCCGTGAGCCGCGAGCCTGGGGCGTTCCCGCGTGGCCCTTTTGCCGTCGTCTTGATGGTGGGGCTCCCATCTGTGTGAGACTGCTGCTCATCCTCGCCAGTCTTCCCCCCGCTCCACACAGCCCCGAAGCCGTCTGCTCCCGCTGGGACAGTGGGATCTGGGCAGCGCCCCATCCTGCTCCACCCCGTCCGGCGGTCATCCACGACTTAGGAACTCACCCCGGTCACCTCGAGCCCTTCCCCGCCGTCGGTAGCAAGCCATCACCCTCGCCCGGCGCCTCTCCCCGGACCCGCGCCTTGTCCTGCCGGAGCATTCCGAGGAGGCCCGTGAGACCGTCGCAATCTTGCCGCCGGTGGTCTCGTCAGGAGACCCTGTGGGCATCTCTGAGTCCCCTCACGGGGGAACAGATCGCCACGCAACGACTCGTCCTCAGCCTCGAAGAGCCCCCCGGGTTGAGCCCAGGGATTCAATCCCTAGTGTCATGGACCGCACCTCCGACTGATCCGCCTCAAAGCCGTTAGAGCCTGTTATGGACTTGAGGAGGCGAAGCCGAGTCATTGAAGGTTCCCGAGGGCATCAGCGCCCCGGAGATGAGTCGGTTTCGCGCGCCCAGTCCTCAGCCTACGCACTCCGGCCGGGCATCATCGGCGAGTAGACGCCAGGTCCTGCGAAACAGCGGTTTCTTCAGGTTCGGACCTTCCGAAAAGTCCATAACACGCTCTAGTCGGGGCGCGCCGCCGGGTCGCTGGGCTCCCCACTGACCCTCCTCGGCCACCGCCGCGCCAACTCGCTACCCACCTCCCCTCAACGCTGAAGGACCGGGAGAGGTCAATTCCATCGCTCAGCTTCCAGCCCCTACGCTGGACGAGGAAATGGCGTCCGTACGCATAAGCGTTCGAAGAAACCCCTGCTCAATGGTATAATTATGTCCTTCTGAGGAGCATAACGGCGCGCATTCTGTAGGGGGTTATTGGGCGTGGAGATCGGAAACGTTCGGCTGGCCAGCATCGAGTCGGAGATGCGTCAGTCGTATCTCGACTACGCGATGAGTGTCATCGTCCAGCGCGCCCTCCCGGACGCCCGTGATGGCCTCAAACCCGTTCACCGCCGCGTCCTCTACGCGATGCACGAGATGGGTCTGCGCTCCAACACTCGCTTCCGCAAGAGCGCCGGTATCGTCGGTGAGGTTCTCAAGTCCTACCACCCCCACTCTGACACCGCCGCCTACGACACCCTCGTCCGCATGGCGCAGGACTTCAACCTTCGCTACCCCCTCGTGGACGGCCAGGGCAACTTCGGCTCGGTCGACGGCGACGGCGCTGCCGCCATGCGCTACACCGAGGCCCGCCTCGCCACCATCGCCGACGAGCTGCTCGCCGACATCGAGAAGCGCACCGTCGACTTCGGGCCCAACTACGACGCCTCCACCCAGGAGCCCCGGGTTCTCCCCGCCCGGCTCCCGAACCTGCTCATCAACGGCAGCGCCGGCATCGCCGTCGGCATGGCCACCAACATCCCGCCTCACAACCTCAACGAGATCTGCGACGCCGTCACCCACATGATCGACAACCCCGAGGCGACCGTCGAAGACCTCATGCAGATCGTCCACGGGCCGGACTTCCCCACCGGCGGCACGATCCTCGGCACTGAGGGCATCAAGGCCGCCTACGCCACCGGCCGCGGCCGTGTCGTCATCCGCGCCAAGGCCTTCGTCGAGGAAGCCCAGCGCGGCAACCGCTACCAGATCGTCGTCACCGAGCTGCCCTACCAGGTCAACAAGGCCGCCCTTCTGGAGCGGATCGCCGAACTGGTCAAGGACGGCAAGATCGACGGCATCAGCGACCTCCGCGACGAGTCGGACCGCTCCGGCATGCGCGCCGTCATCGAGCTGAAGCGCGACGCCCAGCCGATGAAGGTGCTCAACAACCTGTTCAAGCACACCGCCCTCCAGCAGACCTTCGGCGTCAACATGCTCGCCCTGGTCGAGAACGGCACCCAGCCTCGCGTCCTCACGCTGCGCCGGGCCCTGCAGGAGTACATCACCCACCGCCAGGACGTCATCACCCGCCGCACCCAGTTCGAGCTGGACCGAGCCCGCCGCCGCGCCCACATCCTCGAAGGCCTCAAGATCGCCCTCGACAACATCGAGGCGGTGATCCAGACCATCCGCCGCTCCCAGACCACCGACACCGCCCGCAAGAACCTGATGTCGGGGTTCAAGCTCTCCGAGGTCCAGGCCAACGCCATCCTGGACATGCGCCTCGCCCGCCTTGCCGCCCTTGAGCGCAAGAAGATCGACGAGGAGTACAAGGAGGTCATGAAGGAGATCGCCCGCCTGGAGGCGCTCCTCGCCGACCCCAAGCTGATCCTCAACGTGATCCGCGAGGACATGGCCCACCTCAAGGAGAAGTACGGCGACGAGCGCCGCACCCGCATCCAGGACGTCTCCGGCGCCCTCTCCGAGGAGGACCTGATCCCGGAGGTTGACGTCCTCGTCACCGTCACCTCCCGGGGCTACGTCAAGCGCATCGCCGACGGCGTCTACAAGACCCAGCACCGGGGCGGTCGCGGCATCACCGGCGTCACCATGCGCGAGGAGGACGCCGTCCAGCACATCCTCGCCGCGAACACCATGGACTCGCTGCTGGTCTTCACCAACCGCGGCAAGGTCTACCAACTCAAGGTCCACGAGCTGCCGGACGCCGGCCGCACCGCTAAGGGCGTGCCGATCGTCAACCTGATCAACATCCAGCCGGACGAGACCGTCACCACCCTGATGAAGGTCCGGGACTTTAGCTCGGCCAACTACCTCTTCTTCACCACCCGGCTTGGCCGCGTCAAGCGCGTCAACCTGGACCAGTTCCAGTCCGTCCGCTCCTCCGGCCTGATCGCGATCGGCCTGGAGACGGGCGACGAGCTGGCCTGGGTCCGCATGACCAGCGGCAACGACGACGTGATGCTGATCACCAAGCACGGCCAGGCGATCCGCTTCACCGAAACCGACGCTCGGGCGATGGGCCGCCCGGCAGCCGGTGTCAATGGCATTCGCCTCGAAGGTGATGACTGTATCATCGCCTTCGAGGTCTGCAAGCCCGACGGCGATCTGCTCGTGGTCGCGGCGAAGGGCCTCGGCAAACGGACGCCGCTTGACCAGTTCCCCCGTCAGGGTCGCGGCGGCAAAGGTGTCACCGCCATGAAGCTGACTCCACGCACCGGTCTCATCGTCGCCGCCGGCATTCCGCACCCGGAGGACACGGTGATGATGATGAGCACCAGCGGCAAGGTGATCCGGATCCCGGCGTCGCAGATCTCCCGCATTGGCCGCGCCACTCAAGGCGTGACGGTGATGCGGCTCGACGAGAAGGAGCAGGTCGCCTCGATGGCGATCACCCAGCCCAAGGATGAGGAAGCCGAAGAGATCCGCCTCTCCAGCCTGGGCGGTCGTGAGAACGGCACTGAGCCCACCAACGGCTCCACCCCGGCCAGGAGCTAATCCGAAGCCGTCACCCTTGGCAGAACATGGATAGGACCAGGCGGGGCCCGGCATTGATGCCGGGCCCCGCTTGCAGGGACGCATCCATTGCCCGGCCTCGGCTCGGCTGCACACTCAGATCGAGGAGCGCCTCACGCCCTGGCGCTTCCCAACGGAAGCCGCCGGGTCACTGCCGCCTCCCACACCCGTCGCCTCGGCCACCAGCCGCCGCACCCAGACCGCCATTAGTGGTACGACCACGACCAGCACCACCGTGACCGAAATCAACGCCCCGTAGAGGACAGGAACGATCCTCCCGCTCGTCGGGTCAACCGTCGGACCGCGGCCGGTGCTCCAGAGCAGGACGAACTCGATACCGAGTGCCACCGGCCCAATCAGCGGCCTCAAGCCTTCCGGCAACCGCCACGCGACGACGATCGCAACGCCCATGAGAGCCGAAACCGCCGCCAATGTCCGGAGCACCGGGAGTTCAGCGGGCAGGGCTTGGACTGACAGGACTGCCGGCACCAGCAGGCCAGCCGGCAGAAAAAGCGGTCCCGCTCCGTGGGGCTCCGCCCGCGCCCCGACAGCCACCACCCCCGCAATCATCAAGAGCACCACGGCAGCGCCCAAAGTGGCCAGGAGGACAGGCGTGGCGGGCTCAGCAGCCGATCCGACGTGCGGGAGACGCGCCAGGGTCGCCTGCAACGTCAGCAGCGGGACCAACCCGATCGTCACTCCAAGAGCAACCAACCAGGCGGTTCGCGGGAGCGCCGGGGAGGTCTGCCAGGTGATCCAGCAACCGCCGGCGACCACCCCGACGATGACGACGCTTGCCGTGCCGCCAAACGCGTCCCCGAACCAGGATCCCGTCCTACTCAGCAGGAGCGCTAGACCCGCCAGGACGAGAAACGGCGCCGCCATAGGCAGCGCGAGGGGAAGCGACGACTGCTCCCGCGGTCGACGCACGCGGCGGACCGGCCGGACGGGCCGGCTGTCGCGCGAGGGGATCGGGGGCGGCAGGTTCGGCGCGGCATCGCGTTCGCCGGGCAACGGGGGTAGCGTCACCCTCGGTGGGGGGGCATCCGGCTCGATATCGATCTCGGGAAGCAGTGGGAATGGCCTGCGGGTCGCCATCTTACTACTCGCCTGCGCTACGCTGGCGCCCGGGCGGCACCCCGGAGGTCATCGATCGGGATCTGCCGGCGTTCGCGTCCACTGAAGGCGGATACGCTGTCGATCCCACAAAGTTGCAGCATATCTAGCGTCTCAGGGATGCCGGCGCCAACGGTCTGCGCCGCGTGCGAATCGGTGCCCGTCGTGATCAGCCGCCCACCCGCCTCCACGTACCAGCGGACGATCGCCGGCCCCGGCATGCTGGTCTTCGGCGTCTGCCGCAGCCCGGACGTATTGATCTCGAACGACATCCCCCGCTCGATCAATGCCGCGAAGATGGGTTCCAGCGCATCGCGGTAGGCGAGAGGGTCGTAACTTCGGTGAGTGCCAGGCGCATACCGTTTCGGCAGGTCGAGATGTCCGATCGTATCGAACCACCCGCTCTGAACGGCTGCGAGCACTTGGGTATAGTAGGGCCGAAACACATCGTCGAGGCTCCGGCCGTGAAAATACTCGGGGAAAATGAGGACGCCATCGGCGTAGTGAACCGAGCCAATCACGAAGTCGAAGGTGTACTGACCGAGAAATCGCTCCACCTGATCGGCAATACCAAGGTTGAAATCCACCTCCGCCCCGGCGAGCACCGTGAGGCGGCCGGCGAACTCCGCCCGAACTTCTTCGACGGCCCGCAGGTACGCTTCGGCCCGGTAATAGCCATAGCCTGGGTCCGCCGGCTCATGGTCGACATGGTCCGTAAAGGCGATCTCGGTCACCCCGGCCATCATCGCCGCACGGCACGACTCCGCCATCGGCACCCGACAGTCAACCGAAAACTCGCTGTGGACATGGTAATCCAGCACGACGCGCGAATCCCCTCTCCCGGGTGCCTCCGGCAAAACGAACAAAACTATACCAGCCGCCGGTGCTCGGCCGGCCGCGCACCATTCCGCCTCGCCGGGGCAGGACACCACGCGACCGCGCCTCCCTGCTAGAATCGCGCGTCGCGAAGGGGATGGGCGTGGACATCAACGCCGTGTGGGACGAAACCAAAGCTCAGTTTGCCGTGGCATACCGCGAGCTGGTGGGGTTCGGAATCGCGGCGGTCGAATCGCTCCTCGTCATCGTGGTCGCCGTGATGGTAGCCCGCCCTCTGCGGCGGCGGGTCCGCGCGTCCCTCGCTCGCACCTCAATCGGCACCAACGTGGGCGCTTTGGCAGCCAACGCTACCTCGATCGGTGTCTACGTCCTCGCGGCAACATTTGTCCTCGGCCTATTCGGCGCGAACTGGACCGCCTTGCTCGCGGTCCTCAGCGTCAGCACCGTGGCGATCAGCCTCGCATTCCAGGATGTTCTCAAGAACTTCGTCGCGGGTGTCTACGTGCTGCTGGAACGCCCCTTCTCGATTGGGGACCGGATCCGGGTCCGTGACTTTGAAGGCGAGGTGGAGGGCATCGACATCCGGACGACGGTGCTTCGCAACCCACGGGGAGAGCGAGTCCTCGTGCCCAACGGGATTGTCTTTGCAGAGATCCTCGTTAACCGGTCCTCCTACCGTGTTCGCCAGACGACCCTCACGCTGGAAGGGATCCGCGTTCCGCTTCCAGATGTGGAGCCCGCCATTCGTCGAACCCTCGATAACCTTAGTGGCAGCGCCGGACGGCCCCCCGATGTTGTGGTTCAGAAGGCGAGCGATGAAGGGGCGACGGTTCAGGTTGTTGTCTGGCACGCGGACGGAACGGAGGTCGAACCAGGACTCATGGCGCGCTTGCGCGAGGAGTTTCCGGAAGCTACCGTCACAACGACGGCGGCCTAGCAGATGGCTTCCATCCAACGAATCGGCGCGCTCGGCGGCACGTTTGACCCAATCCACATTGGCCATTTAATCGCGGCGGCCGAGCTCCAGCATGTCCTCAGACTCGACCGGGTGCTGTTCCTACCGGCGGGAGATCCCCCGCACAAGACAGAGCAACGGATCACTCCGGCGGTCCACCGCCTCGCGATGCTCCGCCTCGCGGTCGCGGACCACCAGGCGTTCGAAGCCAGCACCCTCGATCTCAGCGGCTCCGGACCATCCTATACCGTCGACCTCCTTGCCCGGCTGCATGAAGCCATCGGACCGATGTCGCTGGTTTTCCTCATGGGAGAGGACTCCCTCCGTGACCTGCCGACGTGGCACCAGCCGGGACGCATCGCCGCGCTGGCGGAGATCGGCGTAGCTCGGCGTCCCGGCGTGGCGGTCGACATGGCGGCGCTGATGGCCGCTGTGCCGGAAGCGGCGGAGCGGGTTCATCTGGTTTCGATCCCCGAAATCGGCGTTTCCTCCCGAGATATCCGGCGACGCATCGCCGCGGGAGCCCCGATTGCCTTCCAGGTGCCCCGAGCAGTCGAGACGTACATCGAGCGGGAAGGTCTTTATCGGAGCCTGCCAGGGGTGTCCATTGCTGAGCAAGACGTGACGGGATGCGATTCGCGGCAATGACTGCCTATACTGCTCGGGAACTCCCCCCGGGATGCGGCTGCGACGTATCGACCCGTCCCCAGCCGGAAGGACTGACCAGCGTGCGCAGCTCGTGGATCTTTCTCTCGGTGACCATCGTCTCTGTGCTGCTTGTGGCAGCGCTACGCCTGCCTTCTCGCTTGTCGAACGATGAGGGCAACGAGGCATCGATGGCTGCGCCAGCCCTGAGCCGGCCCTGGATTCCGTCGGTAGAGTCGAACATCGGCCCAAACATCCCGCCTTCGATCAAGGAGGCGAGCGAGATCTTAAGAGGGTCGACGCCTGCGGTGGTTAGCACTCCTGGAACGCGATACCGGACCCCGCGAGGGTTCAAGATCATCGACCCCGAGGGCCGATATCTCCCGGCTGGATCACGGGTGCGAACGACAGGAGCGCCGCGCCTGCCGGGTCCGGCGGCAAGCGCGAGCGGTGCTACATGTCCGAGCCCCTCCCCCACCGTGAATCAGCCGCCGGCTCCACCCGAGGTGCCAAACCAGGCCATGTCAGCTCAGCGGGAATCCCCGGCTGCCGGCCCCCGACCTACCATCATCACAGAAGGCGCCATCTACACCGCGGTGGTGGGAAGTCAGGAGATTGAGTCAATCATCCTCGCAACCGACCCCGTGACCGGACAACCCGTCGTGACCCTGGCCATGACGCGGACCGGCGCCCGGAACCTGTATCCCTTTACCCGCGAGGCCGTCGGGGAGCCGATCACGCTGGTGCTTGACGGGCAAGTCCTCGTCTCCCCAATCCTCGCTAGCCCGGTATCGACAAAGGCAGTGATTCGTGGGCTTGAC
>JADDPH010000032.1 GCA_016781925.1 Sphaerobacteraceae bacterium | reverse complement strand
GCGCGCAAGCCATGACACGCTCCCTATGGGCGGAGGCTCTAAGTTGGATCGCGATGAATCTGACCCCAAGCCTGGTGTGGCGCAGTCGAGCCGGGAGACGCAATCTTCCAGGCCTTTCGGCGATGGCCTAACCAGTCTCTGCCACCGGTGCCTCCCCCCAAGTGGGCGTGATCCTGCTGGGATGGATGGGCTCCAAGGACAACGTTGAGGGAGGGAACCGATCGAAGACGGCGTAGCGTCCCTTCCCCCGTCGCTTGGCAACGTACAGTGCCGCGTCCGCTTGCCGGAGCGCATCACCGGGCAGGTCTAGATCGGAGGTCCCGGTGGCAATCCCGATGCTGGCCGTCACGACCAGATCATGGCCGCTGACAGCGATGGAGGCTCGTAGCTTCGCCAGCATCTCCGTCGCGACGGTCACCGCTTCGCGCTCGTCGGCAAGACCGCTGAGGAGCATGGCGAACTCATCCCCCCCAAGCCTGGCCACCGTGTCACCCGGTCGCGCGCAAGAGCAGAGGCGCTCGGCCACGGTGAGGAGCACCCGGTCACCCGCCTCGTGCCCGAGCCGGTCATTGACCAGCTTGAGGTCATCCACGTCCACGTAGAGGATCGCGATGCGCCGCCGCCGGCGGGCCGACCGCCGCGCGACAACCGCAAGCCGATCCAGGAAGAGAACCCGATTAGGCAGTTGCGTCAGCGAGTCGTGGAGCGCGTGGTACTCGTTGATGCGCCATGAACTCAAACTCGCCGCGCTCGCCACGACGATGAACGCGCCGTGGATCAGCGCCCATCGCCATGGGTGCGCCCAGGCATCCGGGTGGTTGTAGACGGTTTTAGGGTTGAGGGTGGCCATCACGCCGTGATGGAGGACGACGCTACCGATAGTGACCAGGAACGGGGTCCAGTACTGGTAGAGGGCTACGATACCGACGACGACGAAGAAGTGGAAGTGCATTTCAATGTAGCCACCGCTGAAGTGGATCAGTGATGCCGAGCTAGCTAATAGGCCGAGGCTCGCCCCAACCGCGCGGAATCGCCGGCTCCGGTTACTCAAGCTCGCAAGGACAGCGCACGCGCCAATTGGAAGAACTTCGGTCAGGCTTTGTACGAGACCATGACCCATCAGGATCCCGAAGGCGGCGAGTGCTGGGAGGTGAAGCCAGACCAGCATCAGGATCGCCCGGTGCCGGCGATTCCAGACGGCATCGGGCAGGCGGTGACCAGCGGGAAGCGCCGTGAGGGCATGATCGAGAAGCGCCGTGGGTGCGGCTTGGAGGCGCGACGGTTGGCGTCGGTCCCCGATGGCTGGGGGCATCGGTGTCCTATCGCAGGGCGCGCATAGCGCCGTCCATTCCAGGGATCCACCGGCGATAGGACCGCCGCGGCGCCGACTCATCAATGATGAGGGACCATCAGAGTACACCCCCGATCATGAAGAGGCAAATTGGGTCGATCCTCAATACGCACTGATCCAGGTTCGCGGGCCGGGGCACTGGATCAAACCACCCCATCTACCTGGCGGTGGTGGGGGAAAGGACGCCACTCTTGCCTATGGCGGCGATGCAAACGGGGGCTGATTGAGCTTGAATCCAGGATCGAGTGTGGTTCTGTAGCTATCATCACAGCCGCGCCGCCGGCACCGCGGGCGAGTGCGGTGGTTCCGCCGTAGGCGGGACATGACGGAACCTGGACAGCAGGAGCAGGTCGTAGATGGCCTTTCCGATTCCCGCGACCACCAGCGGCCAGCCGAAGGTCGACATGCTCAATAGCCATCCGGCGGGGAGGGGCCCCGCGGCAGCGGCGAGACTGCGAGGCACGTTCGTCACACTGGCCGCCGCCGCCCGCTCTGCAGGAGCAACGACCGCCATCACGTAAGACTGGCGGGCGGGGACATCCATCTGCGACAGGGCGGCCCGTGCTAGCAGGAAGGCGATCGCGAGCGGCAGCGTCGGCATGAAGGCCGCGAGCTCGAGGAAGCCGTTCGCCGGCAGGTGGGTGAACACCATGCAGTTGATGAGGCCGATCCGGGCGGCAAGGCGGGGGGCGGCAAGTTGGGACAGGGCGGCGAGGAGCCCCGACCAGAAGAAGATCGTCCCGGCCGTGGCCACGGATAGGTCGAAGCGCTCGAAGAGCCAGAGGGCGAGAAGCGACTGCACCACGAAGCCACCGGCAAAGGAGTCGAGGCTGAAGAGGGCGGCCAGCGTGTAGACGATCCGCTTGGATCGCTCCAAGGGGGGCCCCGAGGTCGACGACCCAGTCTCGACCGCCGGTGGGAGATCCCGGTAGAGCCGCAGCGCCGCCAGCCCGAGCAACGCGTAGAGCAGAAACATCCCCCGTAGCGCAGTATCCAGTCCGAGCGGTGTGTAATTGGTGACGATGTCGGGGAGCCCGGCTGAGAGTGCGCCGAACGCCCCGACCAGCGACCCAACCACGTTGTAGCGGGCGAACAGCGTCGTGCGGTGAGCGGCGCTCGAGGTGTGCGACAGCAGGGCTTGCTCGGTGGGGAGGAAGACGCTGACGTCACCGGCCGAGGGATTGAGGGTGCCGACGAAGGCCACGATCAACAGGGGCCAGAAGTCCCCGATGAGGGCGAATCCGGCACCGGTGGCGGCCATCAGGAGGGAGGCTCGGATCAGCAACGCCCGGCGTGGGAAACGGTGGGCGACCAGTCCGACAAAGAGCGTCAGCGCCGCCGACCCCACGAGCGTCGCGGTGGCGATTGCCCCGATCTGCAGGGTGTCGAAGCCACGTTTTGCGAGGTGGAGGGGAAGCAGGACGCTGACGAACCCATCGCCGAAGGCGCGCACCGCGCGGGCACGAAGCAGCACCCCCGCTTCCGGCGTCGTCCCGGCCGGAAGCAGCCGTCCACACACGGAGGCCAAGCTGTGTTTCATGACCGCTCTCGCCCTATCCACATCGCTGGCCGTGGGGGAGTTGGACCCTGCGTCGGAGGTTCCGCCGTCGTGCGCCAGAGCTATCGTCCCTCAAGGGCAGCCATGTCCGCGAGCCATGCTCCTGTCCTCCAGGTTGGGTTGGGGGAGGGGCCTCGCCAGGCCCATGCCTCTGAGAGCGCGTCTGGTGCATCGGTACCGCCACTGGTAGCCTACCCGTCCTTGGCGGAGATGGGCGCGAAGGCCGCGCTCGGATGCGGCGAACCGACCGCCCGCTGGGACTTGCGGAGCGGCAACATCCCTGTTGAGCGCTGCATCGAGCGTCGCCGCTGTCCAGCACGTGACGATCAGTGGCCGGTGGATCCAGGGCAACTGCCGAGCCCCAGTCCCCGTGGCTCTCAGTAGCCGCTTTGACGAGGTGTTCGCCCGTGCGGCCCAGAACCTGATCACCGGCTCGCAACCGCGCTGCGAGCGGAGGCGCTGCTGGCGAGGGGTGAGCGAGAGGGAACGATGCTATTCAATCAGGAACGACGAACCTCGATGCTGCGCGGCCGTACTGTCGATTACGTGCGAGTCGCCCTCGACGGCATCACCCGGGAATATCCCACCATGCCGTATTTCATCGCGACGGGGCCGGGACCCTACCCAACGCACCGCGAGGTTCATCCCGCGTTCTACGGCTGCTTCGACTGGCACTCGTGCGTCGAGATGCACTGGGTCGTTGTTCGTCTGCTTCGTCGCTTCCCAGACGTGGTACCGGACGGGAAGGCCCGAGCCACGCTCAATGAGTTGCTGACCGACGAGAAGATCATGACCGAGGTGGCGTTCTTCAGTGATCCGAACCATCGGACGCTGGAGCGCCCCTACGGTTGGGGATGGCTCCTGACGCTCTATGCCGAACTGGCGACATGGGATGACCCGGATGCCCAGCGTTGGACGAGGGCACTGGAACCACTTGCCGATCTTCTGACCGCCAATCTGGTCACCTGGCTTCCCCTCCTGACCTATCCGCAGCGGACGGGCCTCCACCCGAACACGGCGTTCGGTCTCTCACGCTCCTACGATCACGCGCGGCTTCGCACGGACCGCGGTGATGGAGCGTTGCTGACCGCGATCCATACGGCTGCTGCCCGCTGGTTCCGCGACGATGTGGACTATCCCGCTCACTACGAGCCGTCGGGGACCGACTTTCTCTCGGCCGCCCTCTCCGAGGCCGAGTTGATGTCAAAGATCCTCCCGCCGGCCGAGTTCGCTGCTTGGCTGGCGCGATTCCTCCCCGGCCTTGCCCAGGCCCAGCCTGAATCCCTGTTTCTGCCAGTCGCGGTCTCCGATGCCACCGACGGCCAGATCGCCCATCTGCACGGCCTGAATCTCAGCCGGGCGTGGGCGTTCACGGCCCTCGCCGCCCGCCTCCCTAGCGCCGACTCCCGGATCGAGCCACTGCTCGCCGCGGCCGAGCGCCATGCGGCGGTGTCGCTGCCCTACGTCGCCGGCAGCGACTACATGGTCGAGCACTGGCTCGCCGCGTACGCAACGCTGCTGCTGAGCGAGTGAGGGCTGTGACGTTCCCTGCCGCACTGTCCATGCTGGATCCTTGCCGGCTGTCCCTCTCGGATCAGGCGACCGGCGTGCTGTCGGAGGCCGCCCGCGTCGATTGACCGAGGCGGGAGAGGAGATCGAAGGCGACGCCTTCGTCCATGTGGACGAGAACCAGATGGCCACCTCCTCCGCTTGAGGCCACGGCCGCGCGCAGCGTCGCCAGTCGCGCCCGGCGCTGGAGAGGTCCGCGCACCACCTGCCGATGCTGGAGTCGTCGCCTGGCCGTGACTGTCGTCCGCCGGTCGATGCCGCGCTCGCGCACGACGATGCGCTCTTCCGCATCGATGTCCCAGCCGGCGTCGCGATAGGCGAGCAGCCCGTGCAGTGCGGCGGGCAGAACCAGGAGCAGCCCAGGTATGCCAAACCACCAGGGTATCCCTGGGATCGGTACCGCGACCCCACAGGCCAGGACCGCGAGAGCGGCGACCCGTCCGGCGGCAGAGAGGACATAACGTCGCATGGCGCGCTGGGGCAGGGGATGCAGGGTACGCTCCCTGGGGTCGACACTCGCTGTGGCGAAGCTGGGGCAGGCACGCTGAAGTAAGGGCAGGACCTCACGGGTCCGCACGAGGGGGAAGAGGACGCCGGATTCCGCCGTGGCCTTGCCATAGGCTGCGCTTTCGATCCGCACTGTGGCAAGACCGAATGGCTGTCGCAGGAGCCCTTCCGTCATCGTGATCGCTTGGATACGCGCCAGCGGGATCGTGGAGCGGCGGCGGTCCAGCAGCCCGTACGCGATGTGAAGGCGGTCACCGTCGCGACGCAGCTCGAACCCAGCGAAGGTGATGACCGTGCTGATGATCGCCAGCAGCCAGGCACCAAGACCAACGACCACCAGGGCCGTCAGGATGCCACGGAGAGAGAAGCCCTGGGCGTTCACCGCCAGGCGTTCCCAGATCCGGTCGGGCAGGAGTTCGTCGGCGAACTGGAACCCGCCGAAGAGCAGCGCCAGTGCCGGTCCAATGCGACCGGATGTCACCCCAGCGACAAGAAGCTCGGCTGGCGAAATCACCCGGATCAGCTCGCTACCGGCCTCGATCTCCGGTTCAAGGGTGCTGAGGTTAGCGCGGTGAACATCGGGTATCGAGCGCCGGGGGGAGATATGGCGGCGGAGGTCGCTGGCGTCGGCATGCGACAGGGCTTCGAGGGTCACATCGCTGTCGGCAGCTCCCCCTGCGGCTGTCTCGATCTTGACCCGGACCACCCCAAAGATGCGCTGCAGGGGACTCTCCGTCGTGTCCACGGCTTGAATTCGCTCCAGCGGCACCGACCGCTCCCGCCGAGCGATCAGCCCCGAACGGACGCGGATCTCGCCACCCGCAACTTCGTAGCGAAACATCCACCACGAGGCGGTGCGTAGGGCAAGGCTACCGAAAGCCAGAACCGCAGCGATGGCCAGGAACGTCCCGCCTCGATCCCGTCCGCCGGAGATCAGGAACACCGCCAGGGGGAGGACTAACCCCCGCAGCGATCGGACCGCGGTGAGGACGATCCAGAGCGGGTGGAGCCGCCTCGGTCCAAAACCGAGAGTGTTGTCGCCATCGGTGACCGCCACCGGTCGTGACGAGGCAAAGTCGGGCGATGTCTCCTCGCTCGCTTGCCGCGCTGGTGTCAACGGCGTGCCGGTCGCGCGATCTCCCGAATCGGGCCAGGCCGGGGAGAGGTCAGGGGTTGAATCCGTCCTCCCCATGCGCACCGATCCGTCCCTGTCCGGCACCTGATGGTGTCCCGTCACGATTAGAGGTCGTCCCGGGTATTGGCGAGGGCGGCGATGCGGTCGCGGACGCTGTCCGCGACGGCGTCCGCCAGGGCCGGTATCTCGCTCGGCCCCGCGGCGGTGTAGAGAATGACGCTGGCTAGACCAAAGCGACGCTGGAGCGGGCCACGCCGCGTGTCGACATGCTGAATCCGGGTCATCGGGATCAGCGTCCGCGTGAAGGTGACCAGGCCGTACTGGAGGTCCACCTCCTCCTCGCCGATCTCATATCGCCAGTGGCGATACAGCAGATCCGGCACCAGCATCACGCCAACCACCACGATGACCAGGGCCGCCATCACGGGCAGCGCCGCGAAGGCAGGGCGAATGCCCAGGTGGAGCAACCCCCAGGCGATGCCAGCGGCCACCAGCACCAGCGGTGCCGTTGAGAGCAGCCCGCTTAAACGCCAAAGTGTTCGCGCCTTGGGATCCAGGTGCTCGCGTGGCGCAGGACGGATCGACAATGAACCCCTCTGGTCGAGTGAACGCGCTGCCCGCATCGTCGCATATCGGGCGGCGGCCACGATGCCCCTGATCAGCCGTGGAGCGTTGTGCCGGCCACCACGGCGGTGGAGGGCAATCGCTGTGAGATCCGAAGTGACCTGCACGATGCCTATCCCGAGACGTTGCGGCTGTTGTCCGAATGGTCGGAGATACCGCAGAATCCTGCTGCCGGGGCCGCAGGCTCCCATCCATTCGCTTCCATGTCGCAGAACGGAGTCCTCGCCTCAATGCCAGCCTCAGACCAGGATGGAAACACGTCGCCGGGTCCTGCCCAGCACACCCACGCGGACGACACCAGTTCCCCCGGCGCGGCGGTCGACGCGGGCGCCGCCCGCGCCGCCGAGGTCGCCCCAGATGAGCTTCCGTCGGGTCCCAAGCGGATCGCGGTCGTGATGGCCCACCCGGACGATGCGGAGTTCGTGTGCGCCGGCGCGGTGGCTCGCTGGGCGAGTGAGGGCCATCAGGTGACCTACGTCCTGCTCACCAGTGGCGACAAGGGGAGCGACGACCCGGCCGTGACACCAGAGCAACTCGTCGCGACCCGGGAGGCCGAACAGCGGGAGGCGTGTCACCGCTTGGGCGTGGAGGAGGTGGTCTTCCTGCGTCACCCGGACGCGATGCTCGTCCCCGACCTCGCGCTACGACGGGAACTGGTCGCGGTGATCCGCCGGCTCCGGCCGGATGTCGTCGTCTGTCAGGATCCGACGGTGCGTTGGGTCGAGCAGAGCTACCTCAACCACCCCGACCATCGCGCTGCCGGTGAAGCGACCCTTGACGCGGTCTACCCGGCGGCGCGGGATCGAATGACCTTCCCGGAGTTGCTGGCGGAAGGGTTGGAGCCGCACAAGGTTCGGGAGGTCTATCTGGCCGGAGCCAAGGACCCGGATGTCTGGATCGATATCACCGCGTGCATGGACGTCAAACTGTCCGCGCTGCGCGCCCACGCCAGCCAACTCGGTGACTGGGACCCCGACGAGATGGTGAGGACGTGGGCCCGAGAGGACGGAGTTCGCAATCCGGACGGCGGGGAGTACGCTGAGAGCTTCAAGTACTTCAAGCTGGATTGAGGTTCCGCCCACGTACGGTGTTGTTCGTCACCCATCCCCGGCTCTTGGTCACATCTTGGTCACAAGCCCTCGCAAATGGTGTCTTCCCACCAAGCTGAGAGGGAGGTCGACTGGATTGTGGGGTGCCGGGCTTACCGCTCCCCATCCGTGCGGGAACGACGTGAGATCACGCTCTGGCGGTCAGTCGGTCCGACGTAGCAGATGCGCATCGTCTGCTTCCTCCTCACGCTTGTTCGACCAGCTCACGCGCTTGTTCCAGCGTCCAGACGAGACGGTTCTGCCCGCGCATCAGATGCGCGCTCAGCATGCCCCGTTGGCCGGCATCGTCCCCTGCCCCGCTGAGGGCCAACGCCGGCGCCAGGTCCGGTAGTGGCGGGACTTCCAGGGCCGGATCGTGGTGGAAGGGCGTCACCCGGCTGTAGTTGACCGGGACGAGCAGCCGTGCCAGCCGGCGCTGGAT
>JADDPH010000048.1 GCA_016781925.1 Sphaerobacteraceae bacterium | reverse complement strand
CGTGAAGTCCTGCCGGGATGCCAAGACCTAGGCGAGGCTCAAGCACGGCCGGCACCGAGCCGTCCCGTGCGTTCGGGTCAATCTCGCCGCGATGGCCGGAGCCAGCCGATCCCACCTTCCCCACCTCGCCGGGGACCTACCCCTGTCATTCTTGCTCCTCATCGTGTCGTCGTCCGGGCGCTACAATACCCGAGCGCGGCGGCGCGGAAGGCGGTTCCCCGGATGACGTGGCAAACTTGGCTGATCAGCGTGGGGATCGTTCTGCTCGGTGGCGTGCAGTACGGGCTGATGGCTTATGCCATCCGCGATCTTCTTCGCCGCCCTCGGGTACGGGGCGACAACAAGGTTTTGTGGGGATTGGTCGTTCTGTGCCTGCCCATCGCGGGCGCCATGATCTATTTCGTCATGGGGCCGACCAGCTTCCTTCCCCGCCGCGAGCGGCCGTCACCTCGCCCCGCCGCCCGCCCTCGGAGTGCTGCCAAGCAACTCGATGGGTGACCCACGATTTCGTTCTGGGACTAACCGGTCCGTAGGTGCGCAGGTCGACACGCAAGCGGAACGATGGCTCGTGCTTTCTCGCCCACGTCGTTCCTGACCGCCTGCCCCCGCTATACTCTTTCTTATGGAAGCCATCCCCTCCTCAGCGTCTAACGCTGCCAACCCAGTGCGCTCCACGGCACTGCTGCGCTCGCCCCGGTTTCAGGGGCACGAGACGGGCGGGCACCCGGAGAACCCGCGACGTCTCGCGGCGGTAGAGAAAGAACTTGCACGGCAGGACTTGCTCGACGGACGCCCGGCAATCCCCTTTGGGGAGGCAGATGGCGTGGCCCTGGAGCGCGTCCACGATCCACGCTACCTGACGCTCCTGGAGGAGGTCACCGAGCGCGGCGGCGCCTGGCTAGACGCAGACACGATGGTCGGGCCGGACTCTCTGGGCATCGCCCGACTGGCCGCAGGTGCCGTCATCGCGGGGGTCGACGCCGTGCTGGACCCTGACACGCCCCTGCGACGCGCGTTCGCGCTGGTCCGGCCACCGGGGCACCATGCCACCCCGACCCGGGGGATGGGCTTCTGCCTGCTGAACACCGTCGCGATAGCGGCGGCGCATGCGCTGGCATGTGGCCTTGAGCGGGTGCTGGTGCTGGACTGGGATGTCCATCACGGCAACGGCACTCAGGATGCGTTCTACGCCACGAATCGTGTTCTCTTCTGCTCCGTCCACCAATGGCCCCTGTATCCTGGCACCGGGTCGTCGGTCGAGCGGGGGGAAGGCCGCGGCGCCGGGTTCACGATCAACGCTCCACTCCCACGCGGCCAAGGCGATGATGAGTACCGGCGCGTATTCGACGAACGGTTCTTACCCGCCGCCCGTGCCTTTCGGCCAGAGATGGTCCTCATCTCTGCCGGGTTCGACGCCCACGAGGCCGATCCGCTCGGTGGGATGCGGGTAACCGAGGCCGGCTTTGCCTCCCTTGCCCAGCGGTCGCTCGATCTCGCCGAGGAGCATGCCGAGGGGCGACTGGTGGCCGTGCTCGAAGGCGGCTACGATCCGGGCGGACTGGCTCGCTCGGTCGCGGCTGTCCTACGCGTCCTTGACGGGGACACGTCCGCCTCCGTCGAGCCGTTCTCCGGGCTCGCCCCTGCCGCGGTGAAACCGGCGCCCCGAATCCCGTAATCTTCGTTGCCCCGCTGTCTTATCGTGAGAGCCGTCGTAAGTCACGAGAAGGAGACCGGCACACCGCCGAAGCCATGAGCAGTCGCATCCCCACCCCGGGCTCGGGTCCGACCACCTACCGCCAGGATGACGACCGCCGCCGCGACGAAGCGCGGCTGGTGGCCTTGGAAAATCAATTCGACGAGTTGCGCCGCCTCACGCGCGAACTGTTGAGCCGCCAGACCCGTGGCGAGGAGCAGTTCAAACAGTACGAGGGGTCGGTCGCCCAGAACCGCCTGGTCCTTGACCAGCTCCGTCAAGAGGCGCAGCAGACCGCTCAAGCCCGTGCGCTGGACGAAAACCGGACCCGGCAGCAGGTCACGGACATGGAGACCCGGCTTGAGGACGCGATCCGGCCGATCCGCTCCCTCCAGGCCCACGTCAGTGAGTTGCTCGACCTTTCCCGCCGCAAGACCGACGACACCGGGCAGCACCAGAAGCGCTACGACGAGCTGCGCGGCATGATTGAGCACACTCAGGCCCATAATGATCGTACGGCCGTCGTTGCGCACCAACTGCGAGACTCGCTGGATCTCCTCCGGACAGAGACCGATCAACTGCGACGCGACATCCTGCGGGCGGAGGACGCGATCAAGATCGTTGATCAGGACGCCCGGCGGCGGGTCGCGGAGGTGGCCCAGGTTGGTGAGAACTTTGGAGCCCGGATTGACGAACTGCGCTCCGACCTGGCCCACCTCTACGATCAGATCGATGAGACCCGGCGTTCCATCGTCCACATTGATCCAGCCCTTGAGGACCTGCGCGGCATCGACGTGGTTCTGCGCCAGGACCTGACGCGGTTCCAGGCTCAAGCCATTGAGCGTCACGAATTGCTGCTGGAGCGGGCCGAGGATGTCCGCCAGGAGACGGACGCGCGTTTCGCCGACCTGGGCCAGACGATTGAACAGCGGGCCGAGCGGCTAGCGGAGCGGATCGAGGCGGTTCAGGGTCTTCACCGCGACGTGGGATTCCGCGTGGCGTCGCTGAGCGGTGAACTGGACGAACTGCGCCAGATCGACGCCAGCTTGCGGCGGGATCTCTGGTACCTGCACGAGCAGCGAGTTCGCATCCGGCTGGAGCAGGTGCAGTACGAGCTGGACATGGTCACCGGCCAGCGCCGGGACGCCGAGGGAGCGGCGGGATCTGGTCCGGAGCCGCGCGCGCGCCGTCGTGCTACCGCCGATGTCGACCACTAAACCGCGCCCAGCTGAGGGGTAGTCTTTGCCGCCGGGGCCGGCGTCTCTGCGTCCGGGAGTCCATCCTCGGGCTCACGCGGCGAAACGTCGCTGGGGCGGAATACGACGGAGCGATCCCGTTCATCGTTCACCCGGGTCACCCACCCGTTCGTCATCCGAGGGTGGGTGCGTCCCGACCTGGAGCAACGCGAAACAAGCGGGATGGAACGCGGCCGGACCGTGGCCCATTGCCATCCCGGCGCCGTAAGCACATCCCCTCTCGCCCTGGCTACTCCTGGGGGATCACCTCTCCAGTGGCCTCCCAACCGATGTACTCGATGCCCTCGACGGCGGCAAAGCGGGTAGCCATCACGGCCACCGCGTCCGGGTTGGCGTCGATGAGGTGGAAACGGCGGCCGAGCGAAAGGGCGGCCGCCCCGGTGGTCCCGCTGCCAGCAAAGTAGTCGAGAACGACATCATCGGGACAGGAGGAGGCAGCGACGATCCGGCGCAGGACACCGAGCGGCTTCTGGGTCGGATAGCCCGTCTTCTCCTTGCCAGTCGGGCTGACAATGGTGTGCCACCAGACATCATTTGGGCGCTTCCCCCGGGCGGCTTTCTCCGGCGTGACCAGACCCGGGGCCATGTAGGGCTCGCGGTCGACCTCGTCGGCGTTGAAGACGTAGTTGAAGGGGTCTTTCACGTAGAAGAGGATCGTGTCGTGCTTGCGCGGCCAGGCACGACGTGGTCGGCCACCGTAATCGTAGGCCCAGATAATCTCGTTCACGAAGCAGGCGCGGCCGAAAATCTGGTCCATCAAGACTTTCACGTAGTGGACCTCCCGCGCGTCCAGATGCAGGTAGAAACTCCCGTGGGGGGCAAGCACCCGGTAGCCCTCGCGCAGCCGGGGCTCCAGGAACGCCAGGTAGTCGTCAAAAGCGTCGTTGAAGGCGTGGCGACCGAGGGGCGTGGAAACGTATCGCCGGCCGCCGAACCCGGTCCTATCACCGACTCCGTCCATCGCGCGGGTGGTCGCGATGGTGAGGCGGGCTTGGTCCCGGCCGGTATTGAACGGGGGGTCCAGGTAGATGAGCGGGATGGCACCGTCAGGAATCGCGGCGAGGGCCGTGAGATTGTCCGCCAGCTGGACACGGTGCCGCATCACCAACACTCCCTGGAATCTCCCGCCCACGCGGCGTCCCGAGCCAGCGTCATGAGCCCAATGCCCCCGATCGCTCAGTCCGTCCCTCAGGAGCATTTCCATTGTACGAGGCCGCCTAGCCAGGCCCCGTGCCGTCGGTCAACAGCGTGCAGGTGCTCCAGCGGCGTTCACGCGTAGACGGTCTCCGGGCCACCACTCCGTAGTCTTCCTCAATGAGAACCGGAGACCCTCTTCTGCTCACACGGCACAGCCCGCCTGCCCTGAAAGACAGGGCGCGGGCCGAGCGGGGTCACGGTTGACGAGCGCGTCCCGGCGTGCCCGTCTCCGCGATGCGAAAGAGGTGCGGACGGCGCGATGATACCGGCACGCGATGGAAGGGCATAGCGCCAAAGATGCTCCAGATGGACCCCGCACGCCGCCTGTCGTAGGACGGTTGAGGTCGGCTGGGGCCGGAGATCGTCCGCTGACGAGCCCGTACGGACCCTTTCGTATCCTCCCACGGGCTCGAACGGTCTTGACAGACCAAAAGTTGTCTGTTAGTGTCCGCCTGTCCCAGGGTCCTGCTCATGTACGGGTTGCCGCTTTGGCTGAGATGGCGCACCCGACATACCGCAACCGGTGGATGAACAACTTACGCACGACGACGAGCCGAGCGCGTGACCGGCTGCTGCCGATGATGATTGATCGGTCTGGTTGTTGTGCGTCACTCGTTGTCGGGGTTGAATGACGAGACTGCGGGCGACACGTCGAAAAGCGACGGAGATGGCCGTCGCCAGGAGCCGCGAGACTGCGCGTCGCAGCGCTCGCTCTGCAACACGGAGGCCGGACAGGTTTCCACAACCCGACACCTGCGGGACGGCTGAGGGGCTGCTCAGCCGAATGGAAAGTTCGTGGAGGGAACAGGTTGTCTTCTATCCCCCAGCGGGCCCTGCGTGGGCCTGTCCTCGCACTGGTGGCGCTCCTCTGCCTTGCCACGCTTGCACCCGTTGCAGCGCTGGCGAATGCCGATCTCGACATCGGCGGCACCGCCATCGTCGCTAACGCCAACGGCGACAACGTTCTGCTCCGCGCCGCTCCCAGCTTTGACGGCGGCGTCCTCGCCGAGATGCCCGAAGGCACCGTCGTCGATGTCCTCGACGGTCCTATCTCCGACGTCGACGGCAACCCCTGGTTCGCCATCGCCATCGACGGTCCTAACGGCGCCCCGCTCAGCGGGTTCGCCGTTGGCTACTACCTGGCCCGCCACGATGCCGGGTCAACCACCACCCCTGAGACCTCGACCACCGGCGCCGCGACAGACCGCGACTCGGCCACCTCCGACGTGGAGGCGGCCCTCGCGGCGGGAGTCGGCGGGCAGCGTCCTGAGGGCGCGGCGGTCGGGACGGCCGTGGTGACCGGAACGAGCGGCGACGGCGTCCGGTGCCGTGACTCGGCGGGGTACGAGGGCGGGGTGATCGCCGTCCTCTCCGAAGGCACCCCCCTCACTCTCACGGGCGCTCCGGTCGGCGAGTGGCAGCCGGTCAACTGCGGTGGCCGGGGCGGCTTTGTCCACAGCGACTTTGTCGGTTCCGGCGGCTCCACGCCCGACACCGGCGCGGACACGGGCACGGCCGTTGGCGGCGTCGTCTCCGGGTACGCCACGGTTGTGGGCACCAACGGCGGCGGGCTCCGCTGCCGCTCCGCGGCCGATTACAACGCCAGCATCATCACGGTCCTCGGCGAGGGCACCCAGGTCGCGCTTCGCGGCGGCCAGCAGGCCGAGTGGCAACCGGTTGTCTGCGCCGGCAGCGACGGCTTCGTTCATGCCAGCTTCCTGTCCACCTCGGGCGGGTCGTCCGGTGAGAGCGGGGCGGACGCGGGCGGCGACACCGGGGGCGACGTCTCTGGTTCGGCGGTCGTTTCCGGCACCAACGGCACCGGCGTCCGCTGCCGAACCGCCGTCTCCTATGACGCGAGCGTGATCACGGTCCTCGCCGAAGGCACCCAGGTTTCCCTCCGCGGCGCCCTCCAGGGCGAGTGGCAGCCGGTGGTTTGTGCCGGAAGCAACGGGTTCGTCTACGCCAGCTACCTTTCCACCGGCGGCGGTTCCGGCACCACGCCTGAACTAGATGCGAGCGATGGAGGCGCCGTCTCCGGGTACGCCACGGTGACCGGGACAGGAGGTGGCGGGCTTCGTTGCCGCTCCGCCGCGGATCACGGAGCCAGCGTGATCGTCGTTCTCGCCGAAGGCAGCCAGGTCGCGCTGCGGGGTGCCCAGCAGGGTGAGTGGCAGCCGGTCATCTGCGCGGGCAGCAATGGCTTCGCTTATGCCAGCTACCTCTCCACGGACGGCGGCTCCGGCACCACGCCTGAGCCAGATCCCAGCGATGGGGACAACAGTGGTGGGCTCTGGGTTGGCGCCCGCGCGGTGACCAGCTCTAGCCTGAACCTGCGGTACGACGCCAGCATGTCCGCCGGGGTGGCGGCGATCGCGCCGGCCGGGACGGTGGTCGAGATTACCAGCGGGCTGACCAACGGCTTCTACGGGGTCAACTGGGACGGCCTCTACGGCTACATGTACGGCAGCTACCTCTCCTACACCGACGCCGCCTTGAGCGAGCGCGGAGGCTCCGGCGACGACGGGGGCGCGAGCCCTGGCGCCGGAACCGGGAGTGGGACGGGCAACGCCATGGCCTCCTTCGCGCTCCAGTACGTCGGCTACCCCTACGTCTGGGCGACGGCCGGTCCCGCTTCGTTCGACTGCTCCGGGTTTACCTACTGGGTCGCCCTGAACGTCCTCGGCATCGATATCGGCCGTGGTCTCTTCACTCAGGTGGTGGCCGGCACGCCGGTCTCCTACTCGAACCTGCAGCCGGGTGACCTGGTCTTCTTCCAGAACACCTACACCTGGGGACTCTCCCACTCCGGCATCTACATCGGCAACAACCAGTTCGTCCACGCCGAAAACGAAACCACTGGGGTGAAGATCAGCGACATTACGTCGCAGTACTACTCCTCCCGGTGGTATGGAGCTGTCCGCCTAGCGTAGCGAGCCGGCCCCTGGCAAGGCCGGGGCCGCGTTCGCGAGGCGGGGGAAAGCAGAGGGTCGCCGGCATCGGTTGCAGCCGTCCGGCGGCGGGGGAACATAGAGGCGCGGCACGGGGATTCCCGGTCGCGCCTCTGCGTTCTTCCCGGAGACGTGGACGCGAAGCCGGCCCGCTGCCTCCACAGAGCACTTATAGTCGCTGGCCTCATTCCTGCCGGCCGACGCATCCCAGACGGTCGAGGCGCTCGCTCATCCCTCACCAATCAGCCAGGGCGGATCTGATGTGCTACAGCGCTAGTCGCAGCGTTCGATGAGGCCGAGAAACCCGGCTAAACCGACGTGGGAGGAGGCGGGCCGACGACCTGGAGGCCGTAGGCGGCCGCCGTCGCCTGGAGCTTCGCGATGTCGGGCGGACCATCAGGTGCCGGAGGCAGGGTGAGCGTCATGGCTGGTTCACTCAGATCTCGGAAGAAGCCCTCGAAGCCGGCCGGCGTGCAGATGTTGAGCACCCGCACCTCTTCGGTAGCAATGACAAAGGTGTGCGGCACCCCACGAGGCAACCGCACGAAGGTTCCGGCCGGTGCGGCAATCGTCTCGTCGCCGACGAAGAAGGTCATCTCGCCCTCGATCACGTAGAAGTACTCCTCCTCCCTGATGTGAATGTGGAGGGGCGGCGGCGCGCTGGCATCCCGGCGGCCGATCTCCTCGACCACGGAGAACCGGCCCCCAGTCTCGGCTCCTGTGGCAAGGAACGTCAGCAGGTACCCGGAATACCAGACGGACCGCTCGAGTCCCGCCTGGGCGACGTGGGGCGAGGCGGGAAGTGACGTTCCGATCATGGAGGCGCGTCTCCTTTCGAAAGCGACAAACGGTCTGCCGGCACTCCTAGCGCGACCGAGGAGCGAAGCCTACAATCTTCATTGTCAGGATTCCTGACCGTTCCAGCTGGCTTGAAGGTAAGCCTTCCTGTCTTTTTTGTCAAGAGGGATGGCGCCATGACGGGGAAGCGCCCGGGGCACCGGATGCTGGGAGCACAGCTGCGTATCCCCTTCCAGGCTATCAATGCCCGGATTGCGGAGGACTTAGCCGCAGCGGGATTCCCCGACCTGCGGCCAGCCCACTTCAGCGTGTTCCAGCACCTCGATCCGGACGGCTCGCGAGCCTCCGATCTCGCCGATCGGGCTCAGATGACCAAGCAGTCGATGGGGGAACTGGTCGCCTATCTAGAGCAGCAGGGGTACCTGGAGCGCCTCCCCGACCCCAACGATCGGCGAGCCCGGGTCGTCCGTCGCACAGAGCGTGGATGGGCGGTGGAGCGAACGGCCCGCGCCAGCATCCAGCGGCTCGATGAGGAGTGGACCCGGCAGTTAGGGCCTGAACGGATGGGGCTCTTTCGCGAACTCTTGACGGACCTGGTGGCGGTGGTAGAAGCGCCCGCGACTGGCGCGCCGCTCGATGGGACCGCGGAGCCCCACGAAGCGGGGAGGACAGGGAACGGGGCGGCTCAATGAGCCGCCCCGTTGACCGGTGATGTTGAGGTTTGCGAGCTAGACCTCGACGTCCTCCAGAACGCCATTCCCGCTTACCCCATCGGCGGCGGCGCCGTCAAAGGCCAGGCGGCCGGAGAGTTCGGGCGAGGTGGCGCGGATGCGGTTGCGAATGTCGTCCAGGACGTCCGGGTTGTGCTTGAGGAACTCCTTGGCATTCTCACGCCCCTGGCCGAGCCGCTCCTCGCCCAGGTAGAACCAGGCGCCGCTCTTGCGGACGATTCCCAGGTCCGTCCCCACGTCCAAGACGCTACCGGCCACGGAGATGCCCTCGTTGTACATGATGTCGAACTCAGCCTGCCGAAACGGCGGAGCGACCTTGTTCTTGACCACCTTGACCCGGGCCCGCATGCCGACCGAGTCGGTGCCATTCTTGATCGCCTCGATGCGACGGATATCCATGCGGACGGAGGCGTAAAACTTCAGCGCCTGGCCGCCGGTGGTCGTCTCCGGGCTGCCGAACATGACGCCGATCTTCATGCGGAGTTGGTTGATGAAGATGACGCAGGTCTTCGAGCGACTGATCGCGCCGGTGAGCTTGCGAAGCGCCTGGCTCATCAGCCGGGCTTGCAGGCCGACGTGGGAGTCTCCCATGTCGCCCTCGATCTCGGCCTTCGGCACCAGCGCCGCGACCGAGTCGATGACAACCACGTCCAACGCGCCGGAGCGGACCAGCGTCTCCGCGATCTCCAGCCCCTGCTCGCCCGTATCGGGCTGAGAGATGAGCAACTCTTCGAGGTTGACCCCCAGCTTGCCGGCGTAGATCGGATCCAGGGCGTGCTCCGCGTCTACGATCGCGGCGAGCCCCCCCATCTTCTGAGCCTCCGCTATGACGTGGAGGGCCAGTGTCGTCTTGCCGGAGGATTCCGGGCCGTAGATCTCAACGATACGGCCACGGGGGAGGCCCCCGATGCCGAGAGCAAGATCCAGCGCGATGCTGCCGGTGGGGATGGCATCGATCTGCATCGGGTTGGTCTCGCCCGGCTTCATCTTCATGATCGAGCCCTTGCCGAAGGCACGCTCGATCTGGGTAATCGCGAGGTCCACTGCGCGGTCGCGTTCTGCCATGCCGGAGCCGTCCTCTCTCGTCCATCCGCGCCGCCGTTGCCGGCCGCCCGCCGCGTGCCACAGCGCCGAGGTCGCAGCGCCCCCTACCCCTGACCATAGTAGAAAACTTGTTCTACTTGACCCGGAAATAGTAGCCGATTTGGGTCGTTACGTCAAACCTAGTCGACCCCGTCGCGCTGCCTCAGAGCCTATACGTACATTCTGCCATGACGCGGGTTCGGTCGCTAGCGGGGCGCTCATCGGGCCACCAGCGCGTCTCCCACGGTCACCATGCCAACCGCGATGGTATCCAACGGCGCGGCGGCTGGACGGATATCCGTCCAGCCGCCGCCTTCCGCGTTTGTCCCGCTGACCCGCTAGGCTGCTCGCCGCCGCAAGTAGAGCCCCCAGCCGAGGAGTGGCCAGGCAAGGCCCAGCGCCATGGTCGTTGCGGCGTTCAGTGCGCCCTGCCCGCCCGGGAGGGAGGAGCCGGTGCCCGTGTTCGGTGCGCCACGCGTCCCGACGCAGTTGTAGATCCAGACCTCGGCCCGCTGGTTGGCCTTGACGATCACGTCCCCGTTCCGGTCGACGCTGTTGGATTGGGCAAAGCACCAATCCTCCCCGGTCTCCCGGACCCGGTACGTACCCGGCTGGAGCCGGCTGAACCGCAGCAGGCCATCTGCGTTGGTGGTGCCGGTGCTCTTCGGTTGGAAGGTGCGCTGCTCCGCGTTGTAGAGAGCCAGCGAGAAGGTGGCCCCATTTGTCTCCGGATCGCACTCATTCTTGAAGTCGTAGCCTGCCGGCGGGTTCTCGACGGCGCAGGCGTACTTGTGGATCAGGATCGCGCCCGTGGTGGCCGAGAGATCCTCCGGCACGTTGAAGAAGGTGCAGGTGAGGTTCTCACCCGCCTTCGGGGTGAGCGTGATGCTGCCGCCCAACTCCTTGAGAGTGGGAGCATTCGGGTCCAAGCCGCAGAAGGCGTAGACCACGGACGCATCGGCGGGAGCATCCTCGCGCAGCAGGTACTGGCCGGCTGGGAGGCGGCCGAACACCGTCACACCCTTCTGGCCGCCGTCGCCGGTCACGTGCTTGCCCGTCGAGGTCCCGGAGACCCGGAACGTAACGTTATTGGTCAGCGAGGTATCGTCGCCGCAGTTGTCGACGAAGTCGGCGAACAGCGTACCCTCGAAGCCCGGCTGACAGGTGTACTTGACCACTGAGATCGAGGCCGGCGCCGGCGCCGGCGGCTTGACGTAGTTGATGACCACCACGGTCGTCAACTGGTTGACGGAGATCCTGACCGTCTCAGCGGCGTCGCCCGGGAGATCGGGGGCCGTCTCGGTCAGACGGTACTCACCGGCGGTGACCGTGGTTTGGTAGCGGCCGTCGTCACCGGTGGAGAAGGTGCCGGGTCCTCCCTCGCCCCGGGCGTCGATCAAGTTGAATGTCGCGTTGCCCTGGCTGCAGTTTGCGGTCCGCGCGAGCCGGCTCGCGCCGGGATTGGAGGAATCGATGATCTCGGTCCCCTCACCGGCATCTCCCGCCGGGCAGTAGAACTTGAGAACCTGGATCGAGCCGGTGTTCGGCGGTGGCGGCGCGAGGCGGTCCTCCACGTTCACCACCGTGGTGGCGCCGGGCTTGACCACGATTCCCTCGACCGGCGCGGCGGCCAGGTAGCCCGCTGGCGCCTGGGTCTCGCTCAGTCGATACGTGCCAGGTCTGAGCCCTCCGAAGACGATCGTGCCGGCAGCGTCGGTGCACTGGGACGGCTTGCCATCCGGGGCGAGGTCGAAGCAGGCCCCCTGTAGCGGCTGAGATCCCGCGCCGGTCTTGCGGACCAGCACGCGCCCCGGCTTGAGGACGTTCCTCACCGTCACCTGGGCGGTCTCGTTCAGTCGGATGGTGACGGCGACATCGGCCGCCCGCTGGTAGGACGCCGAGGGCGTCCGCGTCTCGCGGGCCGTGTAGTCGCCGATGGCGACGCCTTCGAAGCGGATCGTGCCATCGTTCGCGCCATCGGCGCCGTCACAGCGCGGCCCCGCGACGACGACAGCACCCTGGCGAAGGGCAAAGCAGGACCCGGCCAGCGGGTCACCCTCTTCATCGGTCTTGAGGATTATGAGGTTGCCAACCTGCGGCGGTGGCGGGAGCAGGACATCCGTAAAGGTGAGCCTGCGGGTGCCACCTGGCGTCACCGTGGTGGACTGGTCGGGCGCGGTCGCGTAGCCGACGGGAGCGACCGTCTCGACGACGGCGTAGTCGCCGGGCACGACCCCGTTGAAGACCGTCACGCCGTCGGTGTCACCGTCGTCCTCGTCGCACAGCTCGTAGGTTGTCTCACCCCGGAGCGCGAAGCAGGCATCATCTAAGAGCTCGCCGCCCTCGTTCTCCTTCTCGATCGTCACCGTGCCCGGGCGAAGGGCGTTCTCGACCGTGACCTCAATGGCCGTCCCGGCGACGATCGAGACGTCCCGATCCCCGGCGTTGAAGTAGTCGGCGGAGGGAAGCCGCGTTTCACGCAGGGTGTAGGTGCCGGCGGGAACATCGAAGATGCCGATCCGGCCATCGTCGGCGACATCGCCATCCTCGTCGCAGACAGGCCCAGCGACGACGACCGTGCGGTTGGGGCCGCCCAGCAATTCGAAGCAGGCCCCGCCGAGCGCCTCCCCGGTGCGCTGATCGACCTTGAGCACGACCAGGTCGCCCGTCGTGTCGGGCACCGGTTGGTCAACGACCGTCACCCGGGCTACCTTGCCGCCCTCGACGATCACAGTCACGTTCTCGGCCGCCAGGTAGCCCACAGGCGGACGCGTCTCACGAAGCTGGTACTCACCGGCCGGCACGTCGTTAAACTGGATCCGCCCGGCCGTACCGTCGCCGTCGCTGGCCGTGCCGTCCCCGTTGTTCTCAAGGTTGTCGCAGACCTCGAAGATGTCCTCCGTCTGGCTCAGGGCAAAGCAGGCCCCCTCAAGGCGGCGGTTCTGCTCATCCCGCTTGGTCACCAGGACGGTGCCGGTCGTCGGCGGCAGTTGGACGATGATGACGATCACTTCGACCGTCTCATTGGCGATGACCGTGACGGTCCCCTGCTCCGCCGCCTGGAAGCCTTCCGGCGCGTCCGTTTGAACCACGCTGTAGGACCCGACCGGAACCTCCTCAAGGAGGATGACCGCGTCCTCCTCGTCCGCATCGCCGTCTTCGTTGTCGCACGCCTCGGCAACCGTCCCGTCGGCGGTACGGAGAGCGAAGCAGCCGCCCGAGACATCGTCACCGCCCTCGCTCCGGACCCGGATACGAACGCTGCCAGTCTCCGGCGGTGCGAGCTGGTTGACGAACGTGAGCTCGGTCTCGCCGTCGGGCGTCACCACGGCTCGCTGAGCCTCGGCGGCGACGTAGCCATCCGGCGGATCGGTCTCCGTCACGGTGTAGGACCCAACATCGAGGTCGTCGAAGCGAACCACGCCGGGGTCGCCGGCCGGGTCAGTTTCAGGGTCACCGTCACAGACCTGCGCTTCCGGCCCCGCCAGGCTGAAACAGGCGCCAGGGAGTGGCTGCCCGTCCGCATCCACCTTGGAGACGACGATGCTGCCCACCGGCGGTGGGGTGGCCTGGTTCGTTAGCTCCAGGCGGAGAGTCTGGCCGGCAGTGACCCGAACCGGTTGATCATCCGCAGCGACGTACCCATCGGGGGCTTCGGTCTGAGTCAGGGTGTAGTCACCCGCTGGAACGTCAGCGATGACGATCGTGCCGGCGGCGTCAGGGTCATCCCCGGCATCGCAGACCGGGGCAATCTCGGTAGCCCCGATCAGCCCGAAGCAAGCGCCGCCAAGGGCATTCCCATCCGAATCGAGAAGGGTGATCTCGACAACACCAGTCTCCGGCAGCGGCGGGCTGTTGGGAACGGTTAGTTCAGCCGGACCGCTCGCGCTGACCGTCACCGGTTGCGCGTCCGCTGGATCGTAGCCTTCTGGCGCCTGGGTCTCGGTCACGGTGTACCGGCCAAGGGCGACATCCTCGATCAGGATCGTGCCGACGGTCTCATCCCCGTCGTCCTGGCCGTCATCGCAGACCGGGCCATAGCTGTTCCGGCCGCTGAGGGAGAAGCAGGCCCCGCCCAGCGGGTCACCGTTCTCATCCGTCTTCAAGATGCGGACCGAGCCGATCGCCCGCTGGTTGGTGATCGTCACCTGGGCTCGCTCCCCAGCGACCACCTCTACGGTCTGCTCGGCCTGACCTTCGGCCGGGGTGTAATCCACTGGCGGAGTCGTCTGGCGAATCGTGTTCGGGCCGGGCAGAACCACGTCCAGGATGATTTGGCCATCCCCATCCTGGTCGTTGAAGGGGAAGGTGCCGGCCCCGTTGATCACCTCGACGCTGGCGCCGGGAAGCGGATCACCGTTCTCGTCTTCAATCGTGATCGTCATGGCGCCGAGGGTGGGCGCCGTCGCCTGAAGGACGATCTCAACGCGCTCGATGCCACCGTCCTCGATGGTGACGGTTTGCGCCTCTGGGGCGTCATACCCTTCCGGGGTCTGGCTGAATGTCAGGGTGTACCCCCCGACGGGAAGATCTTCGACTCCGACGCTGCCCTCGTCGTCGTCCTGATCGCCCTCATCCCCGTCGCAGGCTGGGGCGGGCGCCGAGGAGCCATCGGCGGGAGCAAGCGCGACGCAGAACCCGGTCAGGTCCTGATCGTCTTCGTCGCGCACGGTGACCAGCAGCGCGCCCGTGGCGGGCTCCGGCGTGGGTGTGACGGTCGCCTCGACCGTTGGCTCGATCGTTGGCTCTTCCTCTGGTGCGCTGGCAAACTGGGTCTGGTTGGCAATGCCCACGGTGATCTCGACCTGGTCGTCCTCCGCTGGCTCGAAGCCCTCCGGCGTCCGGGTCTCGACCAGGGTATAGATGCCTTCGGGAACGTTGAAGAACCCGATCCGGCCGTCGTCGGCCACGTCGCCGTCCTCGTCGCAGACCTCCGCGGCGACGACGGTGCCGGCATCATCCTCGAGCCTGACGCAGGCGCCGCCGACCGGCTGCCCGTCGTCATCGACCCGAAGCACCACCAGATCACCGGTCGCCTGGGCGGTCGGGTTGACGACCGTGACCTCCTGCGGGAAGTCGACGCCGATCTCAACCGGCTCGTCAGCCGCGGCCTGGTGGCCCTCCGGCGGCGTTGTCTGCTGAAGGTTGTAGGACCCGACCGGGATCTCATCGATGCCGATCACGCCCTCAATTGGGTCCGTGTCGCCGGGACCGTTGTCACAAACCTCGTCGACTCCGGCGCCGTCCACCTCAAAACAGGCCCCGAAGACGAGGTTGCCGTCTTCGTCAATCACCGTGACCACGACGCTCCCGCCCGTCGGCTGCGGCACCTCCGTGGCCTGGTCTTCCGCGTCCGCCCGGTGCTCGAAGGAGACCTCCGCGGCCTCGCCTGCCTCAATGTCCACCGTCTCGTCGTCCGGTGCCTCGAAGCCGGCGGGCGGGGTGCTCTCGGAGATCGTGTTCTCACCGGCTAGGACCTCAGTCAGGATCACCTGGCCATCGCCATCATCGTCGCAGAAGGGGCCGAATGTTCCAGCTCTGTTCGTGACGGTGTAGCAAGCGCCCGTCAGGACGGCATCTTCGTCGTCCCGGGTCAGGATGGTGAGCGACCCTAATGTCGCGCCTGGCGCCTCGGTCGCCTCCTCTTCAGCCTCAAGCTCGACGGTGGCGAACCCGGTGTCGTTGGCCGGCACATCGATGTTCTGGCGGTCCGCCGCGTCGAAGCCCTCGGGCGCCGTGTCGTTTTCCAGGCGATAGGGGCCGGCTGCCACGTTCGCGAAGGTCGTCGTGCCGTCGATCAAACCGTCGTCGCCGTCGCACGCGGAGACCTCGTCCCCCGGGGTGTCACCGCGTGGAGTGAGGGTGAAGCACGCGCCGACCAGGAGGGTACCGGTCCGGTCCTGCGCGGTGACCACCAATGCACCCGAAGCGCCATCTGGCACGATCGGGGCGGCCGTTTCCGTTTCGTCTGGTTCGTCCTCGGCGGTCGCGGTTTCGGTAGGCTCCTCCGTGGGGTCATCCTGGGTATCGCCGACCGCAACCGCCTCGGCGGAGTTGGGGCCAGGGCTGAGCTGAATCTGCTGCTCATCGGAAGAGGGGTCGCCCTCGTCGGTGGCAGTTTCGGCCAGGGTGTAGGTGCCGGGATCGACGCCGTTCGGGAAGGGAATGGTCGTCGTGCCATCGCTCGACCCGTCATCGGTGTCGCAAGCTTGACCGAGCAGGTCGTTGTCGTCGTAGACCGCGAAGCAGGCGTTCGTCCACGGGACACCGGCACCGTCGCTCTTGTTCACGGTGAGGGTGGCGACGGAGGTCACCGTCTCCTTGACGAGCACGGTGCCGCTGCCGTCCACGATGAGGTGGACGCGGGCAGGGACATCGAGGCTGATCTGGTCCGGCGCACCGACCGGCTGGCCATCTACCTCAACCTGGAAGGCGTAGGTCCCCGCGGGCGAATCCAGGTACAGCTCGTACTGGCCGTTGGCGATGGGCGCAAAGTCGAACGCGCCGAGGTCGGAGGCAAGGGTCACGAACTGATCGATGGGCTCGGCGATGATCTCACCGGTGTGGGTGTTGTAGGAGAAATAGACGCCGGCAGCGTCATTGGGCACCCGTAGGTCAATGTCATCGCCCTCAGGGTCGCCGCCTTCCCCAATCGAGCGCTCCAGGTCGCTGACCGCAGAGAGGCGGAAGGTGTAGCGGCCGGCGGGGATCGGGAATGTCCCAGTCCAGATCCCAGCTTCCTCACTCAGCGCGCAGGCGCCGGTCGGACAGGCCCCGGGCGGGAAGGTCCCGACCACGCTCACCTCCGTCGGAGCGGGCAACGGCGGCGGCGTGCCGGGCCTGGGTTCCTGTGCTCGTGAGGGGGAGGCGGTCGTCGCAGTCCCCGGTGCCGCGCTCGCCGCGGTGGTCAGCGGCGCGACCAAGCTGAGAACCATGAAGAAGGCCGCCAGCGCGTGAAACATGATTCCGCCGCCCACGAGACGGCTGGGGCGGCGCGGACCGCTCGAGCGCGACAGTCGACCGCGACCGGAGCGAGGGGACAAAAAACCAGGGGCGCGCATGAGCGTCCTCCGAGAGCAACAAGACCGGCCGGGGTTCACGTCGCTTCCCGCCGCTGGGAAGCCCCCACCGGTCGACACCGGCGCAGACAGCTGATCGCGACGAGCGGCACGGGCAGGTGGTGTACTCACCGCCAGCCTAGAACCGGCCCAGGGATCGCAGAGCGCCACGGTACATCCGAGGCCCCAAATCATCGGGGATCGCTCGGGCCGCCCGTCGTCCGCGTCGTAGGCCGGGAACCGCTCGGTCCCTACCCTAGCACGGGTCCGCTAGGCGTCAACCGCGACCCGTCCACCGGACCGTCGCACCCATCTATACGCACGGAGTGGGAGAACCGTTCCGCGGGGGCGGTTGGCAAGCCCGGCGCGGCGACTGGTTCCCCATTCAGAACCGGAAGAGCATGGGGAGGTAGCGAAGGGACGGCCGATGGCGGGTGCCGTTACCCCACCGCACTATCGGGAAACCCGGCAGACGTCTCCTCTGCGACCAATGCCGCGAGGGCGGTCCTATAGGTCGCGGCCGTCTGACCGGGGGTGGGTGACGCGACGAAGACATGGCTGGCGCCAAGGCTGGCGAGGGCACGCAGCCGGGCGCGGACGTGCGACAGCGGGCCCACTACCGCGAGCCGAGCGACCAGGTCGGTCGGGATCGCGGCGCGAGCAGCGGCCAAGCCACCAGACCGGCGCAGGGCCGGAAAGCCCCCGCCGCGAGCCAGGATGTCCTCCGTCCGCATCAGGCGGCGGACCTCGGCCACGATCCCCGGCACGTCGAAGTCCGGCGTCGCCATGAGCCGCTCCATGCCGGGGAGGGCGTTCACCAGTGCCAGGTAGGTCTTCTTGCGCTCCAGCACCGGCTCTGGATCGTCGGTGACGGTCACGCCCGCCCGGACATAGAACTCGAGCCGGGCGGGGTCTCTCCCCGCCGCAGCAGCTCCCGCCCGGACGGCCGCGATGGCCTCCGCGAGAAACGCGTCGGAAGCGAGATCATTGAAGAGCACGCCGTCGGCGTGGCGAGCGGCCAGGTCCAGTGCTCGGGGTCCGACGGCCGCCAGATAGACAGGGGGAGCCGCCTGGAACGGTCCGATGGTGCGCTCCCACTCCTGCACGGCAAAGTGCCCTACCGAGGAGGCCAGGTAGGGCGGCGCCCACCACTGCCGCAGCAGGGCGAAAGTCTCCTCAAGGACCTCGACTGGCTTGCCCACCTCCATGCCGAAGGCATGCGCGTACCACTCGGTCTGGCCGCGACCGAGGCCGAGGAAGGCCCGGCCGCCGGAGAGGCGGTCCAAGGTGGCGACCGAGGCGGCGAGCAGGTTGGGATGGCGGAGATACGGATTCGCCACGCCGGGGCCGAGGCGAACGTGAGCGGTTTCCCGCGCCAGGGCTCCCAGCAGCGCAAACGCGTCCCAGCCGTCAGGATCCTCGCTCACCCAGAGGGAATCGACTCCCGCCTTGTCCGCGACCCGCGCCACCTCAATCGTCCGCGCCACGGCTGCCGCCGAGTCCGCTGCCCGTGCCCAGGCGTGATAGGAGAGATCCAGGCAGAACCGAAGGGGCAAAGGAGCCATGATTGGTCTTTCAGGCCGATCAGGTCAGCTCAGCGGTGACCGACGAGCGCAGCCGGGGAATGGCGCGGGCAGGAGCGCCGGGGGCTACTCGTCCGCCGGGCGGTAGTAGAGGAGGGTGCCGCCCTGGCGCTCGTCACCCGCCCGAACGACGACGCCGCCGGAGCCGTCGTGCATGGGGAACGGGTCACCTCGCTCCAGCCTGGCGGCGGTCTCCTTGTCGACCAGGGAGGCGAACAGGCCGTGCCGGGCGCAGGTCCAGACACCAGCTTGGCCATCGAGCGGACGCATGCGGTGGCGGTCCCGGGGGTGGGTCCGGCCCACCTCGCAGAGCGGATTCGGCCCGGACGACTGCTGCGACGTCTCCGCCATGATTCCCTGCGCGCTCCTCTCTCCTGTTCTACGCTCAGCCGCATGAGACGGCCCATCTCTTTCCAAGTATGCCACCCGACCGGGAGCTCGGCGAAAGGTGCCCGGATGACGCACCTCCCCAGCCGAGCGTATGATCCAGACTCCGGCGTCGGCCCTTTGGTGACGCCACGACAGATCGCTGCCTGACCCGCAGTCCAGATCAGGAGGACTCATTCATGACTAATGCCCGCGAGAGCTACCCACCGGGCTCCCCGGTCGTCGCCGCGAACGGCGAGCACCTGGGCGTGCTCCGCCACGCCTACCCTCGCTTTATCCTGATCGACCAGGAGCAGGCTCACGCCGACCTGGAGATTCCGGTCCGTGCGGTCGACCGATTCGAGGACGGGACCCTCTACCTGTCCATCAATCGCGAGGCTCTGACGGAGGTCGACGACGAGGAGAGCGCCGGGCGGCGGCTGGAGAATACGGGCGGTGACGTGCCGTAGGCGGACGGGTCTTGCTCGCTCAGGCGGATCCCACGCGGGGCGGCAGGAGGAGGCGCTGAGTTGTTCGTCCCGCCATCTATCACCGGAGAAAAGGTCCCTTGGACGCGTCTCCCTGCCCATCAGACGACCGGTCGCCAGCTCCCAGCGGGCGTTTCACGCTCGCCGACGTGCGGGTGACGGTCACGGCGATCGAGGGGCGCTCCGTCTGCGGGCTCCAGGTCGGGGACTCTTTCGAGGTGACGGAGAGTAGCCGGGTCCGAATCCCCGCCGGCCGCCACTTCTGCCTCTTTGCCCTGGCCGCCGTGCTGCCGCTCCTCCCCGCCAAGATGCGCGCCCTGGACGCGGCAGACTGGTTGGCCCAGGACAGCCTTGTCGCCTGTCCCGACCCGGAGGAGCGGGTGATCATGCGCATCGAGCGCATCGGGGAGCGCGAGATGGAGACGAGCGAGTTGACGTGAAGCGTGGAGCCGGTGGGTTTCCGTCGCAAACGCGAGCACCGTATTGGCCACGCGACTGGGTCCGGCGCGGGCCAAACCACGAGGAATGCCAGGTTCTGGAAACCCGCGCCGAGCGCTGACCTGAGCTTCCGGAACACCCTGACGAGCACGATGTCCGGCGTCCGCTCGCCACCGCTTTGACAGTCACGGCGTTTCCAGGCGTAGCGCTCAGACCGCGGTGTCGCGCTTGGCGGCGTTGGGCAGATTTCTGGTCAGGGGGAGCGTCAGTTAGCCATCGGAGATTTACGGCTCGCCGCTTTCCCGATGATCCTCCCCGCATCGGCCTTCGATCTGTACAGTAGCATTGATCCCCGAACCCTCACGGATGTCCGCAGGTGGGGTGCCGGCTTCATCGGGCCGTGTAGCTCCGCCTGGTTGGGCAGTCGGGACGACAGACATCTGGCCGGGCCAGCGACCCTCAGCACCGTCGGCTGGTATGGGGTCGAACAGATGTCGCTCCTGCTGGCGGTCTGGCAGGTCAAGGAGGGGTTCTGCCGGTGCTCATGGGTTCGCGGCTGTGGTCGCTGCTCCTCGGAACGGTGGTCGCGGGCTGCCTCGGGGCCTGCTCCCCAGCGCAAGAGGCGGCCCAATCGTTGACGCCGTCAGCGCAGAATTCAGCCGCTCTGCTCCCGGCTACGGTCCCAGCGACACCCGCGCTCTCGGTGACCGAACGCCCCACGGTGGCCCAAAGCACCCCCTCAGTACCCCGACGGCAAGACGGCACGCCGACGACCGTCGCTGCAACGGCAATCCCGCGCCCCTCACCCCCATCCGGCTCGCATGGATCAGAGAGCTTGGTCGTCGAGTATGGCGCGAGCGGGCGGCGGGAGGTCGCGCTGACCTTCGACGCGGGAGCCGATCGAGGCTACGGGGAGGAGATTCTCGACCTGCTGGCCTAGGAGGGCATCAAGGCGAGCTTCGGCATGACGGGGATGTACGCCGCGGAGAACCCGGACCTGGTCCGGCGGATGGTGGATGAGGGCCACATGGTGTTCAATCACACGTGGAGCCACCAGTCCTTCACGGGAGCCAACCCCGGCACCGCGCCCTTAACTCGAGCTGAGCGCCTGGAGGAACTCCGGACAACGGAGACCCTGGTGCGGGATTTGACCGGCTACGACCTGCGTCCCTACTTCCGCCCCCCGTACGGCGACTACGATGCCTCAGTCCTCACCGACGTGGCCACGGCCGGGTATGGCGTCCTCCTGCTCTGGAGCTGCGACTCGCGTGACTCTCTGGGGGCCACGGCGGACGAAATCGTGGCGAACTGCGGCTAGGGCGCTCGTCCCGGTCGCATCATCCGGCTCCATGTTGGCGGGCAGGCGGCCACCGACGAGGCCCTCCCGCGAGTCATCGCGTCCCTCCGCGCACAGGGCTTTGCCTTCGTCACGGCTGAGGAGATCGTGCAGCGGGCTGGGGTCGAGGACATCGCTCAACCGGGGGATGGGCGGCATCCCTCCGACCCAGACCGACCACACGAGAATCACGAGCATCTATGACTACTGAATTCATTGATGCTGAGGGATCAACGTCGGCCGCGAGTCGGCGTGGCTCCAGGACGCCCTGGCCCAGGCCTACGACGACCAAGGCTTTGAGCTCACCCTGGTGCTGCGACAGAACCCGGACATCGTGGGACACGAAACACCTCTCACCCAGGCCGGCATCCCGACCATCCTTGTGGGGACCTTGATGTATGGAGACCCGTTGCTCAACAAAACTCCAACGACACCCCTGACGGGTTCGACCTGCCCTGCGTGGAGGCGATGGCGCAGCTCGTGCTCCTGACCTTAGGAGCGCTGATCCAGGGATGGGGCCTGGCCGGCAATCATCCTGGGCGCACGCGGAGCCCGAGGCGCCCCGCGAGGCGCTACGCCGGCCCCTCGAGAAGCACCAGGAAGGGCACGACAACCTGGTCTTTACCCGGCCGATCTATGAGCACCTCGGCCTGCCACGTCCCGCCCATGCCCATTGAGACGCGCTCCGCCAGGTACCGCCCAGGCGCAACCGGCACGGTGTCATTGACCGACTCGCCGTGGTTCATCTCCAGGTGCTGAGTCTCGACCGTCACCACCGCGTCGGTGACCGGCCTGCCATCGGCGTCCATCACCTCCACGGTGATGTCAACGGGACCCGCGGTCGGATCGTCGGCGAAGAGGGTCACCGTGAGGTCCTCCCGCGCCACCGGCGTCCCAAGCCCGACGCACGTGGCCGAGGATTTCTCAGGTGTGACCGCCGGGGTGGCAGCCCCGCGCGGCGTGGCGACCGTGACGGGCGTGGCGCGGGTCGCTTCAGGTGGAGCCGCTTCGCACTGCGCTACGCCGCTCTCCTGAGTTGGCTGACGCGAGAGGACCCCCGGTGCCAGGACGATGACGCCGAGCAGCACCGCGATCAACGAAATCAGCTTCCATCGCCGGGCCAGTGACGACCAAGCTGACGGCTGCGAGTGCATGAGGGATCTCCTCTGTCCGTTGCCACGGCCTACGTGTCATGATCCCGGTCCGGCCCAGCCCGGATACCGCGAGGATAGGCCAGGAAGCCCTCCGTCCTAGCCTTCTTGGACAACCAAACGTTCGGCGGTCAGCCCAATCTCCGCTTGCCCCGCGCCGGTCTCGACTGTCCAGCTGACCGACCGGCTCCCGAGCGATATTTCCCCTGGGTTGCCGCCGCCTCACGCCGGGACACGATCTCCTCACGGCAGATGCGGGCAACGGCCCAGACAGCACGTGTGGCCGAGACACTCGCACTCGCTGGACCGAGTGACCGGGGCAGATCGAACGTCACCGTGAGAACAACGGAGGACGTCAGGATTTCTCGTCTCGTCACCCGGAGCAGCGTCCCCGCGCACTACGGACGGAGCCGCACTCTGGCCCATCCTAGCACGCGGCTTTGGCCAATCCGCGCGTTAGCCGAGCACCGCTGCTGGCAGGCGGGGCACGGATTCCCGGCCTCGGGTCTGGCCGAGAAACGGCGGACGCACCCGGTGCTACATTTATCGATGAGTGCCGTAACAGCGTTCCCTAGCACCCGGTTTATGAGGGCCACCCGTTCTATCCGAACGAGGTTCCCGTTGGCTCCGTTACCAATCAAGGTATTCTCATCCATGGACTGGACTCGCTCGGCTGGGTTCCCCGCGTTGCTCTTCGCGGCCACCCTCACGGTAAGCCTGGTGCTCGGACTCGTATTTCCCCGCGTGGCTCAGGCGCATGCTGAATCGGTTCGGGCTGATCCACCCCCCGACGGCCTCGTTGTCGCCCCCCCGAGACCTTCGACCTCTGGTTAGGCGAGGCAGTTGACGAAGGAAACGGTTCACCGACGCTTCGGCTCTTGGATGACACCGGCCAGGACCTGGAGGTGCGGAGCACCACAGTCGCCGCCGACGATCCGCGGCGCGTCCGGGCTACTGTCGCGGGGATTGGTCCGGACCTCGACACCGTGATCTAGTCCGCACGGTCCTCCACCGACGGGCACACCCTCTCCAGCGGCTATGCGTTTCGCATCGGTACGGGCCGCACCCGGGAGCCGCCACCGTCGTCGGCGAGACGCCGCTACCATGGGCCGTGGTTACGCGCTGGCTCACCTTCCTCGGTGACGCCTTGGCAGCGGGCGACCTCCTCTCCGCACGGTCTATTGCGCCTGCTGGGACGGTGAACGTCGCCGCCGAGCGGCGCCGCGCCTGGGCCGTTGTCGGCGGAGTGCTGACGGCATTGCTGGCCACGCTCGCCGAGCCCGCCCTTCAGACGGCTTGGCCGACGGCTGGGACTGTCGCCCCGGACTTCAGCGACGCCATCTCTGCCCTTCCCAGCGCCTGGTGGCTCCGCCCGGCAGCACTCCTCTCGGTGCTTGCCCTGGGGCTCGGTCTTACCCTGGCAGGGCACCGCCCCCGCCGAGCGACGCCCGTAGCGGAGTGAGTTGGTCTGACGCTGGGCCCGGTGGCGCTGGTTGCGCTCAGCCTTACCAGCCAGGCGGCGGCGCGAGAGACGTGGCGAGCCCCCGCCCTAACGTCGAACGTCCTCCACCACTGAGCAATCGCGCGCTGGGTTGGCGGCTTGGCTCACCTCGCGCTCGTCTCGCCGGGACAAGTCCGTGCAGATCAGAGCCACCGCGATCCGGTCAGGGATCCCGTACGGCGGTTTTCTCGCCTCGCGCAGGCACTGGTCGTGGTGGGTGTCGGGACGGGCGCCCTCAACGCAGTGCTGATCCTCCCGGCGGTTCGATCCTGGTGGACGAGCGCCTATGGCGGTGCGCTACTCATCAAGCTAGGCGTGCTCGTCCCAGGGCTCGTTCTGGCCACGTTTCACCGGGGTGCCCTGCGGCGGCTGGTGGAGCAAACCGCGTTGATCCTGTTCTCATCGAGCCCCCGGGTATGACGGGCAGCCCTGCCACTCCGACCGTCCCATCAGCGACCTGACAGCCAGCCGGAGCCGGGACGTGATCTAAAGAGGCCGCGCCGTCCATCATAGACCGCGTAGGCCAGCTTCCTTCTCTATCCCCCGGTCAGACGGGCATCGATCGTCGCGACGGCGAAAGGGCGCAGGTTCAAAGTCGCCACGCCGCCCTGGAGTGGAAGGGGCGTTCCAGGGCGGGCACGGAAGGCGGCACCGTCGAGGGTCGCCTCGGCGTAGGTGGTCTCGTCTAGGAAGCTGACCCTGGCATCTTCGAGCGGAGGGAGCATGAGGCGCACTGTTCGCTGATCGTCGGCGAAACTCCCGACCAGGACGCGGAGGCGGTCACCCTCCCGCAGCGCGAGCACTGCGGCGGCCAGGGGATCCTCCACCTCGGCTGGCACCAGATCTGCCTCAGCGACCTCCGCCACATCGGCGAGGACATGGTAGAGCGGAAAGAGCATCTCCGGCTGGGAAGGGAACAGCTCCCGGTGGGTGAGAGCGCCGTCCCGCTCCATCACCCCGCGCCAGCCGACTGTCTCGTAGTAGGTGAGCGAGTCTGCGCCGGCCTCCACCAGGCGATGAATGCTGCCGAGGGTCCAGCCGGCGGCGAAGAGCGACAACTGCCGCGGGTCGACCGATGGCGGCAGGGCAGTCTGATCGGGTTCCGGCTCCGAAGCGGCGGCATCCGGGTTGAAGCGTGGTCGCAGCGTGACCGGGCCGACAGCAAGGTGGCGGTCTCCGATGATGGCGCGCGCACTCGTGACTGTGGCCGCCTGACCGGCCAGTGTCTCGACGAGGGAGGCGTTGTCGAAGGCGTGGACCTGTGGGTTGAGCGTGTAACCCACAACGTCCATACCCTCCAGCGGGAGGTCTGTCGCTCGGTTCAAATCGGTGAAATAGGCACGCGAACCGCCGCCGAGGGCCGGACCTGTCCCGACAGTGCCGAGCATCGCGGCCACCCGCGCCAGGATCACTTCGGTCGTGACCTGCCCCGCGGCCGGAAAGACGAAAAGTCGCTGCACCGGCATCCCCTCGTCCAGGATGGCCGCCAGGCGCTCCAGTCCTGCCGTGTCGTCGCCAACGACAACCTCAAGGTCAATTGCTGCACCAAGCGCCGCCCCATCTGCCGCCCCACGCCGCAGGCGCTCCTCCCAGCCCGTCCTAGAGAGGTCTAAATCCACTCGGAGGTGGGCGGGCCGGAGCGCCCCCAAATGCGCGATCTGACTTTGGGTGAGGGACCCATCGTGAGAAGCCACGCCGAGACCGATCCGCGGAAGGGGCCGAATTGGGTCGGTCCCGATGATGACCGCCAGCGAACCCTCCGCCAGTGCCTCCTCGTCCATCTCGGATGGCAGAGGCGCGCTCGCGGCAACAGTGACGGTGACCGACTGCTCGATGTGCTGCCCGGCCCGGACCTCCACCGGGATGGGGAGACTCAGCGGGGTGGAGTAGGTCTTGAAGGAGGCATCAGTCCAGTTGCGCTGGTCCTCCATCTCAAAGACATCGCCGCTGAAGCGGATCGTCACCTCCGCGTCGATCAGCGCGTCGATGCCCGCCCCGTGCCTGATTGCGGCGATATCGACGAACGGCTGGTGGGGGCTGATCCGGTCCGGGAACGTGCCGGAGATGGTTGTGCTATCGGGCTGCTCCACCTCGACCGGGGTCCCGGCCAGCGCCGCCGGGTGGAGCACGCAAAAGCCGATCCGGTTCCGGAGAAACGTCGTGCCAACCTTGCCGTCCATGGAGCAGGTGATGACCCCGGCGCTGGTGCCGGTAATGCGGCCATCCCAGGTGAAGTCGACATCACCCTGGCGGTGAGTGGCCGTGAAGCGGACCACGAAGGCGAGCCCGTCCTCCTCCACGGTGTAATCGCTGAGGGTCGGTTCGATGGTGTTCCAGTTCTGATCGCGGACGGCGACGTAGATCCGCCGCACGACCTCCTGCCCGCCGACCGCCAAATAGCGCAGGTCGGGTCCTTCCAGCACGGCAGAGAGCGGTCCGGCCCGGAGCATCCGTCGCTCCGGCAGCGGGCGGTCCACGCCGTATCGCCTCACCTGTGGGCTTAGGTCGTCAACAGCCACACCGCCCCCCTGCTCGCTCATTCCATCCTCCGGTTGGCGTTCGCAATTATCCGGTCATTGCGGCATCGCTCGATGCGGATCACCTGCGCTGCCTGCGAAGCAGATGCATTGCACGTGCGCGGCGGACGGAAGCGCGCGGTCAGTGGCTTGGATCGGCAAGCAGCGTCCCTACGATACCGCTCTGGGGCGGATTGCCCGGATGCCCTGCCGCAGCGCCTCCTGGTAAATCCAGACATCTCCCCAGTAGGCGATCCAACGGAAACCCTGGCCGATCAACGCGGGGGCCTCGGCGACGCTGGTGGCCATGTACCCGGGTGCTTTGTCGTGCCGGGCGCAAGCGCTCAGGATGCGGTCGACCGCGTGGAGGTAGTCCGGGTGGTCGAACCGGGCCGGGATCCCGAGTGACGTCGAGAGATCGAACCCGCCGATCCAGAGGACGTCGATCCCCTCCGTGGCGGCGATCGCGTCTACCGCCTCGACCCCGGCGGCGGTCTCGATCTGGGCGATCAGGAGTCCTTCCTCGTTCGCGCTCTGCATCCGGGCGGCAATGTCCCGCTGCCCGGCGTAGTCGTCCTGAGCGAGCCCCGGACCAGCGCCCCGAGCCCCAAGCGGGTGGTATTTGGCGGAGCGCACGATCAGGCGGGCCTGCTCCGCGCTCTCCACCATCGGTACTGCCAGACCCATCGCGCCCACGTCGAGCGGACCAGAGAGCAGGTGGTATTGCGCCGCGGGCACCCGGACCAGCGGCACCGTATCGGCAGCGCGAGCGGAGGCCATGAGGACCCGCACCGTCTCCACCGTCCACCCGGTATGCTCCATATCGAAGAGCACAAAGTCGGCCCCCGCCTCGGCGGCGATCCGGGCAATGCCGGTGGTGCCGAACTCGAAGATCGTCGTCCCGACGGAGACGCCCCCTCCGGCGAGGGTCCGCTTGACCCTGTTTTCCCGCATCCGACCTCCTCGCCCCCCAGGCATCACTCAATCCAGGTCACCCATAAACCGTCGCAGTGTACGACCTCAGCCCTGCGCTCCGATCAGGACGTTGCGTACGTTGACGCCGCCCGGCAGACATCGCATCATGGATCCCGGAGGCGTCCAATGCGCGACCCGGAGACCGTCTCGCCCGAGGCGGTGACGTTCCTGTTCACGGACATTGAGGGCAGCACCAAGCGGTGGGAAGCCCTGCCCGCGGCGATGACCCATGCCCTGGCCCAGCACGACGACCTGCTGCGCTGGGCGATCGAGGCCCACCACGGGGTCGTCTTCAAGACCGTCGGCGACGCCTTCCGCGCCGCCTTCGCCGACCCTGCCGCTGCCCTGCGAGCCTGCCTTGCAGGGCAGCGGAGCCTGGCGGCGGCCACGTGGGGCGAGGTCGGGCCGGTCCGCGTCCGGATGGCCCTACATACCGGAGAGCCGGAAGCGCGCGCGGGCGACTACTTCGGGCCTCCCGTCAACCGGGTCGCCCGCTTACTTTCCACCGGCTTCGGCGGTCAAATCCTCCTCTCCGCCGCCACCGCCGCCCACCTCAACGCTCGCCTCCCCCCCGAGGTGACCTTGGTCGATCTGGGTCGGCATCGCCTCAAGGACCTGCTCCAGCCGGAGCGCATCTTCCAGGTCGCCGCCCCGGGGCTCGAAACGGAGTTCCCCCCCCTCCAGAGCCTGGATCGCCAGCCTCACAACCTACCGGCCCAACCCACGATGCTGGTGGGGCGGGAGCAGGAGGTGGCGGCGACGCGAGCGCTGCTGGAGGAAGGGGCGCGTCTGGTGACCCTCACCGGTCCCGGGGGCACCGGCAAGACCCGGCTCGGGCTGCAGGTGGCCGCTGAGCTGGTCGAGACGTACCGGGACGGGGCCTGGTTCGTGCCGCTGGCCCCCCTCACCGATCCGGCTCTGGTGGTGTCGGCGATGGCCGGGGTGCTGGGAGTGCGGGAGACGGGGCACGAGCCGCTGGAGACGACGCTGCTGGAGGAGCTGGCGGCCAAAGACCCGTTGCTGCTGCTGGACAACTTTGAGCACCTGACGGGGGCGGCGCCACTGCTGGGCCGGATCGTGGCGCAGTGCCCAAAGGTACGGCTGCTGGTGACCAGCCGGGCGACACTGCGGGTCTACGGGGAGCGGGAACTGGCGGTGCCCCCCCTGGCCCTGCCCGATCCCAAACGCCTGCCGCCGCTGGAGGAACTGGGGGCGGTGGCGGCGGTCGAGCTCTTCGTGGAGCGGGCGGGGGTCATCCGGCCGGACTTTGCCCTGACGGAGGCGAATGCGGTGGCGGTGGCGGGGATCTGCGTGCGGCTGGAAGGGTTGCCCCTAGCGATCGAGCTGGCGGCGGCACGGGTGCGCATCCTGCCCCCCGCCCACTTGCTGGAGCGGCTGAGTCGGCGGCTCGATCTGCTGACCGGGGGAGCGGCGGACCGGGATTCCCGGCAGCAGACGCTGCGCGGGGCTATCGCCTGGAGCTACGACTTGCTCTCGTCCTCCGAGCAGACCCTGTTCCGCCGCCTGGGGGTTTTTGCGGGGGGGACCTTCGAGGCGATCGAGGCGGTCTGCGGGGGGGATGGGGCAGGGGAGGTCCTCGACGGGCTGGAGTCGCTGGTCGGCAAGAGCCTGCTGCGGCAGGAGGAGCACGAGCAGGGGCCCCGCTTCTTCCTGCTGGAGATGATCCGGGAGTTCGCGATGGAACAACTGGAGGCGAGTGGGGAGGCGGAGACGATCCGGCAGGCCCATGCCGAGGTCTTCCTGGGGCTGGCCGAGGAGGCGGAGCCGAAGTTACGAGGACCGGAGCAGGTGCGGTGGCTGGAGCGGCTGGAGGCCGAGCATGACAACCTGCGGGCGGCCCTAGGCTGGTCCGGGGAGTTGGAGGACGCCGAGACCGGGCTGCGCCTCGCCGCCAGCCTGCGCTACTTTTGGTGGGTTCACGGGCACGTGACGGAGGGGCGGCGCTGGCTGGACCGTGCTCTGGACCGAGGCCAGGATGGATCGTCGGCTGCCCGGGCGAAAGCACTGGCGGAAGCTGGTTCCTTAGCCCATCAACAAGGGGATTACGAGCGGGCGTACACACTCCTCGATCAATCGTTGGCGCTGTGTCGCCGGTCGGGCAACAAGCTGGGCGTGGCCCATGCCCTAGGTTACCTCGGCGCGGTCGCGGAGCTGCGAGGTGAGTACGGACTGGCGGAATTGCGATACGAGGAGAGTCTGGCGATCTATCGGGAGCTTCGGGATCAGCGAGGAATCAATCTTGGTCTGAATTGGCTCGGCGCGTTGGCCTTCTCTCAGGGGAATTACGATCAAGCTACGATGTACTTCGAGGAACAGTTGACAATTAGCCGCCAGCTTGGTGACACCCAAATGGTGGCATTTGCGCTCTGCAACCTGGCAGAGACACTTCAGCACCAAGGAGCCGATGAGCGCGCCTTGCGACGCTACGACGAGGCACTCCCGCTCTTCGAAGGCCTCGGTGATAGGCGAGCCGTGGCCGAGGTACGCTCCTGTTTGGGACGGCTTGAGCTGAGCCAGGGGAACGCATGTCGTGCTTGGGAATTGCTCTGTGAAAGTCTGACGGCTCTTCAAGAACTGGGAGACAAAGCC
>JADDPH010000002.1:24128-30226 GCA_016781925.1 Sphaerobacteraceae bacterium | reverse complement strand
AAGGCCCTGGAGAGAAGCACCGGTGTAGCGAGCGAGAGTGACGTGATTAAGGTCGAACTCCACGCCCGGGACCATCAACTGCTCAAAGAGCTTCCCGTCGAAGAGATCAGTGACCGCCTCTGCTGCCCGGACGAACTCTTCTGGGTCGACGTGACATCCCCCACTCCGGCCGATCTCTCCTTGCTCGCCGAGGAGTTCGGCTTCCATCCTCTCGCAATGGAGGACACCGCCAAGCGTCACCAACGACCTAAAGTCGACTTTTATGACGAATTTCTCTTCATTGTCTTCTATGCGTTGGAGAGTAGCGACGGCCACCCCCAGACCGTCGAGATGAATCTCTTCGCAGGCAAAAACTTCCTCGTCACCGTCCATTCAGAAGACGTACCAGCCATCGGGAAGACGGCAGAACGTTGGCGCCAGCAGATACCCAAACTCGGCCACCGCGGTATCGGCTTGCTTATCTACTCGCTCCTCGATGCCATCGTCGATGATTACTTTCCCGTGATCGACGCCCTCACGGAACGGATCGAAGATCTGGAGCAAGCCGTCTTTGAGCGCTTCGACAACGACGCCCAGGCAGCTATCTTCGGCCTCAAGAAGGATCTCCTTGCTGTCCGCCGTGTCCTGGGACCAGAGCGAGATGTGATGAATGTGCTCGTTCGTCGTGATTCCCCAGTCTTTGGCGCGGAGACGATCGTTTACTTCCAGGATGTCTACGACCATATTCTCCGGGTGACTGACGCCGTCGACACCTACCGTGACCTGCTCTCCAGCGCCCTCGACGCCTACCTCTCGGTGACGTCCAACCGGTTGAATCAGGTCATGAGGACGCTTACCGCCTCCTCAATTATCCTCATGAGCATGACGCTGGTCGCGAGTGTCTACGGGATGAACTTCGTTCATATGCCGGAATTGAGCTGGCAGCTGGGCTACGCCTGGGCGCTGGGATTGATGCTGAGCATCGGGCTCGTCATCCTCGGAGTCTTCCGCCGCATTGACTGGCTCTAACGTACTAAGTTATGTCGCCTCGGCCGTGGTCCACATCCTGTGCCGTGCCTGGGATTACCTCTCGATATCCGTCATCCCATCTCTCGTAAGGTCATCCGTTATCTTTTCGCATCAGGGATGGCCCGCAGTCATCGGAAGCTACGGCGCCACGTCGCTCGAAGACTCTATGTTATGCACGTCTTTCCAGGCCCCCATCTATGGTGATGGTCCTATCCCCTCTCACGTTCGTGGCCGGGCCAACATTCGTTTGAAGGGATGCGATCGTCTGGGCGTCACCCTCGACATGGCCGGGGAATCGTCCCCAGGCGGGTCCCCAGACGCCCCCTTGCGTCCAGCCCGGATCCTTCACCGACGCGGTGTTCGTCAGCCGGCTTGAGCCGGCTTCGCGGTGTAAGCGCGGGGCCTGGTTCCCGCGCCGGCACGCGCCAGCGATGTCCCTCATGGCGAGAATCCTTCATGAATAACCCGGCGCAGGTACGGGCAGGTGATCCCGAAGGACTGTGGAATCAACCAGATGCTAGATGACATGAGCAAGGTGGTCACCAGCAATGTAGGGCGGCACGGCCCACCCAATCTGTCCGTTATTGTCCAGTGCCCGCCACCCACCGATTAGCCTTGGGCTTGCCCCTCCTGAGCATGGCGAGCGCTTGGTACCGGGGTGCCGGAGGGGATGTCCACCCGGGTAGACGGTGCCGTCGACCTGGCCCCGGAGCGGAGTACGGCGGCGAGCCATCGGGCCGCGTCCGCGGTCCAATCGGGGATCGCCTCGAACAGACCATGTCCGAGCTTTGGATACCAGAGCAGCGTAGCATTCTCCCCCACTGCCGCTGCCAAGCCGACTGCCTCCGTCGGCGGCACCACCAGGTCGCGACCCGCTCCTAGGACGAGCAGCGGCGCACGCAGTCTCCCCAAGACACCGGGCAACGCGAAAGCCGTCGCCAACTCGGACAGCGGCGTGTCGGGTTCCATGAGGGCCATCAGTTGCCCGACGGCGAGAGCATTGGCCTGGTCATACCATTGGCTGGCGTCGTACGGAGGAGTAACGGCAACCACCGCTGCCACCCGGCGGTCATGAGCCGCAGTCCGAACCGCCATCGCGCCGCCGAGACTTACCCCGACCAGGGCCACCCGCTCGGGGTCCAACGCCGTGTCGTCCGCGGCGAGGGTGAACACCCCGTCTGTGACGTCGTCATGGTCAGGGCGCAGCGGACCTAGGTCACCCGCCTCTCCCGTGCCTGGCGAGTCGACCGCAAGGAGGGCAATGCCCCGGTCGAGGAAGGCTTGCGACCAGAGCACGACCTCCTCTTTCGCAGTCGTGGTTCCATTGAGAAAAACGGCGAGCGGCCATGGTCTGGCAAAGCCATTCGGCAAGACCAGATACGCCGGAAGGGTTGTATTGCGCCAAGGCAGCAGGAGCCGGCGCATGGGCGGAGCGAGGGGCGGGATGCTTTGGGCAAAGAGAGCACTGGCGTTGGCGCGGAGGGTACGAGCCATCCGCGGGTCGCTCCACGCGTGAAAGTGGGCGACGTGGTAACACAGGGCCGCGCAGCGTCGCGCGTAGGCGGTATCCGCCTCGTTCTCGCCCGATCCATGGCGACGAGCTTCACCGAGATACCGCTGGGCAGCAGCCGTCCACGCCTCCGGCCACTGAGCGAGGGAGCGGACATCGCCGAGGGTCCGCACCACATCATCCTCGGGTAAGCCGAGGGCGAACAAACGTGATCGCACGGAGCGCGGCAGGGCCTTCGCTGAGCGAAGCCGGAGGAGGAGATCCACCTCGCGTCGACTGAGACGGGCCGAGAGACGCCAAGCATGAGCGCCGTGTGGCCACATCGTCGGCCGCGACACCATCCGGTCCCTGTGCGGGGAGGAGGGGGAATCACTCAAGCTGACTTCGCCCAGGAGCGCTGGCGTGCACGAGCGATCACCTCCACGGCGACCGGGACATCATCGCTGTAGCGCTCAACGAGCACGATGCGTTCGATGCGGGAAGCTGACCGGCGGAGGTGGGCCACAATCTCGTCAACCACCGGTTCCGCCAACTCGGCCGTTCGGGTTCGCCGATCGCCCGTCGCCCGGGCGAAAGATGCGATTGCAAGGGAGCGAACGCGCCGCGTTTCGGCACTCTGCAGGGTCGCCTGAAGCGCCCGACGGATCACCGGAGCAGCGGGCGGCGCCCCGAGATACTCGCTCACGATCGCATGGAAGATCATGTCGACCCCGCGCTCCACGAGTCGTCCCGCTCCCGTCATCACCGTGGTACCGAGGAGGAGGGGAGCCTGACTCATGACCTCGCGCTCGATGTCGGCACCGGCAATGCTCCGGAGCGCCATCCCAATGCCGGGACCCATAATGCCGCGCCGGTTACCCCCCAGGACCAACGCCTGAACCGGTTGATCGAGCAGATCTCCTGCAACGGCGACGACCGTGGTTCGTCCAAAGCGAACACCACGCGCTGAGGCCTCGTCCACCATCATTGCCCCCGGCCACGTCCGATCCGCTCGCCCTCGGCGCCATCGAGTCTACCATCCGCCGCGTCCCGTCCACCCGGGTGGACAGAAAGGTATACATAATACTATCACCTCGGCGGTGGATGTATTCCAGCCGGGAGGCCGGTCCTCCGGACGGTGGCAAGAGACCTCGTTGTCAGAGGAAAACGCCGGGTCTTCCTGGATTGCCCGGGCCGGGCTTCCCTCCTCATGGGACAGCACGACCGTCCTGCCCGGACACGTTTCCGGTTAAACCTGGCACCGTGGCCCCGGTGAGGTGAGGACCGCGAGGACGATGCTCAGCTGTCAATAGCGTCTGCCGGGAGAAGGTGAATCGCCGCGTCCGGTCCGCCCCGCACGAATAGCACGCCCTCCGCGGTCCAGAGAGGCGCGCCGACAAGTCCCTCCGACGACCATGAGGCGAGTTCCGCCCCGGACGCCGCATCGAAGATCGCCAGGCCAGCACTATCAGTCACCGCCAGACGTGCCCCGTCCGGGGACCAGCTGAACCCCGCCCCTGGATCTTCACTGAACGGCAGCACCGACACCACCGAATCGAAGTTCTGAGAGCCAACCACGGCGATGCTTTGGCCGTCCGCATAGGCCGTCCATCCGCCCGGTCCAACCTCCAGCTGGCTGATGCGGCCGCCAAGCGTCACGGCGCCCAGTCCGCTTGCCGTGCCATCCTGCACCAACAACCAGCCGCCGCTCGTGGCGATCGCGAATCCGCCTGAGACAGGGAAGGGGTGGGCACTCGTGACCTGGACCCCATCGTCCTCCCAGACCAACGCGTCGTTGGATCCGTCGCCACGAACACGCCGCAGCTCAACCCGGCCGCCGCTCTCGTCTGGGAACGTCCGCTCGTAGTACAAGTCACCGCCCACCCAGCCAGCTGGTACGTCTCGGTGGTCTCCACCGACACCGTCCTGGGTCGTCAGCCTCGTCACAATGCCGCTCCCCGGGGACCAGGCTCCGATCGATGGTTGATCTTCACCTGCCGGGTAATAGGCAAACCCAAGCGTCCCGCTCTCCGACCACATTGGGTAGTAGGCATCAACCCCCAGCCCGACGGCTCCCCCGCTCAGATCCGCAAGCGCCAGGGAGGTTCCGTCCCCGCTCAGATCGACGAGTACGCCCCGGGACGGTGCGAAGCGAAGCGGTCCGCTCACCGGACCGGCCCCAGGAGGAAGCGGCGCGTAGAGTGGCGCCTGGTCGAGGTCGAACGGTGCATCGGTCGCCTCTGCAGTCTCGACCACCTCCACCGCCGGTTCCGTCGCCTCTAGGTCGGCGTCGCGGGGCCCTGGCGTTTGAGCAACCGGGTCGATTACCACAGGGGCCGCCGTCGGTTCCAACCCGTTCTCCGAGACTTGCTCGGGTGTCTCCGCTACCGGATCGGTCTGAACGATCGCCGGGGTCGGCTCATAACTGTCCCGCTCATCAGCGCTCCCATCCGTATCGTCCCCGACCCCCTCCGGGACTTCGGCAGTCGCGTCAGTCGTCGGAACCTCCCCGACATCGGGCGTCTCCGCGTCATCCTCTCGCGTCGGTGTGGCGGCCGCCGGACGCGGGGTAGCCGTAGGGACGCTCGTTGCCTCCGGCGGACAGGACTCCACCGGTGACTGCGTATTGACATCCTCAGACTGGTCACCCCCCGGGGCGGTTGCCACGCCCTCCACCGGGGTCTCTCCGGGCAGGGGGACGATCGGTGGACCGTCCTCAATGACCGGCTCAGGGGTTGACGTCGCCGTCGGCATCTCCTCTACCACGCAGTCGTCTGGCGTTGGGGCCTCGCCGCCATTTGGTCCGATGGATGACGCAACCGTGGGATCAAGCACAACGATCAACGGTGCTTCAGGCTCCGTCGCTGTCGGCGCCGGAGTACTCGTGGGTGATGGCCGGGTTGTGACGGTCGCGGACGCCGTCGGGGTCACGGTCGGCCCTGGAGTCTGAGTCGCGGTTGCGGTCGGAGTAGCCGTTGGGTTCGGGGTGCTCGTGGGTGATGGCCGAGGCGTCACCGTTGGAGTCGCGGTCGGGGCTGGAGGTGTCGTCGCCGTTGGAGTAGCCGTCGCGGGCGGCACCGGGGTATTCGTGGGTGATGGCCGGGGTGTGACGGTCGGGGTCGGAGCAAGAGTCGCGGTGGCGGTGGGCACCAAAGTCGCCGTTGGGGCCGCAGTCGGCGTCGCCACTGGCGTCTCGGTGGGCAGAGGAGTTGCCGTCGGCGTATCCGTTGGGCGCGGTGTACTCGTCGGCGTGGCAGAGGGCGTTGCCGTCGCGGTGGGTGCTGCCGTTGGCGTTGCCGTCGCCGTCGCCGTCGGTCGAGGCGTACTCGTGGCCGTCGGCTGGGGCGTGCTCGTCTCAGTGGGAGGCACCAGCGTCGCGGTCGGATTTGGTGTTGCCGTCGCGGTCGGTTCCGGTGTGTTCGTCGGCGTTGCGGTCGGAGGCACAGGGGTTGAGCTAGGCGTCGCGGTCGCCGAAGGCCGCGCTGTCGCGGTCGGACTAGGCGCAGGAGTCGCCGTCGCGGTCGCCGGCGCCGTGGCCGTCGCCGTGGCCGTCGCGGTCGCTGGTGGCGCCGTCGTCGAGGTTGGTGTGGGTGCCATCGTC
>JADDPH010000002.1:0-23995 GCA_016781925.1 Sphaerobacteraceae bacterium | reverse complement strand
ATCGTCGAGGTTGGTGTGGGTGCCATCGTCGAGGTTGGTGTGGGTGCCATCGTCGAGGTTGGTGTGGGTGCCGTCGCCGCGGTCGCTTCCGCCGCCGGCGCCCCCTGGGTCGCCGGGATATTCAGGTTCCCCTCTAGGGACATCGGCGTCTCCGTCGGCGTCACCGTCATGGTCGGGGATGGGGTGGCCGTGGGAAGCGGGGTGGCGGTGCTGGACCGGGCCGTCGCGGTGGACGAGATCGGTCCCGCGATCTGCATCGGCTCCCTGTCGTTCTGCCGTTGAGCCACTAAGGTGAACGCGAGCGCGACCAGGACGAGCAATGCGACTCCGGTCGCGACCAGCGGGGCGGGGTTCAGGCCGACACCGAACGGATGGGTAAAGCGAGCCCACGGAGAACGACCGTCCGCGATCTGCTCCAGGACCGCCCGGCTGACGGTCGGACTCGGTGGCAGATGGGGCAGGTCGCGGAGACCGCGAGCGAGACCGTTGGTCTGCTCGGCGAACCGGCGGCAGGTCGGACAGGTCGCGAGGTGAGCCAACAACTCACGATTGGCTGCCGGATCCAAGGGGCCATCGAAGCGGGCGGAAATCAGCGCCTGGGCATCCTGGTGGGAAATCACCGCGATGCCTCCCGCTCGTCCGCATCGTCATGCCCGGCGTCCGGATCCTGGTACACCTCGGCGAAAGCTTTGCGGGCTCGGAAGAGCCGCAGCTTCGCCGCGTTCTCGGTGATATCGAGCGCGGCGGCCGTCTCGGCCAAGGAGAGCCCCTGGTAGTGGCGGAGGAGGAGCACCGCCGCATAGTGACGCGGCAGCTTCGCCAGCGCCTGCTCGACATCGTGCTGGCGCGTGACGGAGCGCTCTATGGACTCACCGCCGGCGTGGTGCTGGTCCCCAAGGAAGGGGAGCCACTGCACGATCTTCCGGCGTCGCAGATGGCTGATGGCGGTGTTGGTCGCGATTCGGTAGAGCCAGGCCTTGAAGGCGAGGTCCGGCCGGGTGCCGGGCAGGGCGTTGTACGCCTTGACGAACGCGTCCTGCGTCAGATCCTCCGCAAGGGCACGGTCGCCCACCATTCGATGGAGGTAGTTGAGGACGGGTGCGTGATACTGCTCGAAGAGGTGAGCGAAAGCGACCTGGTCGCCCGCGCGGGCGCGGCCTACGAGGTCGCCGTCCTCAGACGCCACGATCCGACTCCCGAGCGTGAAGCCCGTCCCGCGTGTATCTCTCGTAATCGCGGCATCCATCCCGTGGACTCGTGCTCCTTTCCGCTCTTCCAACGCGCCGCGCCCGTGATTCGTTTCACGGACGACGCGAAGGGCAGGGAAAGGTCAGCACCCAGGCCTGAAGCCGGTGGACGGCCGGCAGCATAGCAGATCGTGCCCGAATACTCGGGCTGCGAGGCGCCGTTTCGGCTCTGATCGACATCAGGGGATGCCGGCAGGGCTGCTTGGTCCCGGTGACACGCCGGAGGCGGCCGGGGGCAGACGTTTTCCGGACCAACCTAAGAACGCCACCAGAGCAGCTGAGCGTCTCTCAGGCAACGTTCCACGTGGAACGAGGAGAGGTAGCATGGGCCACTGGAGTGAAGGTGAGCCGTTGTTTGGACCCTGCCTCCCGTGACGAGCGGGCATCCGGGCCGACTCGTCACCACCCGCGCCGCCTGAGACAGCCCTCCGCTAGGACAGGGCTCTGCCCATGCCGCCGGTGGCGTCCTCAAGATCGGCGGTCTCAAGGACAGCGCCGTGACGAGCGAAGACATCTTGAAGCACGGCCGAGTCCGGCTCGTCCTCGATTTGGGACCAGTCGAGGCCGTAGAGCTGGAGATCGGTCTTGGCAACCCGGCCATCCGCAACTGCCGCCCGGAGATCAGCCATGGTCCGCTCAGCCCAGCGTCCGCCAACCGGTCTCCGAGCCGGGTCAGTTCCTGGAGCGGTGACGTGCCCCGGGATCGGTTCCATCTCTGTCTCCTCCTTGGGTGGCGCTCCACCCAGCGGCATGTCTAGCGGCGCATGACTCGAATGATGACCGCTGAGACGGCAGTTGCGACCGACGCGCCGAGTGCGGTCACCGCGTTCTTCGCGCGGCGCTGCTCACCCTCGTGGCCCTCACGGGTGAGACGCTGACGCGCCAGGCGCTCTGCGGACGGCCACGGCACCGCCGCCCCGATCGCCGGATTGGGCGAGAGCCCCGTGCCCGGATCGGCCGGCGGCACGCCTTCGCTCGCCTCAGCCGATGCCGTCCCGCTGGAGCCCCGCCGGGCCGCTCCCACGTCGCTGCCCTGCTTCTCCGGATTCGCCGCCAAGTCGGCCTGCGTTTCCTGACTATGGTGGAGGGCAAGCACGGCGTTCAACTCACCACCGATGAGCAAGATCAGGCTCATCACATAGAGCCAGAAGACGAACGCGAGCACGCCGCCCAGCAGTCCATACGCTTCGGCGTAGCCACCGAAGTATCGGAAATAGAAGCTGAGCCCGAACGTGGCAACCGCCCAGAGGAGCACGGCGAGCACGGACCCCGGTGTTAGCCAGGTGAAAGGGGCATCAACATTGGGCCCGGCCCAGTAGAGAAAAGCCACCGCGAGCGACACGAGCACGAAGATCAGCGGCCAGCGTAGAACCGACCAGACGGTGGTGAACATCCCACCGAGCCCGACGAGATCCGCGAGCCCGGCGCCAATCGAGCTTCCAATGAGAAAGAACGCCGAACCTCCCACGATCCCAAGCCCGAGCGCGATCGTCAGGCCGATGGCGATGACCTGCTTCTTCCACCAGGGGCGGGTCTCCTTGACGTCAAACGCCACGTTGAGCGCTTTCATCAGGCTCGCCATGGCGTTCCGAGCACCCCAAAGCGCCAGCACCGCGCCAACGGAGAGGAATCCCCCCGACTGGTTGGCGATCACCGACTCAATCGGCTCCTGGACCGCTTCCGCCGTCTGTTGAGGCAAGTTCTCGAACAACCAGGGCGTGATGTTGCCCATGGCGTCGTTCACGCCCACGGCACGGCTGACGAACCCGGAGAGCGCGGTCAGAAAGATAAGCAGCGGCACCACCGAGAAGAGGAGATGGTAGGCGACCTCCGAGGCCAGCCCCTGGGTATCGTCCTCCCGGAACTCCTTGAACACCGTTTTCGCCGTGGGCAGGACATCGATCCCGGCTACCCGCATCGTCACTGTTCTCCACAAGTCGCCAACCTGGCCAATCTGTGTCCCTCATTCAAACAACCTGTACTCGTCTCCATGCAAGCCCCGTACCACTCCCCGTAGCGGATATACGGGTAGACATAACCTATCAAATTAGGTGTTCCACGGTAATGCCTCATCGTCTCGCCGAACATCCCCTTCGATAGCGCATGGGGTAGCGAAAGGCGGCGTCTGCGATCGTCGATGGTATCGTTGGGGTTGGGCCGTCGGGAGAACGGTCACCGGCAGCCGGCGGCAAGACGGGGTGAAGCAGGATGGGTAACGTGAGAGGTCCAGTGGGGCAGGGGAGCGATCACTTCGACTTGACCGATTGGAGCGACGGCGGGCGGGCCGAGTTGACGGCGACCGCGGCCGACCCTGACGCCGCGCTTACGGCGGCTCTGACCGGCATCCTTGCTGCCGCCAGCGGTGGCACGCTTGGCGTCCACCAACCTGAGGAAGCGACAAGCGCCGCCGCTATTCGTGGCCAGGGCCGGGACTTTCCAGCCTTGTTGACGGAGTTGACCGCCGACCTCTTGGCTCAAGTCGATGCCAACGGCACTGGGCTCACCCAGATCCGCCTCGACGGTGTCCTGGAAACCGATGATGGCTACACCGCCTGGGGCTATGCCCTAGGTACGCCAGGCGGGAACGGCCCGCCGGTCAACGTTGAACTGGTCGGGGAGCCAGCCGTTGAGCAGGCGTCAGGGACCACGGTGGTCCGATGCACGCTCCGGCGGTTCTAAGCCCGAGGCCAGCCGAGGGACAAGTCGGCGTCGAAGCGGGGGGAGACACGATCCGGCTGCTTCTCGCTGCCGCTCAACCGACTACCCCGACCGCTCAACACCAACTTCCAGGTGTGCTGGATATCGGGGAGGCGGGGGCGCTCCTTGGGGTGGAGATAGACCTTCGCCCGGCGCCGTCGCTCCAGTTCCCGTCGGTGGGTGCCGTCCCTGCCCTGGAGCACGACCGTGAGGCGGGCACCTGCTACGTCGAGCTTGCCAGGGCGTCCCAGAGCGGACAGATCCGTAGCGTGCCAGTCACGGTGCGGGTGCTGAGCACGGACCAGGGCACCGCTGTGGTGGTGGAGGTGCCCCGCCGTGGTCACGGCTACGAGATTTCCTATCCCAGCGGCAATCGCTGATGGGCCCCCTCCCGGCTGGTCGAGCTGGGTGCTCAGCCGCCAGCCAATCCGTCATCCTCCCGCAAATCCGCGATGACGGCCGAGGCACGGTCATGCGCCGAACGCAGCACGAACAACTCGTGCTCGAAGGTTGCCACGGATCCCCAGGCCCCATAACCGGGTCCGGCAGGCTTGGCCATCGCGCGGATACCTTCGTCCTCCAGCACCTGGAGCCAGAGCTGGGCGACCGGCTCGTTCGGTGCCGTGGCGAGATAGACGACCGCCTCATCAACCGGCTGATGCGTCATCCGTGACGGCGCGACGGGTGGCTCCACCTGCAACGCCTGCCCACACCCCGGGCATCGCTCAACCCAATCCTCAAAGGCGCCGTCACCGGTGGGGCAGTAACGAGTCAAGATGGGGCTCCTTTGCCTGGTGACAAGGTTCCTGGTCAAGAGTCTACCAACCCCAGGTGCTGACCCGCCTCTTCCATCGGCCCGTGAACCGTCAGCATGCCCTCCCGCCTCCAGGTCGGGAATGAGGGGTGTGACTCCACCGGGGTGGACGCTACGCCCACTGCGGGAGGACATCCTCGGGGTGCCATGAGACGGGGTCAGCGTGGCACAGACCGTGCATCCAGCGGGCGGCGGCACGTCTCCCCTCGCACAGCTCGGTAGAGAGCCAACCGCGCCCGGACGAGCGGGACGGGCTGAGGCTCGGGACTTGCCCTCCGCGGATGAACCCAGATCGACAGGTGAGGCCGCCGCGGGCGGGCTGCCGGAGGTTCCCAGATGGCCGGGTTAGGGATTGGAGGCGCCGCGGGCGTTCTCGACGGAGATCTTGACGTGCGCCGCAAGCCCAAGCGGAGCACTGCTCGATCGTCGGAGCCACCACGACGTGGCAAGACCGGCACGAAGTCATCGCGCCGCTCCACGGCCCGCGAACAGCGGGAGCCAGAGATCATCAAGGATCCAGTTACCTCCGCGAAGGCGGCGGGTCTTCGCTACGTCTTGGATACCGGACCCGGAATCACCCGGCGGCGCGCCGGTAAGCACTTCAGTTACCTGGGGCTCGACGGAGCGCCGATCCGCGATCACGCGGAACTGGAACGCATCAAGGGGCTCGGCATCCCCCCGGCCTGGACGAACGTCTGGATCTGCCCCGATCCCCTCGGTCACCTCCAGGCAACAGGTCGTGACGCCAAGGGGCGAAAGCAGTACCGCTACCACCCGCATTGGCGGGAAATCCGGGATGAGACCAAGTACAGCCGGATGATGGCCTTCGGGCGCGCCCTCCCACAAATCCGCGCCCGCACCCACCGGGATCTCGCTCGACGGGGGTTGCCTCGCGAGAAGGTGTTGGCCACCGTGGTTCGGCTCCTGGAAGCGACCCTGATCCGTGTCGGCAACGAGGAGTACGCGCGCACCAACGAGTCCTTCGGCCTGACCACCATGCGCGATGACCACGTCGACGTGCAGGACTCCAGAATCCACTTCCACTTTCGAGGCAAGAGCGGCGTCGAGCACACGGTTGATGTGAAGGACCGTCGTCTCGCCGCGGTCGTCCGCCGCTCGCAGGAGCTGCCCGGCCAAGAACTCTTTCAGTACATCGACGAGGACGGGGAGCGACAGACGATCGACTCCGGCGACGTGAACGAGTACCTCCGGGAGATCACCGGGGAGGACTTCACCGCCAAGGACTTTCGTACCTGGACTGGAACGGTCCTCGCTGCCCAAGCCCTGCAAGAGTTCGGCGAGTTCGACTCCGAGGCCCACGCCAAGCGGAACGTGGTCGCCGCGATCGAAGCCGTGGCCTCCCGCCTTGGGAACACCCGCGCGATCAGCCGCAAGTCCTACGTCCACCCGGCAATCATCGAGGGGTACATGGATGGCTCGATGCTCCAGACGCTCAAGGAACGCGCCGAGGAGGAGTTGGAGGACCTGAAGGATCTTCCGCCTGAGGAAGCGGCTGTCCTCGTCCTGCTGCGGCAGCGCCTCGCCCGCGAGCAGCACGACCGGCAGAAGCAGGGCGCCGCGTAAAAACCCCGGAATCGATCAGCAGATCGGCCAGGAAAACGCCTGAGCCCACGCGGCATGCACCATGCGACTCCGTCTTGCTCAGACCCGAACCGGACTCCGGTGGCAATGAGAACGCTTCGATGACCTCAGGAGGACCTCGCTCATGCGCCTCGCGATCACGCTCGTCGCCTCAGTCCTCGCCCTCCTCTCCATCGGCTTTGCCCAGTTAGCGGCCCAGGATGCCTCGCCGGCAGCCACACCGCTCGTCGTGTCGACCGGGGCCACACCGGAGGTGCTAGATCCGACCCTGTGCGCTGTGGAACCCCGCACGGTTGAGAACCTTCAGCAGCTACTGGGCGCGCAAGCCGTGGGGCAAGCGACTCCGGTGGCGTCACCTGCCGCTCTGGCAACACCTTTCGTGCTGCCGCAGGGCAGCTCCGCTGAAGCGGACGCGGTCGAAGAGGTCACGGAAACCGTGCGGGAGGCCATTGCCTGCCTGAATGCCGGGGATACCCTCCGCTACCTCGCCCTTCACACAGATACCTACGTCGCCCGCCTTGCGGCGCAGGGGACGCTCTCCCAGGAGCAACTCGACACCTTCTCGGCGCCTCCCACGCCGCTCGATCCCGCGGCGCAGATCGGCCTCATCTCCGTTGAAGACATCCGGATGCTCGCAGACGGCCGGATTGCCATGCTCATCCGCCAGGACGATCCAACTGCGGGGCCCCAGCGCCTCTTCCTCGTCCTGGTTGAGCAGGGCGGCCGATACCTGATCGACGAAGAGATTTTCCCGGACAATCCGGGCGAGGAAGCCGCCACTCCCGCGGCGTAACGCTTGACCTTTTGAGCGGGCCGGTCCTGAGCGGCCCGCTCAAAAGTGCCACGCTCGCCTCGTCTCGGCGTACCCTACGCTTCCCGGCGGGCCAGTTGACGCAAGACCATCGCGTAGGCCATCGCTCCCCAGACCAGAATGACCAGGAACGAGAGCCACGCGTCGGGAAAGACGGTTTCGCCGATCAGGCTATTGACAGCCAGCCGCGCCCCTTGGCTGGTGGGGAAGAGGGTCAGCAGCACGTCGGTCCAGGGTGGCACCGGCAGCCCCACCAGGAAGACCGGCACGACGATGGGCATCAGCAGGAAGCCGGACCAGGTATTGATCTGATTGGCGTTCTTGAACAACCCGCCGAGCACTAGCCCGAACCCGATCAGGGTCACGCTCAGCACGGCGAGCGCGGCCACAAACATCCCGATATCGACCGGCACCAGCCGCGTGAGACTGAGCTGAATGGCGACCGCAATCGCCACGTACGCCAACCCGACCAGCGCCTTGGCGAGCACCACGTCCAGGTAGGAGGCGATCATCACCAGCGCGTCAAGGGTGCGCTTCTCCGCCTCCTCAGCCAAAATCACCGGCACCGCCAGCATCGCGATCATCACTACGAGCAGCACCACCGTCGTGAGCAACGAGTAACGGCGGAGCCCAAGCCTGTCGAGGAGGCGCACCTGGTCAGGAGGCGGCGGCTCAGCCGCTACCCGCACCTCCGCCACAGAAGCCCGCCCGGCAAGCCGCTCCAGGGCGGGCTCAATCGCCCCTGCCACGTACTGCCCCCCCACGGCCACGTTTGGCGCGACGATCACGTCCAAGGCCGGCCGTTCCCCCCGCCGGATCGCGGCATCGAACCCGGGCGGGACGATGATGCCGACATCGACCTCTTCCTCCCCTACGAAGCGGCGCAGCGCGGCCACATCCGGTTCCGATCCCAAGTCCATCCGCACGGCGTCGCCGACGACGCCGATCAGCATGTCGTCGAGGTCCGTCGGCTCTGCTGCCGAAAAGAAAACCGTGGCGGTGGGACGGACCGCCTGGTCATCGAGGATGGCGCCGTAGAAGATCCCCAGCCCGAGCGGGACCAGAATGGCAACCAGGACCCGAGCGTCACGGATCGCATCCCGCACGTCCTTCAGGAAGATGGTCCGGATCATCCTCGGGTGCATCACATCTCCCTGCATCGCCCTAACGACATCAGCAGCAACGCATAACCCCCCCGCCCCCTTATCCCCTTCACCTCCTCACAACGGCCGGCCGGCGAGGGCGACGAAAACATCCTCCAGCGTGCCTTCCTGAGAGTGCAGCGTCAGGACCGCGCCGTCTTGCATCCACCCCGCGAGCCGGGCCGCGTCCGCGGGGTCGTCCAGGCGGAGGAGCTGTTCCTGGCGGTCGCGCAGCAGCACCACGGCTGTGCGCTGACCGTAGCGAAGCTTCAGTTCCTGTGGCGTATCCAGCGCAACCACCTTGCCCTGACTGAGGAACGCGACCCGGTGGCAGAGGTTGTCGGCCTCGTCCATGTCGTGGGTGGTCAAAAAGACTGTCGTCCCGGTACCGCTGAGGCGAGCGATCAGCGCCCGCAGATCGCGGGCGGAAGTCGGGTCCAGGCCGCGAGTCGGCTCGTCCAGGAAGAGCACCCGAGGCCGGTTCACCAGCGCCCGCGCGATCAGCAGGCGCTGCTTCATTCCGGTCGAGTAGGTCTTGACCTTGCGGCCGGCTGCCTCGACAAGCCCGACTTCGGCAAGCAACTCCTCGACCCGCGTTCTTGACGCCCCATACAGGTCCGCGAAGACGCCTAGGTTTTCCCGGCCGCTGAACCGCTCGTAGAGGTTCTGGTCCTCAAAGACGAGGTTGATCAGCGGCTTGACGGCCTCCCGCTCCGCGGCGACATCATGCCCCGCGATGCAGGCTCGCCCGGCGGTCGGCCGTGTGCGCCCGGTCAGCATCCGAATTGTCGTCGTCTTGCCCGCGCCGTTGTGGCCCAGCAGGCCGAACACTTCTCCCGCGCCGACCGCGAAGCTGATCCCCTCCACAGCGCGGACCTCGCCGTAGTGCTTCACGAGATCCTCAACTTCGACCAGGGGAGCGGCCACGGTCATGCGGTTATCGGCCCTCGCGCTTCACGTCGCGTCGTTTCCTTGCCAAGCGACCCGGCACCCAGTCCAGGAGCACCCATCTTCGCACCATAGGCACAGTCACGACGAATCAATCCATCGGGTCGTTGCCGTATGTCCTGGTACACCGATTGCACCGCAGGTCCGTCAGAGGTTTCAGAGGTGATGGCAGGCTGTCCCGGTCCATTCAGCGCCGGGGCGAGAGAGAAACGGGGAGCGGAATGTCGGAGCAGGTGGCACGCCGATTTATTGATGCCCTCCACAAGCTGGAGCGGGATCGCGACCTGGACGCGATCGTTGCCACGTTCGCTGAGAATTGCGATGTCGGCAACGTCGTCTCACCCCGGACGTTCGAGGGGCGAGAGGGTGCCCGGGAGTTTTGGTCGGTCTACCGGGAAACGCTCGGCGAGGTCGAATCGACGTTCCGGAACGTGATCGCCACCGACGACCGCGCCGCTCTGGAGTGGACGACCCAGGGAACCGCCTCCCAGGGCCACAACATCAATTACGACGGCGTCAGCATCCTTGAGATTGACGGCGACGCGATCACCCGGTTCCGCGCCTACTTCAACCCAGCCGAACTGGGGCACCAGATCCAGGAAGGGTAGCGCTGCTCGCTGTTTCTAAGGCTCCCGGTCGCGGAGGGGCCCTCAGCCTCGCCACGATCGCTTGAAGCCTCCAGCGGAGTCCAACCCCATGGACGCGTGCGGACGTGGTGTCTCCGGCATCTGTGCACGCTGTCTGCCCGGCACAGCAAGCAGTGCCCCTCCCGGAGGGACCTATTCATCGGCGTGTCGCCGTAAGAGGGCACCCGCCGGGCAACCATATCCGAGCCATGATGGCGCCCGGGGTGTCCTGGACGGAGCAGGACACCCCGGGCCCCGGGTCGGTCATGCTGGCCGAGCCCTACGACGCGGTCGCCCCCAGGACGACATCCTCGCCGTCCACAGCGACTCCCTGGAGGCAGGCAACCCGGCCGAAGGACTCGGCTGCTTCAGGCGCGGCCATCTCCCGCTCCCGTAGATAACGTCTCAGGGCATCCTCCCACGCGGGGAGCAGTTGCCCACGCCCACTCGCGAGCACCCGCGACGGTCGTCGCGACGGATCCGGCGCATCGTCCATGTGATGTCCGACGACCAGGCTCGCATCGAGCCCGGACCCGGTAGCCGCTGCGCGGGCTACGTCCGCCCAACTCGCCGCGCCGGCGTTGACCAGATGCCAGATGCCGCACTCGCCGTCGATCAGCAGATCCAGGGCCGTGTGGATCATGTCCGGCAGGTAGGTCGGCGAAACGACCGCGTCATCCGGCACCGAGCAGCGGGCGCCCGCCCCCAGCGACTGAAGCGCCGCCGCAACGGGGTGCTCCTGATCCCAGGGGCCAAACAGAGGCCCGGTGCGAACCACCAGCGCACCCGGATGACCCTCCAGCACCCGCTGCTCCCGCACGGCCTGGGTCACCCCAAGCACGCTGGCGGGAGAAACGTCCTCCGTCTCCAGGTACGGCTGGCCGAGACGTCCCGCGAAGACCAGGTCGGAGGCGATGGAAAGCAAGGCCACCCCTCGAGAGGCGCAGACCTCGGCGAGCACCGCGCACGAATCCTCGTGCTGCGCAGTGTCCTTCGACCCGAGGCGAGCCGCTCCGTCCACGTAGGCCCCGGCGTCGATCACCCCCCACGGCTCGTAGTGGTTCAAGACGGCGCCCAGCGACCCTGTCGTTCCCGTGCCCATCTCCTCCGGCGTCAGCAGGCGATACGCCAGGCCCCGGTCCCGGCAGAGACGCGCGAACGCTTCGCCAAGCGGGGTTCCGGCTCCCACGATCAGCAGGGGTGGCGCCGACCAGCCAAGCGGCAGATCCCGTCCGGTCACGGTCAGATGCTCCGCGGTGGTCACCAGCGGGTACGTGAATCGGTCGGGGCGTCGCCACCAGCCAGGGCCGGCGAGCACCGGATGGCGGTGCTCGCCGTGGTGGGCGAGGTCCCGCAGCATCGTCGCAATGGCCGTAGGACGGGGTTCCGGCGCTCGAAGGTCAAAGACGCCCGGCTCATAGAAGTTGTCCTGCCGCGTCAGGAGGGTGTTCCAGTCGAACGCGCCAAGCAGCGACCAGGCCGTCAACGCCCGCACATCGGCGCCGGCCGCCCGGGCACGTTGGGCGCCACGCCACATCTCGTCCAGCCAGCGGAGCTGTTCCTCGCGGGTGCAGCCGTTGTGCGCTTCGGTCACCGCGATCGGCAAGTGGTAGCGCTCCCAGGTTTCGCGAAGGAGCGCTTCCGGCCCCGATGCACCCTCCGGCAAGACCCGCGCCGCCAGCACATCCACGTAGGTGTGCCGCCCGTTCGTCCCCGGGATTTCGGTCGGATAACGATCCACCCGGTCGTCCAGGAACCGCTCGCTGCTGAGGTACGTGTTGATCCCGACAATATCGGGCGGGCAAGGGTTCTCGCGGAACCAGGCCAGCTCAGCCTCCTCGACGCCAGCGCACTGCCGCAGCCAACCCCACATCAAATGGTCCGGCGTGAGACGACCGGTCAGCAGGTCGAAACTGATCCAACGTCGCTCGTTTTCGAGATCCGCCTGATACGCCAGTGTCGGGGTGCTGAAAGCCTTGCCGAGGTCATCGGTTTGGATAAGGCGGGCGCGCGGGTTGACCTCCCGGATTGTCCGCATCGCCAGCACCACCGCGCGGCACTGGATGAGCAGCGCCTGCGCAAAGGCCCGATGGTCGCGACGGTGCGGGTACCAGTGCCCGTAGAGGGCGCTGAATCGCGCCGTGGTCAGCGGCTCGTTGATTGGCGTGTAGTCCTCGACCCAGGGGTACCGCTCCGCTACTGCCCGGGCGTACCGGGCGAGCTTCTCTGGAAACGCTGGGTCCAGCAGGCTCGTATGCGCTGGGCCGCTGCCATGGTGGACGAGGCCGACGATTGGCCGCACGCCGAGTTCGCGTAGGCGGCCGAGCCGCTCGTCGGCCCAGCTCCAGTCGGCGCTCTCCGGGTCGTCCGGTGCTGTGCGTTCCCACAGGACGGGGTAGCGGATCGCCTTGATGCCGAGCGAGGCAAAGCGGTCGAGGTCGTCGAGGCGGGTGGCGTGGCCACTCTGATCGAGCTGGTGGAAGTAGTCGTCACCGACGCGGACCGTGGTTGCCTCCACCCCAGCCCACACCTCAAGGTGTGGTGAGGTATCCCTTTGCTCATTCACCTGATCTTGCCCCCAATCCCTCCCTGGGTCCCATCACGACATAAGTCGCGTCCGCTGCGCTACCGCACGGATCGGGCCACAGGGGGCCGAGGGCCAGAAGTCCTGCCTGGCCGACTGCTTGAGCGAGCACTAGGCCGGAGAGGATTTCGTAGTGCTGGTCAACCGTTCGCCGTCACGGGACGAGGAGATTGGAGCACAGGCGCATTTTCCTGCTCAAGTCCGGCGCAACTCGGCGCCTCCAACCGCTCCTGGACCGTCACGTCTGCCCCGACAGGTCGAGCGTTGATCCTTCGCATCTCCTCGAGAGGGAACTTCGGCGTCCGGTCAGCGTAGAGAAGTCCGTTGGCCTCCTGGTAGGTGTCGGCGAACTGCGTGTAGCAGAACCCCGCGAGCAGCGGCAGGGATCGCACCGCCTCTAACAGCCCTGCATAGCGCGTCATGAACGTCTCCGCGGTGTCGCTGCGGGAGTAGCCCCACGTCTCGGTCCGATCCTCGGATGGCGTGAACGCGATACCGCCAAACTCGGTCAGCATGAGCGGCTGGCCGGCGTGGGGATGTCCGGAGACTGTCAACAGCCGACCACCCGGCCGCTCGCGCGTGAAGAGCTGGGGGATACCCTCGCCGGTGCTGTAGCGTGCCGCGATTCGCTCAGGGCGAGGGTCGTAGTCGTGGATGCCAATGATGTCGGTTGCCACACTCTCCCAGCCGTCGTTCCCGATGACTGGACGAGTGCCATCCAGGGTTTTCGTCAGGTAGTAGAGCGCCTGCACGTAGTCCCGCTGAGCAGGGTTGTTGGGCAGGTCCGGTACCCCCCACGACTCGTTGAACGGCACCCAGGAGATGATGCAAGGGTGGCTGGAGTCCCGCTCGATCACCTCCGTCCACTCGCGAGTCAGGCGCGCCACGCTCCGCTTCGTGAAGCGGTAGGCGCTGGGCATCTCTTCCCACACCACCAGCCCCAGGGTGTCCGCCCAGTAGAGATAGCGGGGGTCCTCGATCTTCTGATGCTTGCGAACGCCATTGAACCCCATCGCCTTGGCCAGCTCGACATCCCGCCTCAACGCCCCGTCGTCGGGCGCGGTCAGTCCACTCTCGGGCCAGTACCCCTGGTCCAGCACCATCCTGAGCGGGAACGGGCGCCCGTTGAGCACGAACCGATCCCCCTGGACCCCCACGGAGCGCAACGCGGTGTAGCTCTCCACCTCGTCGAGCACATCCCCTTGAGGCCGGCAGAGGCGGAGCCGGGCGTGGATCAAGGTCGGAGATTTGGGGCTCCAGAGCAACTCGTTGCGGAAGTCGTCGATGCCCGGATCCGAGAGCGCAACCCGGCGGTGGACTTCACCGGCGATCACGGCGTACGTATCGTCGGCGAGGAGTTTGCGGTCCCGCCCCTCGCCGACACTCAATTGGACCTCCAGACGAAGATCGTCTCGCGCGATCCCGTCCAGGATCACCTCGATCCCGAGATCCCAGGCCTCTAAGCTCGATGTCCAGCGAACCGTGTGGATGGCGGTCTCCGGCACGCACTCCAGCCACACCGTCTGCCAGATGCCGGTGGTACGCGGGTACCAGATCGAGTGCGGCTCCCGCTGCCAGTCCTGCTTGCCTCGCGGCTTCGCCAGATCGGCCGGATCATCCTCCGCATGGACCACGAGGCGCTGGGCACCCGACCCGGAGAGCATGGCCGTGATGTCGAGGGTAAAGGGGGTATAGCCTCCCTCGTGACGGCCGGCCGCCATCCCGTTGATCCAGACCGTAGCGGCGTAGTCGACCGCGCCGAAGTGGAGCAAGAGCCGCTCGCCGGGCGCGAGCGTCGGGGCATCGAACAGCCGCTGATACCAAACCGCCCGATGGCAGCCTGTATCTCCGATACCACTTGCGGACGTCTCTGGCGCGAAAGGCACAGTGATGGTGGCATTCCAGACGACGTCCCCGGGCCGCGCCCACCGCCCATCCGAATCCAGGGCGAACTCCCACTCCCCGTTGAGGCTGGTCCAGCACCTCCGCTGGAGCTGCGGACGAGGGTAGCCGTGAGCGTCAGTCACAGGAAGTCTCCCAGGAGTTCACTGGCGACCACCAGGCCGCCCCAACACGCCTGCCCGACCATCGTACCCATCTATCAGAATGCGGTCCGTTGCCCACAAGTTTACCCGCCCATCCCAGCCGTCTAGCCACCTCGGTTCCGGACGAGCGCAACGCTTGGAAGCAGACACGACACAGGACCACTCCTATCCACCGCAGCACCCAAAACAGCATCTCGGCCCTGCGTTCTGGATTGCACGCGGCCCGCTAAACTCGTCTAACCGCCGGACCCAGATTTGGACGTGACGCCCCAGCGGCCGCGCTCCTGTGATTCGTCGGCAGGAGGCGACATCGGTGAGGCCCAGGCGACCGAGGACCGCAGTGTACGTTCAGCCTCGTTGGCCACGTATGCTATGGTTAGTCACACAAATTGCTGCGTCGTGCGAGTGATTACCTGGCGTCGCCCACGTTTGGGCGAGGTTCCGGCATTGAATGCGGCACGACCCACGGGAGAAGCGACGGTTGATGCGCTCTGACCGCCGCGCCGGCGAACATCTGCTGCTGGCCGGCACGCTCCTCGGCACTGGACTCATCCTCGTCCTCACGGCGTCGTTGTTCGTCTCCGGTCTCGGACGTTTCCGTGGTGACGACGCCGCCCAGGTGGCTGCCCCCACCTCTGCGCCCGTCCCGACTGCGCCACCTCCTCTGGCCGAGCTAACGCCCATGGCCTCGCCCACGGCGCTCCCGGCTGCCCCTGCCACGCCGGTCATCGCTGCTGGGGATGGCCCGTTGGTCTGCCTTGATGTTGGCCACGGCGGCATCGACTGGGGCAACGTTCGCCTCAGCGAGGACGAGACCGAGATCCTGACGTACGAGAAGGATCTCGTGCTGGCCCAATCCCTAGACCTCGAAGCCCGGCTCAAGAAGCGCGGCATCGGGGTGGTGCTGACCCGCCGCACCGACTCGGAAGTCAATGCTGCCAATCAGGACATCAACGGGGACGGTGAGGTCGGAGAGGACGTCAACGGCGACGGCAGGATCGACCCGGAACAAGGAGAAACGGTCAGCAATCTCGACGAGCTTCAAGCCCGGGTCAATATGTGCAACGACGCAGGCGCCGATCTCCTGATGTCGGTCCACGTCAACGGAGCTGCCAACACCTTCCTGAATGGCTACGAAACGTGGTGGGTCAAAGACCGCCCCATCTCCGACCAGAGTCGCCGCTTCGCAGAACTCGTCGCGGAGTCCATGGGCATAGCGTTTGAGGCAGCGGGGTTTGAAACCACGTTCCGCGGCGCCGCCGACGACACCCAGCTCTACCTGCCTGACGAGGACCAGGGCACGTTCGACCACTATGTGATGCTCAGCCCCGACGTGCCCACGCGGAATTTCGTCGGCAGCAAGATGCCCGGCATCGTCGTTGAGGGCCTCTTCCTCTCCAATGACGACGATTACGCCTTCGTCACGACCGAGGCAGGCCAGGACGCGATCGTCTCTGCCTACGAGCAGGCCATCGTCGACTACTTCGCCAGCGGCGACACTGCCCCGGTGTCGGTTGCCGCCCTTGTGGCCTCGGCCCCTCAGACGCGCTCGACCCTCGTAGGGACGCCAGCGGTGGGAGCCGACGACCCCTCACCCACCCCACGTCCCTCCCCGCCGGCCAACCCTGACCCCACCACGAGCCAGATCCTCCAGCGCGGGCAGAGCGGCCGCAAGGAGGTGGCCCTGACCTTCGACGCTGGTGCCGACCGAGGCGACGCCGAGCAGATCCTCGACACCCTCAAGCAGTACGACGTCAAGGCCAGCTTCGGCATGACCGGCGCCTGGGCTGAGGCGAACCCGGACCTCGTGAAGCGCATGGCGGACGAGGGGCACCAAATCTTCAACCACACCTGGAGCCATCGATCCTTCACCGGAGCATCACCCAACACCGATCCGCTCACCTATGAGGAGCGGCTGAAGGAGATTGAGGACACCGAGGAGATCATCCGGGAGGTGACCGGCGGCTATGACACGCGGCCCTACTTCCGTCCCCCCTATGGGGACTACGACGCCAGCGTGCTCAGCGACCTGGCGGATGCTGGCTACACCGCAACGGTGATGTGGACCTGTGACTCCTTCGGCTGGAAGGGGTGGACCGCCGCCGAGATCGTCCAGTACTGCGGGACCAACCCGGAGCCCGGCGACAACATCCTCATGCACGTCGGCCAGGATTCGCAGGACTACGCGGCCCTTCCCGCCATGATCGAGTCGTTCCGCGCCGCGGGCTTCACCTGTGTCACCGTGGAGCAGCTCTACCAGCCGTAGCCATTCCCGCCACGTGTGCCATCGCTGTCCCCTTCCCGAGATGCGTCCGCACGGCAATCCCCAAGACGCCGGACACGAACGAGGGGCGCGGCTAAACCGTGCCCCTCGTTCTATCACCAGCCCGCACGAGGCTGATTGCACCTACTTTGTTCGACGAATGACGGTAGGCCGACCAGCCCGACCGGATCGTTGGGCTGGCGCGTTAGCTCCCGACGATCGTGCCCCCGTTCGGGTGCAGAACCTGACCGGAGATGTAGGAGGAATCGTCCGAGGCCAGGAACACGTAGCTGGGCGCCAGTTCCTCTGGCTGCCCCGGACGCTTCATGGGCACGTCGGCCCCAAAGCTCCCGACCTTGTCCTCCGGGAACGTGGCCGGGATCAAGGGCGTCCAGATCGGCCCCGGAGCCACGGCGTTCACCCGGATGCCCTGTTCGACCAACGACTGGGACAGCGAGCGGGTGAATGCCACGATCGCGCCCTTCGTGGATGAGTAGTCCAGCAACTGCGGGCTGCCTTTGAACGCCGTCACCGAGGTGGTGTTGACGATTGTGCTGCCCTGTCCAAGATGCGCCAGCGCGGCTTTGGTCAGGAAGAACATCGAGAAGATGTTGGTCCGGAAGGTTCGCTCCAGCTGCTCGGCGCTGATCTGCTCGATACTGTCCTGCGGGTGCTGCTCGGCCGCATTGTTGACCAGGATGTCGAGCTTGCCCAACTCGCTCACCGTCTGCTGGACCACCTGCTGGCAATGGGATTCGTCCCCGATGTCGCCGGCGATGGTGGCGCAGCGGCGCCCCTCCTCCTCAACCTGGCGCTTCGTCTCCTGGGCGTCCTGCTCCTCGTTGAGGTAGGAGATTGCGACATCGGCGCCTTCCCTGGCGAAGGCGATCGCAACCGCGCGGCCGATCCCCGAGTCGCCTCCCGTAATCAAGGCGACCTTCCCTTGCAACTTGCCGCTGCCCCGGTATGTCGGATCCTCGGCGACCGGGCGCGGCGTCATCTCCGCTTCGATGCCCGGCTGTTGGTCCTGATGCTGCGGCGGCGGGGTCTGCTCCTGTCCCTGTCCCACGAATCCCTTCTCCTCTCCCTGAGCCCCGGCCGCGCGCGTCGCGGCCGTGATTGCCGGACGCTCGTCGCCCGGTCCGTCGCCGCTCCTGGACGCATGGCACGTGCCAGTGGGGGCAGGGATACCGATCGGCATGAGGCCGGGCGCCTGAAGCACGTCCCGCAACGGCTCGCCGCGGACCGCGATGAAGGCCCCATCTCTCGCAGGTCGCAGAACGCGAGCGAAGCTGGCCGCACCAGGCGACGTTCCCGTGTCGCCGGACCCAACCGTCGTTCGGAAGGCAAGGATCAACTACGCCGAGCCGGCCCCGCGATCGTCGTCCGGGAGGCCTTCATTCGGTGATCGGCAGAGCTTCGCCGCCGCTGATGATCGTGCCCGCCTCCACCCCGTCCTCGCCGAAGGCGCTTCCGCCGCCGGCACCCGTCCCCAGGCCAAAGTCCGCGCCCGTCCCGAGGTCGAGCTCGGAGCCTGGAGGCGCCTCGTCATCGGCGGACTTGGCCTCGGACTGGAGCGGATGAATGTCGCTCTCGGGCGCCGCCACCGTCAGGCCGTCAATCTTCCCGTCAGTCATCGGTCTCACTCCTCAGCCGGCTCGGTAGTACGATGGAGCCAACCGCTGGCTGATCGGCCGGCCCCTGTTGACGCGGCGCATCCAGCGTTACGTGTTCCGCAACGTGCCATCTGATGACGTGCCGGAGGCAGACGCCAGGATCCGCCGCGAGTTGCTCAGCCGGTTGTACAGGGTCAGCGCCTGCGCGACCACCTGATCCATGTTGTAGTACTTGTAGGTCGCCAGCCGCCCCACGAAGTGAACGTTGGGTGTCTGCTCGGCCAGCGCCTGGTACTGCTTGTACCGCTCGTTGTTCTCGGGCCGGGGCACCGGGTAGTAGGGGTCGCCCTCCGCCCGGGGGTACTCATAGACGATGCTCGTCTTCGGGTGCTCCTGACCGGTGAGGTATTTGAATTCGGTGATCCGGGTGTAGGCCTCGTCGTTGGGGTAGTTGATCGTTCCCGTTTGCTGATACACCGGCGTGTCGTGCGTTTCGAACTTGAACTCCAGCGAGCGGTAAGGGAGCTTGCCATAACGTTCGTCGAAGAAGGCGTCAATCGGACCGGTGTAGATCATCTCCCGGTAGGGGATGAACGGCTCGATCTCCCGGTAATCCGTGTTCAGCATCACCTTGATGTTCGGATGAGCGAGCATCTTCTCGAACATCCGGGTGTAGCCGTGCAGCGGCATGGTCTGATACGTATCCGTGAAGTAGCGGTCGTCCCGGTTGGTCCGGGTCGGGATCCGGGCCGTCACCGCGGCGTCCAACTCGCTCGGGTCCAGTCCCCACTGCTTGCGGGTGTAGCCGCGGAAGAACTTCTTGTAGAGGTCCTTGCCGACCTTGCTGACGACCACGTCCTCGCTGGTCAGGATCCGCTCCCGCGGCTCGGCGACAGAGGCGAGAAACTCCTCCATCTGGAACGCGGTCAAGTTCATCCCGTAGAGTTTGTTGACCGTGTCCAGGTTGATCGGGATGGGGACGAGCTGACCGTCAACGCTGGCCAGCACCCGGTGCTGATACGGCCGCCAGGCGGTGAATTGGGAGAGATAGGCGTGGATCTCGGGCGCGTTGCAGTGGAAGATATGCGGCCCGTACTTGTGAACCAGGATGCCGGCGTCGTCGTAGTGATCGTAGGCGTTGCCGGCGATGTGGGGTCGCTTGTCGACCACCAGCACCTTGCGATCGTCCTGACTCGCCAACCGCTCCGCCAGAACACTCCCGGCAAACCCCGCACCCACAATCAAGTAATCGAACATGTGCCGGTCTCCTTTCCTCTTTCCCAATGGCCCCCAACCTGGCCAATCCGATCTAGGCATGAACAGAGACGCCCGTCGCGCCCCGCCAAAGCGCACGGACTCTCGATGTGTCCGTCACCAACGACAAGAGACGAAGCCGGGCTGTCCCTGGCTCACGAATCGTGGGGCCCTAAGCAGCGCGGGATCTCGAGCGCCAGGACATGCCTGAGGGCCAAACACGTGTCGGACAGATACAGGTTCCGAGGGCGATCCCCGCTCTCGTGAGGCCGGTAACGGTCGTTCGGGCGAGCCCGACACGTACTTGAGGACTGACGAGTTTCACCACCCGCCGCACCCTTTAGCGCAAAATCTGGACCACGCCTGTAAACTATCAAATGGACACATGCAGACGACACTGACCCGCACCGGATCGCCGCGGACGCCCGGCAGTTGATGGGGCCGATTCCACAGCACCATCAGGAACCACGCCATGGTCGCTTGCAGTGGAGACGCCCGCATAGTCCACGAACGTGTCGGCCACAGAAACTCGGGCACTCGGGCACAGCGTTCTCGACGCCCGGAGGATGTTCCGGTAGGCTTGCTGCCGGTGGTGCCGGTGGTTGGCGAGACACCGGTCGGCGCGTGGCGAGGAGGGGTGGGAACCGATGGGTGAGGTTGGGCGAATCCTGATCGCCGTGGGGTCGGTGCTTGCGTCGGTCGGTCTTGTCGTCTTCGGAATAGCCCTGGCCTACCTCGAGCCAAGCACCAGCCAGAGCACGCTTGGTGTCGTCATGATGGTCGTCGGACTCGTGCTGACGGTCGTCGGCGCCGTGGCCTACAGCCGCGATATGAAGTCCAGCTAAACAGTCCATCGCCAGAACCGGCACGAACACCGCGGGGTTCCTAAGGGGAGTGGCCACCAGGCTCGATGAGGGGGTCATGGGCGCGGACGGCCGTTCCCAATCGCGTGTTGCAGCGGAACCCCGAGGCAACAGGCTGCCTCCCGGGACGATTCGCGCTGCGGTCCGCCCTTACCCTTCGTCCCGCGGTATGCCGGACCCGAATGTCTCCACCGTCTCTCAGGTCCCACCGGCATGGGTCGAGCGCTCCGTGCCCGGCCAAGAGGTGCGCTCCAACACGATGGCCTCGTCTGGATACCACCGTCCCCGCACGTTGCCGATCAGATAGAGCGAACCTGTCACCAGCACCGTCCCACCCGTCGCACGCGCCCGTTCCAGAGCCCGTTCCAGGGCCGTCGTTGGATCCGGCTCCACAGTCAGGCGACCACGAAAGCCGATAGTCCGCGCCGTCGCGCCCAGATCCGCTGCCACGGCACTCGGCTTAGCAAGCACATGTGGAGATGTGGTCACCAGCTCCGCGGCGTGAGGCTCTAGCGACCGGACCATCTCGTCATGTCGCTTCGATTCCAATGCGCCGAGAACGACGATCAGGTGCCTCGTCTCCCCCCGTCCGACCAGGCTCGGTAGGTCCGCGGCCAGTGCGCCGACCTTCTCAGGGTTATGCGCCCCATCGAGCACGACCGGCACAACGTCGGGCATTCGTTCGAACCGCCCGGGCAGGCGCGCCGCGGCAAGTCCCGCCCGGATCGCGCCCTCAGTGACTGGAAACCCCCGTGCAGCGAGTTCGCGCACGGTTGCGACCGCGGTCGCCGCGTTTGTCGCCTGGAACCTGCCCGGTGGAGCCGGCAGCGGCGCCTCCACGATTCGCCCACCTGATGCGTTCACCCGCAACTCGCGCCAAATCGTGCCCTCGGGGCTCGTCTCGACGACCTCGAATGTCTCGCCAGGGATGACACGTACCAGCGACGCGCCGGCCCGCTCCGCTTCCGCCGCGATGATGGCGTAGGCCATCGGGTCCGCGACCGCCGTCACCGCTGCCGCGCCGGCCTTGACGATCCCCGCCTTGTGCCAGGCGATCTCCGGGATCGTCTCTCCAAGGGTCACGGTGTGGTCGAGTCCGACGGAGGTCACCACGGCTGCCACCGGCTGGACCACATTGGTCAGGTCGAACCGGCCCCCGGCGCCGACTTCGATGACGGCCAGGTCCACCCGCTCCCGCCGGAAGTAGGTCGTCAGCAGCGCCACCCAGACCTCGCCGTAGGTCAACTGGTCATCGCCGGGGTTCGCCCGTCGCCAGGCGTCGTGCGCCTCCAGGACCTCGTCGACGAGGAGGGCGAAGACGTTAGGGTCGATCAACCGGCCATCAGCCTGAAGCTTCTCCGTCGCCACCTGAAGGTAGGGTGAGGTGTGCAGCCCGACCTTGTGGCCCCCAGCCGAGAGGATGGCGGCGATGGCGGCGGACGTGGAGCCCTTGCCGGAGGTGCCACCGACATGGACGATCGGATAGGCATCCTGCGGGTCGCCCAGCCAGGCCAAGAACCGGCGCACACGGCGAAGCCGCAGCTCCGCCCGGGCCCGGATCTCGGCGGGCGTTTTGCCTTCCGGGGTGTTGGATCGCTCGATCAGTGCGTCCGTCCGGGCCACCGCTGACCGAAAACGTGCCAGCGCCGCATCACCGGGTCTCAACTCCGGCCTGGCGTCTCGGATTGGCGGGTTGGGCGCTGGCATCGCCTCGAAGATCCTTGGTGACGACCACGTCCGGGATTGATGGCATTGTACGCCTGCCGCCATCCCGCGCCCGACTCAAACAGGAGGTCCGTCTCCCATCTCCCCCGAACGCCCCAACCTGCCCCGTTTGTCACCCGGCACGCACGTCATCTCCGGCTATAGTATGGGCTGCTTCGCGAATCGATTCGCCGGACGGGCTCCTGTCCGCCGGTGTCGCCCGCGGACCGATCGCCGGCACGTGCTATGGTCCGCCACGCCTCTGGGAGAGGAGATCAATTCACGATGGATGCCCCCGAGACGACCCACGGTGCGATGACCCCTGACGGGAAGCGGCTGGTGACCCTGATCCCCGGCGACGGCGTCGGCCCGGAAGTGGTCGACGCCGCGCGGCGGATCGTCGAGGCAACCGGCGCGCCTGTGGCCTGGGATGAGCAGCAGGCCGGCGGCGAGGTCTTCAAGCAAGGTCTGCCGTCTGGCGTCCCACAGGCGACGATTGACTCCATTCACCGCACTCGGGTCGTCCTGAAAGGTCCGCTCGCCACGCCGGTCGGCTTCGGCGAGAAAAGCGCCAACGTCACCCTCCGCAAGCTCTTCGAGACCTACGCCAACATTCGCCCCGTCCGCGAGATGCCCGGCGTGCCGACCCCGTACAGCGGGCGCGGCATCGACCTGGTGGTGGTGCGGGAGAACGTCGAGGATCTCTACGCCGGAATTGAGTACATGCAGACCCCTGGGGTTGCTGAAGCGCTCAAGCTCATCTCCCATAAAGGGTGCGAGAAGATCGTCCGCCTCGCCTTCGAGTTCGCCCGCTCCGAAGGCCGCAAGACGGTCCACTGCGCGACCAAGTCCAACATTATGAAGCTGACCGAGGGCACCCTGAAGCGGACCTTTGAGGCGATCGCACCGGAGTATCCGGACATCGAGGCGCACCACATCATCGTCGACAACGCCGCCCACCAGCTCGTGAAGCGGCCCGAGCAGTTCGACGTCATCGTCACCACCAACATGAACGGCGACATCCTCAGCGACCTCACCTCCGCTTTGGTCGGCGGTCTCGGCTTCGCCCCCTCGGCCAACATCGGCGACGACATCGCCATCTTCGAGGCGGTCCACGGCTCGGCGCCGAAGTACGCCGGCAAGGATGTCATCAACCCAACCGCCGTCATCCTGACCGCCGCGATGATGCTGCGCCACATCGGTCTCTTCGACCAGGCGTCTGCGGTGGAGCAGGCAACAGTCGTCACCTGGGAGGAAGGCGACGCGCGCACCCGCGACGTCGTCGGCGACGCCGGTGCCGCCACGACCTCCGCCTTCGCCAATGCCGTGATCGCCAATCTCGGTCGCACCTCCGACCGCTACCCGGCCCGGGTTCGCACCCCGCTCCAGATGCCCCGGCTCAACCTGCCGCCGGATCTCGTCAAGCCGGAGACCCGCCGGGTTGTCGGGTTGGACGTCTTCGTCGAATCGGCCCTGAGCCCGAACGAGTTGGGTCCGAGCATTGAGCGGGCGGTGGATGGATCCGCCGTGGCCTTGAAGACCATCTCCAGCCGTGGCACGCAAGTCTACCCGTCCGCCGGCGCCGTCACCGACACCGTCGATGCCTTCTCCTGCCGCTTGATGCAGATCGACGGCGGCACCGACTTGACCGACGACCAGACCGTCGATGTTCTCGCCCGGGTCGGCGCCGAGCACCGGTGGGTCCACGTTGAGAAGCTCCAGGAGTTCGACGGCGTCTCTGGCTTCACCAAGGCCCAAGGGGAGGACTAGCAGATCAGC